>CAIWVL010000146.1 GCA_903916085.1 uncultured Spartobacteria bacterium
GCATCTCCGCGTGAGGTTGCCTTTTTTTAGGCGCTCTTACGTTTTTTGCCACGTTTCTTCGCTGCCACTTGGATTTTTGCGTCCACCACCAACCCTGCGCCGGCTCGTAACTCGCGGATTTGGTCGCGTAGCAACGCGGCCTTCTCGTATTCCAGCATCCCCGCCGCCTTGGCCATTTCCTCTTCCAGTTCCTTGAGTGTTTCTGCCAAGGACTGGTTCGCCTCGGAGCCTTCTACGCCCGCCTCAGGTGATCCGCCACCGCGAATGATCGTGTGCAAGCTTTCCTGAACGGCTCGGCGCACACTTTGGGGGGTGATGTCGTGGAGCTTGTTGTACGCCATTTGTTTGGAGCGACGATACTCGGTGATCTCCATGAGCTGTCGCATGCTGTGCGTAATGGTGTCTGCAAATAGATACACCTGGCCATTCACATGGCGCGCTGCCCGGCCTGCCGTCTGGATCAGCGAAGTCTGGGAGCGCAAATAGCCTTCCTTGTCTGCATCAAGAATGCACACCAGAGAGACCTCTGGCAGGTCGAGGCCTTCGCGCAACAGGTTGATGCCAATGAGGGTATCAAACTCGCCTGCGCGCAGGCCCCGTAAGATTTCGACCCGTTCGATCGTATCAATGTCACTGTGCAAATAGCGCACCCGCAATCCGACATCCTTTAAATACTCAGCTAGATCTTCGGCGGTACGTTTGGTGAGCGTCGTGACGAGTGTGCGTTCGTTGCTTTCGGCCCGTTGCCGACACAATTCCATCGTTTCGTCGATCTGGTCCTGCAAGGGGCGCACCGTAATTTCCGGATCCAGTAAGCCAGTGGGACGAATGATCTGTTCGGCAATCAGGACGGCCCCCGGAGTGGTGACGTCGAACTGCTCAATGGGCATGTCGGTGCGCGAAATGCGTTGGAAAGTTCCTGGACCGCTTTCTTTGAGGCCGCCTTCTGGGTTGGGGAGGAAGGTGGAGTTGCCCACAACGGAGTTGCGAAATTCGAACGCCCCTGGGGTGGCGCTGATGTAGAGACCTTGATGGGTCATCTCCATGAATTCGGGGAAGTTAAGGGGCCGGTTGTCGAGGGCGCTGGGTAAGCGGAACCCGTGGTCGACCAGGGTGGTCTTGCGGGCACGATCGCCCTCGTACATGCCACCGATCTGTGGCAGGCTGGCGTGGGATTCATCAACCACCAGGAGGTAGTCCTTGGGGAAAAAGTCGAGCAGCGTGTAAGGGCGGGAGCCCGGAGGCCGACCGGTAAGATGGCGGGAATAGTTTTCGATTCCGCTGCAGAATCCCATTTCCTGCATCATCTCCAGGTCGTACTCGGTGCGCATCCGAATGCGCTGGGCCTCCAGCAGTTTACCGTTGGACTCGAACCAGGACACACGGTCCTCTAGCTCAACGCGGATGTCTTTCATCGCGGCCTGAAGTTTATCAGCGGGGGTGACGAACTGTTTGGCTGGGAAAAGAGTGAACACGGTCAACTTGCCCAAGGTATGGCCCGTGAGCGGGTCAAACAGCGTGAGTCGGTCTACCTCGTCTCCGAAAAATTCGATGCGAACGGCTTCTTCATCAGCCGAGCCGGCCTGGATTTCAACGGTATCGCCTCGGACTCGGAAGCGGCCCCGGCCGAATTCGTAGTCGTTGCGTTCGTAGAGCATCTCCACGAGTTTCGCCAAAAGGACGTCTCGCGAAAGAACTTGGCCGCTACGGATGGTGAGTAGCATTTCCAGAAAATCCATCGGCGAGGCCAAACCGTAGATACAGGAGACGGAGGCGACGACGAGGACGTCCCGACGGGTCAGAAGTGAGGAGGTCGTGGAGAGGCGTAAACGTTCGATCTCTTCGTTGATGGAAGAATCCTTTTCCACATAGGTATCGCTGGAGGGAATGTAGGCTTCGGGCTGATAGTAGTCGAAGTAGGAGACAAAGTATTCGACCGCGTTGTTGGGAAAGAATTGTTTGAATTCGGAGTACAACTGGGCCGCGAGGGTTTTGTTGTGGGAGATGACTAACGTGGGGCGGTCCAGAGCCCGAATGACGTTCGCAGCGGTGAAGGTCTTGCCGGAACCGGTAACGCCGAGGAGGGTCTGGTGGCGGTTGCCAGCCTCCAGAGAGCGCACGAGTTTTGCGATAGCCTGGGCTTGGTCGCCACGCGGCTCGTAGTCAGAGGCGAGTTCAAAAGGCATGGGCTAAGGATACCAGGAGCTAGGAGGAATAAGCAAACTGAGCAGAAGGAAAGGGCCACGTGCGCCTTGAATTTGCCGGGGCAAAGCACTCATGAGAGTCAAAACCACCCTGAGAGCGCCTAAAAAAGGTAACCTCACGCGGAGATGTGGAGAACGTGGAGCTTTTATAAAAACTCATTTTGAAGGTGATTCTGTAATTTCTCCGCGTCCTCTGCGCCTCGGCAGTGACCATTCCTTTTTGAGTTAATTTAGGCGTTCTTAGTCCCTAAGTTCCATCTCCCATTGTGACTCAAAACGTTGCCCGCTTTCCTGCCACGCCGCTTTCTCCCGAACCATGAAGCTCAACCGGTCCTTCCTTCTCCCCTGCCTTTCCCTTTTGCTCATGCCTTGGGGGGCCCTCACTGGGGTGGCATCGCCCTTTCCCACTCCCTACAACTCCGAGCCTGATCAAACCGGCCCCATGCCCGCAGCCGAGGCCGCGGCGAAGTTCAAGGTGCCCGAGGGCTTCAATGTGAAGCTCGCGGCGGCCGAGCCCGACGTCCAAAACCCTATTGCGATGACTTGGGATTCCAGAGGCCGACTCTGGGTGGCTGAAAACTACACCTACGCAGAGGCTTCCATAAAGTTTGATCTTGGGTTGCGTGATCGAATTTTGATTTTTGAGGATAAAGATGGGAGCGGCAAGTTGGCCGAGCGCAAGGTGTTTACGGATGAACTTCAGATGCTCACTAGCCTTGAGGTGGGGCAGGGGGGAGTCTGGGCAATGTGCCCACCTCAGCTCTTGTTCATTCCCGAGGGCAAACAGGCCGATGTTCCGAGTGGCCCGCCGCAGGTGGTGCTGGATGGGTTCACCATTCCCGAGCAGAGCTACCACAACTTTGCGAACGGTCTGCGCTGGGGGCCGGATGGCTGGCTGTACGGGCGTTGTGGCGGAACAGCCCCGGGAGACATCGGCGCTCCGGGAACGGCGCCGGGCGATCGCGTCCCTTTGCGGGGTGGGATGTGGCGTTATCACCCCACGACGAAAGTGTTTGAAGCACTGAATTCCGGCACTACCAACCCTTGGGGGCACGACTGGGACAAGTACGGCGAACTCTTTTTTGTAAACACCGTAAACGGCCATCTGTGGCACAGCATTACAGGCGCTCATTTCGTGCGTAGCTCTACGATTGAGGGAGGCCGTAGGACCTATGAGCTCATTGATCAACACGCTGATCATTTTCATTTCGACAATACTCAGCATTGGACCAAGTCCCGCAACGGAGCGGCCGATGCCTTCGGCGGTGGACACGCGCACATCGGGGCTCTCATTTATCAAGGGGACAATTGGCCGCAAAAGTTTCGTGATAACCTCTTTACCTTCAACATGCACGGGCTCCGCGCCAACCAGGAGATCCTAGCCCGCGCGGGTTCCGGGTATGTGGGTCATCACGGCGACGACGTCTTTTTTCCGTCAGACAAGTGGTTTCGCGGTTTAGACCTGAGCTGCGGCCCGGATGGTGCCGTGTTTGCGATCGACTGGAGCGACACCGGTGAGTGCCACGAGCGCAACGGCGTGCACCGCACTAGCGGGCGTGTTTTCAAAATCCAGTATGGCGATCCCAAGCCCGTGGCTGGTCTGGATTTGGCGAAGCTTTCCGCGAGCGAACTCGTACAGCTTCACTCCCACGCGAACGCCTGGTACGAACGCCAAGCGCGCCGGGTGCTTCTGGACCGCATGAGCGCCGGAGTATCCGTGGACGATGCGAAACAACCTTTACGCGCATTGTTTGAAAAGCAGTCGGACGTGGTGATTAAGCTGCGCGCCCTGTGGTCGCTCTACGCCATCGGCGGAGCAGACGCTCAGTTTCTGGAATCGCTCCTTCAGCATCAGGACGAGCACATACGCGTATGGGCGATTCGGTTGCTCACCGATCGCTGGAGTTTAGACAACGTCACTTCGACTCGCCCAAGCTCTATGGGCCAGGCGCCTGCCTCAGAGTTAGTGGCCAAACTTACCGCGCTCGCTCGTACAGAGCCTTCCGGTTTGGTGCGGCTGGCGCTTGCTTCCGTCCTCCAGAGGCTTCCGCTCGTAGACCGTCCTGCGCTCGCCACGGAGCTGGTTGCCCACAAGGAAGACGCCGCTGACCATAATCTCCCTCTCTTAGTTTGGTACGGCCTTATCCCCGTAGCGGATGCGAACCTCGACGCTGTGGTGAAAGTCGCTGCTCAAAGTCAGTGGCCGCAGATCACCGAACTCATCGCGCGTCGGCTGACCGAAGACATTGAGCAGCAACCAGCCGCCATCAACCGGCTGCTCGAAGCCGCCTCCGTTTCAGAGACGTTTCAGGTCGATGTGATGCGCGGAATCGCCAGGGCGCTCATCGGTTGGCGCAAAGCGCCCAAGCCTGCTGCGTGGGATGGCTTTGTTCAGAAAATTACCTCTACGACCGACGCCGGGCTCCTGGAGCGTGTGCGCGATTTGAGTGTCGTGTTCGGTGATGGCCGGGCCTTGGACGCGCTTAAAAAAGTCGCCCTCGACAAGAATGCCGACATGGCCGGGCGCAAGGCGGCGTTGCAGTTGCTCATCGACAGTCGGACGCCTGATTTGCGTTCCTTGTGTGAGAGTTTACTTCCCGTGCAGCTTATCAACGCCGTTGCAGCCAACGGGCTTGCGCTTTTTGATGAGCCTGAGATCGGGGCAAAACTGGTGGCGGCCTACCCCGCATTTCATTCTACAGAAAAGTCCAAAATCATCGCGACCTTGGTTTCAAGGGCATCCTTCGTCCGCCCTTTGCTGGCGGCCGTTGAATCTGGAAAAATCCCGCGCACAAGTATTTCCACGTACGCAGTACGGCAGATCCGGAGCTTTAAGGATCCGGAGTTGGATAAGAAGTTGACGGCAGTCTGGGGTGAGCTGCACGAGAGTGGTGACGACAAGAAGGCGTTGATTGCGAAGTTTAAGACAGAGTTGACACCCGAGGTTTTGGCGAAGGCTGACAAAAGCCAGGGCCGTGTGGTCTTTAATAACGTCTGCTCAACGTGTCATGCGCTTTATGGTGCAGGCGGGAAAATCGGGCCGGATTTGACGGGTGCCGGGCGAGACAATCTGGATTATCTGCTGGAAAACATCGCGGATCCAAGCGCCGTGGTGAGCGCGGATTTCCGCATGACCATCGTTAATCTCAAGGATGGCCGCGTGCTCAATGGCATGGTTCGTGACAAGACCGAGAAGACGTTCTCACTTCAGACCATGACGGACAAGGTGACGCTCGAGCGCAGCGATGTGAGCGGGCTACAGGAGTTGCCTGTGTCGATGATGCCTGAGGGGCTACTCGATGCGCTCAGCCCGAATCAACGCCGGGATTTGATTGGCTACCTCATGCAGCGCAGTCAGGTGGCCTTGCCCGCGCAGTAGGAGAGGGATAAGCTTAAGTGCATGACTAGTTCCTCAGGTGCCGTCTGGCGGCTTCTTCTCGCGACGGCGGCCTGGGGGTTAAGTTTTCCCACGGCAAAAGCGGTGATGCTTGCGCAGGATGCGCTTATTCCTGGGCAGCAGGACTGGTTTCATTCTGCTCTGACGCTCGTGGTGCGTATGGCTTTTGCCGCGCTGATCATGGGTACCATCTATCGTAAAGAGGTGTTGGGGATGGGTTGGAGTGAGGTGCGCCAGGGCATTGAGTTAGGCCTGCTGGGAGGGGTTGGGATGCTTTTCCAAACCAACGCGCAGCACAGTATTCCCGCTAGTACCTCAGCGTTTTTTACGCAGTTCACCTGCATCTTTGTGCCTATCGCTGTGGCGGTGCGCACCCGATCGAGGCCCAGCATTTGGGTGATGGTTTCCAGTGGAATGGTACTGGTCGGCTGTGCCGTCTTAAGTGGGGTGAACGCTGGGGGGATTGCTTTCGGGCTTGGCGAATGGGAAACCATCGGCGCGGCTGCCCTGTTCACCGGTCAGATTTTGGCATTGGAACGGGAACGCTACAAACATAACGACATGCGCGCTACTGCGACGGTGATGTTCGCGGTGAAGGCGCTGGTGTTTGCGCCTGTGGTGGGCTGGGGGGCATTTACAGGGGAGAGCTGCCATGTCTGGGCGCAGATGGCCGCCGCTTACACCACGATGCCTGTGCTTTGCATGACGGCGATCCTCACCATTTTTTCGACTGTTTATGGCTACGCGACAATGACGCAATGGCAGCCGCTCGTTTCTTCGACGCAGGCGGGGCTGATCTATGCCACGGAACCCATTTTTGCGACGGTATGGGCCCTGTTTTTACCCGGCATGTTTTCAAGGCTCGCCGACGTAGCCTACCCGAACGAGGTGCTTTCCACCGCGTTTTATTGGGGTGCATCGCTTGTTGTGGGGGCCAATTTATTACTGCTGGTGAGCCGCAAACGTGCGCTTGGCTTGACCTAAAACTGGTTGGACTCGGGAAAATGAGCTGGCTCGGGGGTGGGGTAATTCTAATGGGTGAGAAAGAGTAAAGTGCGCTCAGTGGCCCATACCGTTGGCATCTTAAAACGTCGATCGATACACTTCCTCCCGTCGTGATTTAAGCGATCATCTCTTTGATGACACCGGAGCTGTCTCCATGCCGCTCGGCCTCGACGCCAACGCCGCGCAGCAGTGTCAGCCACAAATTGCAGAGGGGCGTGTTCCTGGGGAGCACCAGGTTATGTCCTAGCTTTACTCCTGCTCCGCGACCCGCCACGACCGTGGGACAGTTATCTAAGGTATGAACGGAGCGCAAGTTACTGCCATAAACCACGCAGGTGTGATCTAATAACGAAGTGCCGTCCGGTTCTTTGGCGGCCTGCAACTTGTCGAGCAATCCTGCGAGTAGTTCACTCTGGGAACGGTCGCGCAACTGGGAGGCTTCCATGCGTTCCCCAGGCGCGTAATGACTCATGTCATGTGCCGCGACCTTGATGCCGAGACTTTTGATCAGCGTCTCAATGGGCTGCCGGTAAGTGAATACTCGGGTACTATCCGCCTGAAAGGCAGCCGCCATTAAGTCGTACATCAGTTTCACTTCTTCCCGACCGCGTAGACTTTCGCTGGGTTCGGGGAAGGGGGCTTTGGGATTCGGCACACCGAGCCATTGCTCTCCTTTGGCGATACGCGTTTCGAGTTCGCGGATGCTTTGAAAATACTCGTTTAGCTTGTCGTTATCCGTCTTGGTGAGGTTCCGTTGCATCTTTTTTGCATCGGTAAGGACGGCATCTAAAACGCTTCGATTTTGTGCGAGCATAGCCTGGCGCTTTTCGAGCGACATGTTTTCCTCTGAAAACAAACGATGAAATAAAAGCACAGGGCTGTTTAAGCCACCCATCGGTTTGCCGGCTGCATTCCAAGCGAGTGAAAGCCCTGGGCCATGGCCCTGACCATCAATGTTTGGGTCGGCGCCATTGAGTTGAATAGAGCTATGGCGTGTTTCTTTTCCGAGGGTCTGAGCTGCTACCTGATCGACAGAAATCGTGTTGTGAAAACTTTGTCCGGCTTCTGCAAACCGATTGGCACCTGTTAACCAAAACGTGCTACCCCAGTGCGCATCTTTGGAATACTGGTTACTCAATCCTTGTACCACGCTCAATGAGTTTTTGTGTCGTGCCAAGGGAGCAAGTCCATCAGGTAGAGTGTATTCTGTGCCGGGTTGGTTCAGGTCGGGAAACCAAGTTTCTTGCGTCACGCCAAAGCCTAAACCGAGGAAAATCATGCGTTTGGGACGTGCTACAATACGCTCAGCGGCGAATGCACGGAACCCAAGGGATTTCAGTGCTGGCAGAGCGATTAAAGAACCTGTAGCCCGTAGAAAATGGCGGCGGGATAGTTGGGGCGTCATGGTTGCTGGGGAAAGTAAGTTATTTGGAGTGAAATGCCTTGCTGGCCACAAGTGCGTGAATGAATTCGGGGAGTTGAAAATCTTTCGCCCCGGCTTTGGCGACAATCTCATTGGCTAGGTCTTCATCTGAAAAGCCAAACGCACGCCCCAATCCGTATTCAATTAAAGCTTCTACAAATCCGCGTGCAAATCGCTCAGGTTTAGCTGCAATCAAATCGCGTAGTTCAAATACATCTTTGAAGGCTGGTCCTTTGTAAAAAGCGCCTGAAGCATCGATCTCACGCTTTTGCGGTGGTACATCGGGTCGCAGATCCACTGTGCGCCATTTTCCGGCGGCATCGAAGTTTTCGAGCCCGAACCCGATGGGATCGATTTTACGATGGCACTGCATGCACTGAGCATCTTCCTGATGCAGCGCGATACGTTCCCGAGTGGTGAGAGGTTTACCTGCCAGTCGATTGAGTTGGGGCACGTTGGCGGGTGCGGGTGGCGGGGGATCGTTTAGGAGCTTGCGCAGTACCCAAGCCCCACGCTCGACGGGACTCGTTTGGTCGCCATTGCCGCCCATTGCAAGAATGGCAGCCATGCCCAGTAGGCCTCCACGCGGTGACTCAGCGGGGAGTTTGACTGGTCGGAACGCGTCTCCCTGGACGCCCGCTATCCCATAATAACCCGCTAACAGCCCGTTGAGGACCGCAAAGTCGGCTTTCAGAAGCCGTGTGAGGCTTTCCCTGTGGTGGAGCAAATGCGCGAACGTTTGAAATACTTCTTCCTTCGCGGCAGCCTTGGTAGGGAGATCAAAGGTCGGGTGCGTCTTGAGACTGAACTGAAAAAAGTCCAGTCGAGTAATCCCGAGCCATTGACTGACAAAGGCTCTGGTGAATTCAATCGCGCGTTCATCCGCCAGCAAGCGTTCCACTTGTTGGGCGAGAATCTCCGGTTTATTTAATGCACCGGCCTTCGCCAGCCTCAACAGTTCCGGATCTGGTGGTGCGCTCCACAGAAAAAACGAGAGACGCGTTGCCAGTTCTAAGTCAGAAAGAGACCGCTTTTTTTCATCACCGGCTGGTTCTGCTAAATAAAGGAAACTCGGCGAAGCTAAAATTAAAGAAAGCGGCTCAAGGATTGCGTCGGTGGGTTTTTCGCCACCTTTCCTCCTGACTTCATACAAGCGCGCCAATTTATCTAAAAAGTCTGCATCTGGAGTATTTCCACGGAAAGCACGTTGTGAGAACTCGTTTAGAAAACCGAGCGCGTTGTTGGGATCCTTTTCGAATTGTTCCAACATGGAGCGGACATCCGAGAGGCTTTTTGTCATTTGAGAAGATGGAAATGGGCCTTCCAGTTCGATCCAATCGACCCATACGGCAAATTCAGGTCCGATGTTGTTTGCCTGATAGCCTGAGGCAAAAAGAACGTCGTGAAACGAGAAACCATCTGCGTTGCCTAACATCGATTTCTCTGCAATCGCAAAGCTGCGTCCTGTCGCTGATTCCACCTTAAACGGAATCTCCAGAATCTGCGGTTCCTCCATGGTGCCTGTCACCTGATGCGTGCTCAGAAGCTGTGCAGAATTAACGCCAGATAGAAAATCAATGAAGCGCCTGTTCGTCGGTCCTTCTTTTGTGGCAGCGAGTCGGATGCGAGCCTTGTATGCACCGACTGGCCATTGGGCTGGAACCCGGACGTTGATCCAACGTTGAATGTTCGCAGAGGCCAGGTAGGCACCTGTTTTGACCTGAGGCTGGGTGAGGTAGTCTGCAATGTAGGGTGCGTGAGTTTCCCAACGCCCGTTCATCATGTCTGCGTCAATGGCATCGGAGAATCCAAACTCTTTTGGAGCTGGGGCGCCTTGCAGTTTATCCCATGCAAAATAAAACTTTGCGGGGTTCGCTTTAGTTTTTTCCTTTAATTCTGCCGCTATTTTAACGTTTTCTGGAAACTTTGCCGCCGCATCGACTTGGAGTGTCCATTTTCGATAGCGCTTTCGGATGTCATTCCAATAAGCGAGGTCCTTTTCCATTTTTGCCGTTAACTCCAATTCCGGCTCGATGTGTTGTTTTTGAACCTTCGGAGTTTCTTTTGCCAACTGAAAGCTGAGTGTGAGCGCTTTACGTCCCAGGTCGCGATACAACTCAAACTGGTCCGGTGACATAAATAAAGCGGCGCCTACGGTGTCAAACCGGTCGGCACCACCGTCTGATGGAAGCCCGTTTACGTCTAATTCTACGCCTAACAACTCGCGCAAAGTATTACGGTATTCGCGGCGGTTAAGGCGGCGCATGGTGATGTTGCCATCCTGGTCTGAAAGCGCCTTTCTTGCCATGACCATCGTCTGCGAGAGCGCGTCCAGGAAGTCGGCCTTTACATTCGCCGCCGGTTGTTTGGCCTCCTCGGGGGGCATGTCGCCCGAGTTTAACGAGTTAAGAATCTTCGCCCACTCATCCGCTTTTTTTACGGTATCAACCGTAAATGAAATGTTATCCAGACGAACTTTGCCTTTTTGCTTTTCTTCGCCATGACACTCTGTGCAATGGCTTTGGAAGAATGCGCGGTATTTCTCGGGCATTTCAGCGTGCACGCCATTATTGGAGGCCTGGGGTGCCTCTGTGACCGCAGCGTCTGTGTGGCTGAACAATCCGGCGATTAATCCGAGGACGCCTGCGTTCAAAAGACGCGTGAAAAGACGGGGAAATTTGAAGTCGAAGGATGGCATGGGAAGATGTCCACGGACGATAAGCTAACCCCGCAGGGAGGCTGTTTCTTATTGGGAACATCCCCAAATTCGCGCAACAGGCGGCTTTGCGGAGGTGCCCGCGCGCTGCGTCTCAGTTAAGGCGCAAGCTGCGTCCTTCGAGCGCCACTTTGCTTCCCAAGAGATCACGGCCTGCGTTGAACGCCTCTGGCGAGCAGCCAATTTGGCTTCGCAACGTCTTGGTAGAAACTTTTTGCTCACCGCTTCCCGCTGCCGCTTGGCGGAGGATGCTCAGTATGTGCTCAGCCACGCTCTCCGGATCGATGTTGGGTTCGCTTGTGCCTCCTTTGACCCGAGGGGTAGCCTCAGATTGTACGAGTTCCTCCACGATGGCCACAGGCTCCGCGCCTGGCACCTCGATGCGCGAGGCACCACTCCGTCCTTTGAGCACTCGAATTTGCACGCTAATGGCCTCCGCCATTTCTGTGACGTGTGAAATAACGCCGACTTTGCGGCCTTGCGCCTGTAGGTGCATGAGGGCGTTTGTGGCCGTGCTGAGGGTTTCGGGGTCGAGACTACCGAAGCCTTCGTCGATGAACAGCGACTCAATGCGGAGCCTGTTTGAAGTGAGCGAAGCCAGGCCCAACGCGAGGGCCAGCGAAACTAGAAACGATTCTCCGCCAGACAGGGAGTGCACGGAGCGTCGCTCATCGGCCATGTCCCGATCTACCATTAGCAGGTTGAGGGAGCGGGGAATGCGTTCTAGCCTGTACCGACCCGCGAGAAGGTCGAGTTGTGCATTGGCGTAGCCGAGGAGGACGTCGAGCGTACGACGCTGGGCGATGTTCCGAAACTTAGCGCCATCTGCGGAGCCGATCAGGTCGTCCAGTTTTTGCAATGGTAACGTTTGACGCGCGTGCTCGGCGATTTGGCGGTCCAATTCCATCGCGTTGGAACGGCGCTCAGCGTCTGTTCGGAGGTGATGCTGCCGGTCCTCCAGTACCGACTTTAAGGTGTTGCGCGCATGGGCGAGGAGGGGTAAATCGGCCTTGACGAGTGTTTCGTCGTCTGCCGTTGGACGCCCATTCAGGTGCACTTGGCGGGCTGATTGGCGGGCGCTCAGTGCGCCGCTACTCTTGGCTACATCCGCCTTGATGGCCTCTAGTGCCGCGCGTTCGTGGGCGAACCAAGCGTTGTCTAGCAGCAGGATACGATCGAGTGCTGCGCGGTCGATTTTGGTGCCTGTCCTGTTGAAAAATGCGGTCAGCCAAGATTCAAGCGTTAGAGTTGCGGCGGCCAGGGCTGCGCGGGCCGTGGCCGCTGTTTTTTGTATGCTGTTTAATTCTGAACTAATGCCTTTCAGCGTCAGCTCAGCTTCTTCAAGCTCCTTGGATAGAGCGATTTTTACCTTTTCAGCGGTATCCAAGTTCTGTTGGAACGTGCGCTCGATTGCGTGCACCGGCTGCCCGTGGAACAAACCTGAGCGTTTGGTGTGTACGACAGTGTATGCATTTGTGGCGACGTCTAGCTCGCGCGCGCGCTGGACAACTTGAGCGTCGGCTTGATTCAGGGCGTTTGCCAAATGGATGAGGTCCGCCTGAGCTTTCGCGATACTCTCTTGCAATCCTTTGAGTTCCTCTTCGAGACCCGCAAGCTGCTCGAGTTCATTGAGAAAATGCTCCTGAAAGCGGCGTGCATCCTCCTCAAATGCAGCCTCAGCCTTGGCGCTCATTGTCCAAAGCGGCGCAAGCTTCCCGGTTTCGCTTGTGTAGGTGTTCTGGCGAGTCTCATGCGTGGCCTTCGCGTTTGCGAGGTTCGTTAGGGCCACGGCGGCATCACGCTGATAGCCGCTCAGCAGTCGCTGACTTGCGCTAACTTGTTTCTCGACTGCGTCTCTTTTCTCCAGCGTGCTCTTGAGGTGCATTTCCGCGGCACGGTGAGCCTCTGCGCGCACCGTGATTTGTTCGGCCGTGCTCTCTAGTGCACCGAGGCGTGCCTCGATCACGTCTCGGCGCGCGTTGAGTTCGGTAGCCCAGAGCGAAACCGCCTCCGTGTGGACTGGAACGAACGCATTGAGAGAATGCAACTCGTGTGCGAGTTTTTTAAGTTCTTCTGCTTTGGCTGCGATTTCTTTGGACGCTGTTTTGACACTCTTTGCCAGGCTGGCTTGTTCGCGTACCAACCCCGTCCAAGCATCTTGTTTAGCCCCGGTGTCTGCGCGTAGAGCCTTCAATGCCACTAGTTCCTCCGTCGGCGCATGCGCGGCGTAGGGATGCTCTTTGGCTCCGCACACCGGACATTCTTTGCCGTTCTCTAGTTTCTCGCGTAGCCCTGCGGACGCTGCATCCACGGCGGTCGCTGCCAACTCGAACGATTTTTTCGCGCTATCAAGGAGGAGGCTGGCTTCGGGCAGAAGCTTCGTGGTGACGAGGCTTTCTCTAAGTACCTCGCGTTCCAGTTCCTGGGTGCGCTCTGTTATTTCTTTTTCAACGGCAAGATGCTTGTCCGTAACGAGATTCCAATTTTTTAGGTGCGTCTTTAATTCACTGACAGCTTTGAGCGCAGATTGGTTGGCGGCCTGTTCCGTGGCAATTTGAGCCGCATCAAATGTCTTGGCGACGGTTCTGGCTTCCTCCAAGAGAGTTGAGAGGCGCTCAAGCTCAGTCGTAAGTGTCTGATGTGTTTTTGCTTGGCGTTGTTCGGAGTCCGCTTTTTCCTGAGCCGCTTTTTTCAAGAGGCCAAGGTTGACTGTTGCTTTTTCCAAGTCTTGCCTTGCAGAAAGGGCCTGCTCCAAGCGGTCGCGCCAGGCAAGGCGATCTGGAAGGAATGGAACGAAGCGCTCCAGTTTAAGGCGCTTCTTTTGGGTGCTTGTAAGCTCTGTTTCGAGGTTAGCACACTGTTTCTCGCAAGCATTCTTGGCGTCGAGGGCATTTTTCGCCGTGGCTTGCGCCTCGCGTAGATGCCCTTGCGCTTTTTCCTGAGCCGCTTTTAAAGGCTCCAACTGCGCATCAAGGGCGAGGGCCTCTTTGACCAGGGGCTCCGCAGTTCGGAAGGCGGTTTGTGCTTCCTCGAGTGTCTGTACTGCGTGATTCAAGCGTGTTCTTTTTTCATCGCGCAGAGTTGTTGCAGTGTCCCGGTAGCGCGTGGCTTGCTGAAGCGAATCAACCGCCTGTTCGAGACTTCGCTCCGCGTTCCACTCGTTTGCGCGGGGGGTGCGAGCCTCCACAGAAATGAACTCGTTGTGCGCTAATTGAGTTTGTCGGGGTTGCGCCTCCGTTTGTCGTCCAAGGTTGAGCTCGTGCTCGCTCTCAGCTTTGGCGACCTCGGCAGAAAAAGCGCCCAGATCGACAAACCATTTCGCATGCCTTTCGCGCTCTGCAAGCTTGTCTTCGGCAACTTTTAGATCGGCAACTGCTTTGTCTCGTTCTTCTTGCGCGAGCTTGAGTGCGTCTTCTGATAAGGGCTCCGCTCCTTGGCGCGTAGCCTTGAGCGCTTTTAGGTCGGCATTGGCTTTTGCAGCCCGCTCAAACACCGCTTTGGAAATATCTCCGAAGCGTTCGGTACCCGTGAGAGCCTGAAGGATTTCAGCGCGATCTTTGTCGGAAGCTTTGAGAAAAGTCGCGAAGTCGTTCTGGGCTAACAATACGGCCCGGGTAAACTGCTCAAAGGAAAGGCCCACTTTGTCGCGGATCGCCGGCAATACCTCCGTGCGTCTGCCGCCTTGCTCAACTTCGCCGCCTGCGCCCGGGGCAAGATTCCCCCGGAACAAGGTCATTTCCGAGCCTTGCAAAGCACCATCATTCCGATTCCGTGCACGGCGAACGGTCCAACGCGCGGTGTAGGGTTGATTGTCGACGCCGATAAAGGCCACCTCTGTAAAGCCTTCGCCTGTACCTCGGCGCAGCAGATTGCGGACATCCTTTTGATCAATATCGTTCTCGCCATCCTGCATTCTGGCGGCCCGCTCTCCCGAGCAAAGCCTTGGCGTTTTCTCGTACAGAGAAAGGCAGAGGGCATCGAGAAGAGTGCTTTTGCCAGAGCCGGTCTGGCCGCAGATCGCAAATAGGCCGGTATCCGCCAGCGGTTCCCGCGTGAAATCCACGGTGTGCAGTCCGGCTAGGGAAGCAATGTTCTTGAGAGAAATACGTAAAATTTTCATTGGGGCAGTTCGTTTAAGATCTGTTGCATGACGGCCTTTAGATCTGCTTCAGCTTCGGCACCATAGTGCTCCAAATGAGCACTTAGCATCATTTCGAGGGGATCCAGATTTTCGAGGCTCTCTAAGCTGGGCGTCTCAAGGGTTTGGAGCGTTGTCTCTGCGCGAGCCAACGGTTCCATCCGAAGCGTTGCCAAGCGCACGGACTTGCCCTTCAGCTTGTCTTCAATTCTTTGGCGACGCGTGGGATCCGGCCCATCATCCAGAACGCGGACTTCCAAGAAGGGATGCCGTTCCGGTGGAAGGGCCGGATCGGCTGTGAGGTCGTCCAGCCGCAACAGAAGTTCCTCAAGGGGAACCGCTCGCGTTGCGGGAACGCGCAACAGAGGAACCGTCTTGGGAATGGGCAGCGGCGTTACCGAGCTCAGGCAGCCGTTTTCGATAGCCACTTCGAGGACGTGGTGAGCGTAGTCTTTTTCCGAAAACGAGAGTGGAATGGGGCTTCCGCTGTAGCGGATTCTGCCGGAGTCCAGTTCCTGCGGTTTATGCAAATGGCCGAGGGCCACGTAGGCGAGTTCTTGGGGAAAGGCGTCCTTTCCGAGCGCTTCAGCCCCACCGATGATGATGCGCCGTTCGGAATCTCGCGACTCGGCGCCTTCTTGCATGTGGCAATGCCCGAGAGCGATTAGTGCTGCTTCTGGGTAGAGGCGATCTCGCAGGCGGGTAGCTTCGGCGGTGACTTGATGGTACAAGTCCCTGATGCCATCGAGGTAAGGGTTATTCGCCTCAGGTAAAAGGGGCACATCGGCCGGGCGCAAATACGGCAATGCCAGCACTAGGGCTTTGACTTGGCCCAGTGCATTTTTGACGGGTACGATGAACTTAGAGAGAAGGATTCTCCCCTCGGCGTTCCGCGAAACCGTGCCGACCACCGAGATTTGCAGGCTTTCGAGTAAGTCTGCGGGTGCTTCTAATCGGGCAGCCGCATCGTGGTTGCCTGCGGTAATGACCATCTGAAGGCCTGGTAACGCGGCCCGTGCGGTTTGTAAAAAAGAGTAGAAACGGCGCTGAGCAGAAGCCGGCGGATTGATGGAGTCAAACACATCGCCGGAGAGGAGGAGCACGTCGGGACGCCGCTCTTTGAGTTGCTGGAGCATCCATTCCAGGAACTGCGCGTGTTCGTATTCGCGATCGAAGTTGTGAAAAGACTGGCCCAAGTGCCAATCAGCAGTATGCCACAGGCGAAGCGGACTGGCGTGATGCTCGGATGCGGAGAGGGGCGGGGTTGTCATTTTGCGGGAAACCAAGACGGCTTCTCCTCATCATTGCACAACCCGCGACGAAAACGGGACGGGGTTTTCGGGGCGATGTATCGCAGAGACAAGCGCCTCGGCGCTACCTCCCCGCTACCACCTACTGTCGTACCGCCAGTAAATCTTTAACGCCCAAGGTGGCACCCTTGGGAAAAGTGAGTTTTGCCACGCCGTTTTTCCATGTTAACCGACATTCTGCGGCGCTAGGGCGATCGGCTAGCAGGACACGTTTTAGAATCCATTCCCCACGTGCGCGGACGACCGCTTCGTCTGCCATAAGTCGGGGCACGGGGTCGCCCGGTGCAAAAAGAGCGAGGCGCCGGAGATGCACGCGGCGCGTGTTAGCGAAGGCCTGGACGGCCGGGGGGATTTCATCTAGAGCGGCGACTTCGAGCTGTTCAAAGCGGACTGCAATGCCAGTCGCTACGGGTGCCGCTACCCTGAAAAGGCCTCTTTTTTGAGGTTTAACTAATTTATCAACAGCAACTTGAGCTGCTGGCCCACGGTCTCCCTGCGCGCCGATTTCGAACTGTAGCGCCTTGGAGGTGAGCGGGTCGGGATTGGGCAGCATGGCGGCACAGACACTCTGGCATGGAATGCAGCACCACGCGCAAAACACACAAACCAGACTGAGGAAGGCGCGTTCCATGGGAAAGGCGTAGAGATAAAACAAGAGCAGCCGGCGACGATGCGCCTACTGCGTTTGTGGCCCCTTTAACTGCTCGCCCCAGCCTAAGACGCGAGCTTTCGCCCCAGCCGCCTCGGCTTCTGGGATTTGAGCGTTGCGCACGTAAAATAGGGACAAGCTGGACCACGCAAGCTGGTCTTTGGGGTGGAGTTCGACTGCGCGCAAACCCGCGGCGATGGCTTCCGGGTATTGGCCGAGTTTCATGCGAGCCATACCGAGAGCGTGCCAAGCTTCAAAGAAATTCGGATCTAACTCTGTGCAATGAAGGTACTTACTTGCAGCAGCCTCGAGTTCGCCGAGGGCGAGGTCGCCGTTGGCGTCGTCAAACAGAGCTTCAATCGCGGGATCCATGGGACGGTATCTTACCGCCCCGCGGGCAGAGCGATCTGGAGACCGGCGGCGGTACGTTGGCGATCCACCCATTCGGAAAGCAGGCCGTCGACGCGCTGGGTTTCCATCATCGGCAACATGGTCGCCTTTTGTTTTTCGAGGTCTGCGGGATCCACTGGCTGCCTCTGGGTGACATGCACGAGCAGTGTACCCGTGGGAGACTCAATGGGCATGCTGGTTTGACCGGGTTTGAGGTCAGCCGCAGCATTTTGGATGAGGGAGGCTTCTGGGCCGGTAAGCTTGGACGCTGAACGGGAGAACGGTTCGAGGACTTCGGCTTTGTGGCCAGCAACTTGCGCGGCTTCGGCAAACGTTTTGCCGGCTTTGGTGGCTTCTTCGATTTGTTTGCGCGCCTCGGCTGCCTTTAAGGACAGTGTCTCTCTAACGCGCTCGCTACGGAGTTCTTCTGCGAGTTTTGCCTTAGCTTCTTCAAAAGAAAGGGGCTTGGCCGCTTCCGTTCCGACCAAGTGCAAAACGGTGTACCCGGTGTCGGTCTGCAGGGTGTCGGAGAAGGGTTTCTCGGTGGTTAGTGTAAAGGCGGCGGCCGAAACGCGGGGTTGATTGCCAAAATCAGCGAGGCGTTCCCCTTTGGTGAAAGCAGCGCTGGTTTTCACTTCGACCCCGAAACGTTTGGCGACTTCTTCAAACTTAGCGTCGGGAGCGAGGAGGTTAGCGGCGAAGTCATCAGCGTGATCGGCCACTTTCTGCATGTCCTCAGCGGTAGGCGCGGGTGCTTCCTTATCTTTATCCTTGTCCTTGACCGGGAGGGGGAAGGCCACGAACTGGACTTTGCGCTTTTCAGGGCTCTTGAGGCTCTCTTTGCGAGCTTCGTACGTCTTTTGAATGTCTTCGTCGGAGACTTTGACGCCTTTGGTGATGTCGTCCTTGGAGATGCGTACCAAAGAGGCCTCAATTAACTGAAACTGTTTAGCATAGGCTGCTTCCAACTCGTCGGGGGCGGGAGCATACCCCGCAGCGAGGATTTCACGGATCGTTTGCATCCGGATCGAATCCCGCACGATTTCTTCCAAGTGCCCGGAATTCATTCCGCGCGGGGTGAGGGCGGCTTGAATGGCTTGGGTGTAACGAGCGTGATCGTATTGGCCGTTATTTTGGAAAGCAGGCAGATGCTGAATGGCCTCTGCAACCTGAACTTCAGTGGGTTCGATGCCCATTTTGTGGGCCTGGTTGCGCAGCACCAGTGTGTTCCAAATGTAGTTATCTGTCACATCCGACATCGTGCGGGCGTTCTGGGCGAGGGGGATAATGAGGTCGAACATCCCCAGCATCCGGCAAATTTCAAACTGACGTCCGATGCTGCTATACTCCGCAGGCTGGACGTTGCGCCCATAGATGGTCGCAACACGTTCTGAACCAAGCTTATCCAAGCGTGTGCCGGGGCCGCCATAAAGGATGACAAACGCGATGATGACAAAAACAGTCAGGATGATCAGCAGAGGTTGCTGAAAGCGGCGGAAAAGGTTGACCATAGCGGGAGCGGTTTTGGGGGAAGAAAGTTTACGGCTAGGCCGGTGTAAGTTTGTTAAGCTAAAAGCGCGGACGAACTTCTCGCAACTTGTTTCTCCCAGCGTCTCCTCCCCAATGCGTGCTCCGGCCGCGCCTCCTCTCTTCCCCGTGAAAATTCGTAAGCGTCCCGACCGTTATACCACCGAGTTTTTTCGCTGCTTGGAGTCTGAGCGGGGTCTCTCTCCGCGCACCTTGCTCAACTATCGCCACGCGCTTTCGAAGTTTCGCGCTTCACGAGAGGATCTTCCCGGGTGGACGGATCTTCAGCCCGACGACTTCCGTCGCTACCTGATGAAGCTTGCTGGCGAGGGTCTTTCAAAATCCACGGTGCGTCTCCATTTTGCCGCGCTTCGTACCTTTTACCGATTTCTCTCCGAACGTTTTAATCTAAAAACAAATCCTCTCAAACAAGTGCAGTTGCCCAAACTTGGTCGAAAGCTGCCTTTTGTTTTGACGCCCACTCAGATCGACGAACTGCTGAGTGCGCCCTTGCGCATTCCTAAAGAGAAACAGGCACCCACATGGATGCCGCACCGAGATGTGGCGATTTTGGAGCTGTTTTACTCCAGTGGCCTGCGTCTGTCGGAGCTTACCGGATTGAACGTGGCAGACATTGATCCGTATTCGGAATCGATACGGGTACTTGGAAAAGGGCGGAAGGAGCGGGTGATTCCTGTGGGTGAGCCGGCGCTCAAAGCGATCCAACACTACAGGCACGCTGCTGGTGTGGTGGCGGGGCCCGTGTTTTTGAACAAGTCGCGGCAACGCATGGGAGCGACTGCCGTGTGGTCGCTGTTGAAGCGATACTTGAAGCACACAAGCATTCCGAACGAAGCGAGTCCGCACAAATTGCGGCACTCGTTTGCGACCCATCTGCTCGACGCCGGTGCCGACCTGCGGAGTGTGCAGTCGCTCTTGGGGCACGCCAGTTTGTCGACTACGCAGATCTACACGCACGTGAGCATCGAGCGTCTCCGCACCGCCTACGACGAGGCGCACCCCCGAGCGTGATGGGAGGCTACGGGCGTGCGCCATGCATTCCGTCCTCTCAACTCCTCGTTTCCAGCACTAGCGCAGTGGTGCGTAGCGTTGCGCCTTGGTGTCTGCCTAGTGCTGAGAGCGCGTTTTGGCCCAGCGCCTCTCTTTTGGCTGGCGACTTCAGTAGTTCCGTAACCGTCGCCTCAAGCGCCTCCGCGGACTCCACCTGGATGGCTCCTTGCGCCTCCAAGAGCAGCCGCACAACCGCCGCAAAATTCTCCATGTGCGGCCCAAACACAACGGGTTTGCCTGCAAGCGCCGGTTCGACCGGGTTTTGGCCGCCGATCGCGGTGAGGCTTTTACCTACAAAAGCGACTGTAGCCAAGGCGTACCAGTCGCGTAGCTCCCCAGTCGTGTCCAGTAATAGCACGTCCCAAGGCCGCCCATCCGACAGGCCGCTACGAAGGGTAATACGGGTATTAAGTGGTGCTAACATTTTCAGCAAGTGGGGGATGCGTTCCACGTGGCGTGGGGCAATGGCGAGTTGCAGCGTGGGATGACGTTCGCGCAAGCGCAGCAAGCTTTTCACAAGCAACTCCTCCTCCCCGTCGTGCGTGCTGCCGGCGACCCACAGTGGGGCGTCGTCTTCCTTGCCCGATTGCTTTAGGAGGAGCGCAAACTCCTTAGCACGAGTGCCTACAGTGGCGTCTTGGTCAAATTTGATGCTGCCCGTCAAGTGCAGTCGGTCATGAGGCAGTCCGATCGATTCCCAGCGCGGGCGATCTTCTTCATCGGGAATGCCAACCCACTCTAGGAGTCTGAAAAAGGGAGCGGTCCAGTGCTTAAATTTGGCGAAGCGTGCGGCTGAGCGAGGGGAAAGGCGTGCGTTGGCGAGCATCACGGGGATGTTGCGTTCAAGGCAGGCCACCATGAGATTGGGCCAAAGCTCGCCTTCTATGAGAATGAGGCGCTCAGGGCGCAGCAACGACAGCACTTTGTCTACAGCAGACTGGGTATCGATCGGGTTGTAGAAAGGAAATAACCAGTCCGAAGCGGCTTCTGCGGCTAGGGCGAATCCGGTCGAGGTTGTAATGGAGAGGGCGATACGGATGTCTGGTCTCGCGGTATGAAGTGCTTTCGCAAGCTTCAGTGCCACAAGAGTTTCTCCGACGCTAATGGAGCGAATCCAAGTCCAGCGATGCTGCTCCAGGCGGCGACTTTCTTTCGGTTCAAAGCGTCCGAAGCGTTGCCCGAAGTGGCGTTGATAACCCCCGCGCCGGATCATCCGTTTCAACACGCCCGGCACCAGGAGCGCCACTGCAAGGGGAGACGCCAGGCGATACACCCTGAGCGATTGCCGCAGTGCGCGTTGATCTTGTGGAGACAGATGCACGAGACGAGTAAAACCCCTGCTTGAGCCAGCGAAAAGAGCGGATAGTTTCCCCGATTTTTCGCAAACCAAAAAGTCCAGACCGGAAAAGAATGGTGGGCAGAGCAGGATTCGAACCTGCGAAGGCGTAAGCCAGCGGATTTACAGTCCGCCCCGTTTGGCCACTTCGGTATCTACCCATTCCCTTGAAGGGAGGGAGACTCTATTGCACTTCGCCAAGTTTCAGCAAGTGTGTTTTCGGAAGAAGACAGATGTCTTTTTGTGAAGACTACAGACTCTAATGCAAGCTGCTTCTGTGGAGTGCTTTGCTCAATGCACGTTTCGTTCCTTAATGCTTTTGAACGCAATTTTTGAAATGCGCCGCGCCACTAGGATGGATGCGGTGACGCTCAGACCCGCCAAGGGGAGCTGCCAGGGGCCACGTGAACTTTGCCCGTCTTGTAACGTCTGGAGGCCTTCTCGTAGGGATGCGCCTAAGCCGCCGAAGGCTAGGCTGGGCACTAAAATGGTGAGAAGAGTGGCCAACGCATACGCCGGAAGCCTGAGCCGGGTCATCCCGTATCCGTAGTTCGCAATGCTAAAGGGGATGGGACACAGCCTTAGCAGGATCGCGAGCTTGAGTCCTTCCTCCTCTAACGCCTCGTTCATGTTCCGCATGAAAAGGTGCTTTCCAGCGATCTTCTGTGCCCACCCTCGGGCGACCCATCGGCTCAGCGCAAAATTCACCAATGCACTCAACATTTTTGCCAAAATCAGGATCCCGCATCCTTCCCAAAAGCCGAAGGCGAAGCCCGCGAAAATGGCGAAGGGCGTGACTGGGATTAGTATGATTTGGGCAAGGATCAAGAGCGCGCAAAAAACGGCACCAGCTTGGAGATTGAGTCCGCCGGTGAGCACTGGAATGGCTTGGAGGCGGCTCAGGATTTCGTCAACCATGGCGGCTCAGAGGTTGTCAGTCAGAGAAGCGTAAGAGGAAGGTGGGTGGGGTGTCGCAGGGCACTCAAGGCGGCAAACCAATCTACTCCTGAACCGGTGTTCAGGCTAGGGCGCTCCTGTGCTTACCGCTTGGCTTTTTGGGATCGATGCCTGGCTTCGTCCAAGGCGAGGTCGAGGTCCTCTTTTTCCCTCTGTAACTGTAACTGTGCCTCGGCCTTGTCCAGTGCCCGGCGCACTGCGTCGGATACCTTGGGCCGTTCCTGTGCGTCTAAGATGCGGTAAAACTCGGCGAGACGCGGCGACATCTCTCGCGGAGCGGCCACGGCTTCAAACCAGTTCATGTGATCGCGGATCCGGCTCAGGCGCGCGGAAACGCTTTCTTGTTCGAGCGTAGCCTCCCGCAAGCGGCGCTCTACATCTGCGGTGCGCCCTTGCGCTAGGTCGCCACACACCGACGCGTACACGTCAAGGACGGGGCCGTATAGAAAATGGCCGCGCTCGCGGAGTGCGATCCATTCGAGTTGGCGCGCGGCGAGTACGCCTTGGATGCCGGTGAGTCTACGGTAATCCGCGAACTGGTTGAGGGGAAAGGTGAAGTGATTGCCCGTGGCAGGGTCGGTGAGCTCGAATTGGAGGAGGCGTTGGATTTCGAGCTCCGTTTGCGGGCCATCCAGGCTGATGCGTTCTTGTTGGGTGCCATAGGCGGCTACGGCGAGAGTCCATTCACGTTGAAGAAGCGCCTCTGAATGGCCTAAAGACGGAAAGCAATGCTGTAGGGCACGCAGAGGCGCGGGTTGGAAGTCCGCACGGAGCATTTGCTGGACCCCGGCGACACCTTCAGGACGGTTGGTGAGGAGGGCTAGCAGGCACCGGGCGAGGTCGGTTTCCTCGGGGGTGGAGGGGGTAAGATCTGCCTCGGGCCGGGCGAGGAGCGCCACAGGGGAGGGCAACTGGCCCGATTTAAGCAGGGGCCGCAGATTGATGGGCGCGAAAAGGGGATTGGTATGGTGATGTTTATGAAGCAGCGCATCCACAAGCCAGCGGGGCGTGGGGCGCGGTTCAGGGGGGCTTTCGGCATTTTGCCCGCGCATGGAAAGCTCCATGAGGAGGGCGCTGAGAATGGCCCGTTCCACAGCCACGGACGCTTCGCCCTCAAGCGGTGCCAGGCGAAGCTGTAGCTTTACACCACCCGGATCCTCAATGGCTTGGATTTGGGGCGGCGTTTCCTTGGGGTGCTCCGCGCTCAGCACAAACAACAGGGGACGCGCGATGGGATAGCTTTCCTGTTTGAGGCTCAGCGCCTTGAGGAGAGTTTCGCGCAATTCTTCTGCGAGGCGCAGCACTGCCACTCGTTGGGGAAAGCTTCCGCCATTCACCAGTAACTGGCGCGCTTGGTCGGAGGTTTGGACCACCCGCGCCAAGGGCGGTCCGGTTTCTGCCAGCGTGTGTGTCCCAAAAAGGAGACTCACCAGAAGGGCAGCGCGGCGCATGAGAATAGGTGTGAGACCAGGAAACGCTGGGGGCCTTTGGCGGGGCTGGGGCGTTCCCAATCTGTGCGGGATTAGGCCCCGCTGGATTCGCCGTCCCAGCGTGAGTTGAGGCTTTGCTCAAGGTAGGCGCGGTACTCGCTTTTAGGCAGGCTGGCGATGAGGGCCTCAAATTGGGTTAGGTCAATGTACCCCTTGGAGAAGGCGATCTCTTCGAGGCAGGCAATTTTAAGCCCCTGTCGATGTTCAATGGCCGAAATGTAATTGCTTGCCTCCATGAGGCTAACGGGCGTGCCAGTGTCCAGCCAGGCCATCCCTCGGTTTAGTACGCGTACCTGCAAGTTGCCCTGTTCAAGGTAGGTGAGGTTCACGTCGGTAATCTCCAACTCACCCCGAGGAGAGGGCTTCAGGTTGCGACAGATTTCAACCACGCTGTTGTCGTAAACGTAGAGCCCCGGGACTGCAAAATTGCTGCGAGGTTTGGTCGGCTTTTCTTCCAGACTGATGGCCTTGCCTGTGGCGTCAAACTCCACGACTCCATAACGTTCCGGGTCCCGGACCGGATACGCAAACACGCACGCGCCTGACTTGAGGCTGAGGGCGTCCCGCAGGAAGTCCAGGTTGCCGTAAAAAATGTTGTCGCCGAGAATAAGCACCGAGCGAACCGCGTCCTTCAGGAAGTCGGCACCAATGAGGAAGGCTTGGGCGATACCCTCGGGCTTGGGTTGGGGTTCATACGAAATCCGGATGCCGAGGCGTGCGCCGTCCCCGAGAAGTTCCTGGAAGCGGGGTAGGTCGTGCGGTGTAGAGATAATGAGCACATCCCGGATCCCTGCCAGCATAAGCGTGGAAAGGGGATGGTAGATCATGGGCTTATCGTAAACTGGCAGCAATTGCTTACAAACGATCCGGGTGAGCGGATACAGGCGCGTGCCTGCGCCCCCAGCGAGAATGATGGCCTTATTCATCGCTAGAAGTTTCGGTGCTTGCGGGTGTTATGCAAACAGTAAATGCAGTGTGCGTTGCCATCGTAAACCGCCCTATCGCAACTGGTGGCAACTTTGGTTGGGGTAATTCTGATGTGCTGGCTCGGATTGTGCTTCTCCTCCCAGCGCAATTTTCGCAACTTTTTAGCTCCATGCCACTCATCAGACACGACGGTAAAGCCCGAGGCCTGTGGGGACTCTTCCTGGTCCCTGCCAACCTCATTTTCGGTGTGACGCTTTCTTACCGAATGCGCACCGGCGAGATCATCCATGACCTTTTCTACTGGGTAATGATTTCCATCATGGTGGCAGATTTGCTCCTGGATTTGCTCAGTACCCGTAAGAACCGCATGGATGTCGTCACAGACTGGAAGTCTGTTTTGAATCTGTACGCTCGGGGTTGGATGATACCGGACATCCTCGCGGCGATTCCTTTTGAGTATCTCGCGGACACTTTCCATTGGGAAAGTACCTGGTTGCTGATGCTGCGAGTGCTGCCTCTTTCTAAGACTTTCAAGGTGTCCACGGTGCTGGCCGACCTACAGTTGCACTTGCAAATGCCGAGTGCGCTCATGAAGCTCATGTCCCTCGGTTATTGGGTCATTCAGGCCGTGCACGCCTTTGCCCTCGGTTGGTGGTGGGTGGGCGGCTCCCCTGATGAACTCGAAACCACCCCAGCCAAGACGGCTTGGGTGATGGAAGATAATCAGTTGGTCCAAAAAACCGTGGCTGAGGCCGAGGTTCGAAAGCTCACCAACCCTGAAATTTATCTGCGCTCACTGTACTGGACGGTCACGACAGTGACGACCATCGGGTACGGCGATTACAGTCCCAGTAAGGACAACAATGCGCAGATCATCTTTACGATCTTCGCTCAGCTCACAGGGGTGTCCATCTACGGTTTCGTTGTGGGTAACATTCCTGTGTTGATCGCGAACGCCAATGCCGCTCGGGCCGCGTTCGACAGCCAGAACGAGATCATTGGGGAGTTCATGCGCGTCAAGCAGTTGCCTGTCAACATGCAGAACCGCGTGCGAGACTACTACCAGTACCTCTGGGAATCCCGAAAAGGAGTCTCCGACTCCCAAGTCTTGGGTTCCTTGCCCCACGCTCTTTCAGTGGACGTGCTGGTTTTCCTGAACCAAGAAATTCTCCAGAAGGTAGACTTCTTCCGGGGGGTTAAGGAAATCTTCATCCGCGAAGTCGTCGACATGCTCACGACGGAAACCTACATCCCCGGGGATTACATTATCCGTGAAGGCGAGTTTGGCACTCGGATGTACTTCCTCACCACCGGGTCCGTCGAAGTCATCGTGAACGGCAACTCTGTGGCTCGACTCGGCACGGGATCACCTTTCGGTGAAATGGCCCTCGTCTCCGGCGACAAGCGTAACGCCAGCATCCGCGCTACCGCTTACTGCGACTTGTACGTCTTGGAACGCGCTGGGTTCGACCAACTCCGTTCCCGGTACGAAGACTTTGATAAGCGCGTCGTGGAGGTCGTTGAACAACGTGCCGCCGCAAACCGCAAGGCTCAGGAAGCACGCGAACTCGCCGCCAAGGCAGCCGCTGAAGCCGCAGCCAAACCTGAGGGTAACGCTTAAGGCGCAAGCCCGGCTCCCTTAGTCTGACTAGATGATGATCGGCTGCGCGTAGTGCACACTGCGCGCAGCCGCTTCATTTTTGCGCTGAACGCTCAAATCTCATAAGATAAGCGCCCCTGAGCGCTCATCCTTTGTGTAGCTCACCTTCACCCCTATGCGTCCCCTACCCTTGCTGGCCTTGGCCTCTACCCTCGGCCTCGCCCCGCTGCTCTTTCAAACCGCTCAATGCCAGGTTTCCGAAAACGCAACCGCCCCGTTGAAAGTCAGCATCAAAGTGCTTCCCGGCCAGGTTCGGTTCGAGACGACGCGCTTTGATGTGACCGCTGGCAAGCCTGTGGAACTAACTTTTTCCAATGGCTGCATCATGCCACACAACTTGGTTATCTTAAAACCAGACGCCGAACCTGCCGTCATTGCGGGCGTGAATGCTCTGGGCTTGGAGGGGCTCGAGAAAAATTTCGTGCCGGAAGTGCCCGGAATTGTGGCTGCCACGAAGCTGCTACAGCCTCAGGCCAAGGAAGTGCTCACGTTCTCGGCACCTCAAGAAACGGGCGATTATCCTTACGTCTGCACCTTTCCTGGGCACTGGTACACGATGCGAGGGGTGATGCGGGTGCGTGCTTCTGGCGTGAAGTTGGAGGCTGCGCAAAGGGTCCTCGATAAACCAGCGCAAGTGCCCGATGCCCTCAAGCATTCAGAGATGTCCCATAAACCTATGGGAACCATGGACCATCCGTTTGTGATGCGTACCTTTGCCCTCGATCCGGGCTTGGATCCCGCCGTGTTTGCTCACCATGGCGTGGGCAAGGATGCGGTGAAGTACGATCCTGCCACTCGGTTGGACATCACCAAAAAGGAAGCCGACCCTCAAACGGGTGTTGTGCGCGAAATCCCCATCCCTGTGCCGTCTCTCAAGGGAGTCGCCGGTGCGATCGCGGTAAGCCATGGTCCTGATTTCTCCTACGTCTGGGATTCGACAGAGTGCCGTCTCTTTTACGCTTGGAGGGGTGGATTTTTGGATATGAACCCCTACTGGGGCCAGGAACCCGGTGGAAGCCGCTCCAAAGTCTATCTCCCTCTGATTGTGGGACATCTCGTTTACCGCGCCTCAGGGGCGATGCCTCTCGCCGAGCCCAACGATCCTTCGCCGGTTTTCTTGGGGTATAAAATGGAGGGCGGCCTGCCTGAGTTCCGTTATCAGCTCGGACAACGTGTGATCCGGGAGAAAGTTTTGCCCAGTGCCAAGGATGGATTCGAAGTGCGCGTGACTGTAGAGGGCGGAGCGACTCCGAACTGGAAAGTGAACGCAGCTGACCTCGATGTCACCACAGTGCGGTCTGAAAATGGAGGGCTCGCGGTGGCCGTGAAGGATCGGCCCGAACCAGAGCACGTTCTGCCACCGGCATCCCCCAAACACGAGAAGCACTAATTTGTTCACTGTATGCGCACCTCACTTTCTCCTTTTGTGCACTCATTGACCCCTTTCCGAAATGCGCTTTTGTCGCTTGTCCTAGCGAGCGGCGCTATGAGCGTCTTTGCTCAGGAGGCAAAACCCGCCTATCAGGTGGAGGAAATTCCGGTTCCAAAAGGCATTGCGCCTGAAATTGGGGGACTTGGATTTACGCCGTCAGGCAAACTCGTGGTTCTGACCCGACGCTCGGGCATTCTCACGGCCAAGCCCACGACAGACCCCGCTCAGATGCAGTGGACTCGGTTTTCGGACCAGTCTTTGCACAACGCCAACGGGTTATTCGTTGTTTCCGATCGTGAAATGCTCGTGAGCCAGATGCCTGAACTTACGCGTATCATCGACCTCGATGGCGACGGCGTTGCTGACGAGTACCGAACCGAGGCCACCTTTAACTTGAGCGGTGCCTACCACGAGGTGACCGCAGGTCCCGTTCCTGACGGAAAGGACGGTTTCTTCATCGCCCTCAACACCGCCTCTCACTCCGGGTTCACCTTCGAGCACACACGCGGACCTTTCTCGGAAGTCAGCCGCCGAGGGCGCAATTTCGCTTCTGTCGAGTACCGGGGTTGGGTGATGCACTGGGATCCCAAAACCGGGCTGACTCCGTGGGCAAAAGGCTTTCGCTCGCCTAACGGCATTCAGTTCGGTCCTGATGGTTCTCTTTGGGTGACTGACAACCAAGGCGATTTCCGCACCACTAATCCCCTTTACAACGTTCAAAAGAACGCTTTCTACGGCCACCCCTCCTCCCTGGTTTGGGATCCTGCCTACGTCCAAAACAATCCCAAGCGCGACCCCCTCAAACAGCCCATGGAAGAACTGGACGCCATGCGCACGCCCGCCGCTGTCCTCTTTCCCTACGGTTTCTCACGCTCCCCCGCAGAACCTCTGTTTGAACTGACGGGTGGTAAATTCGGTCCCTTCAATGGGCAGATGCTCGTTGCGGATGCCGCCGCTCCGCGCATCATTCGCGTGATGCTCGAACAGGTGGACGGTGCATGGCAGGGAGCTTGTGTCGATTTCTACTCAGATCATGGCCTTCGTAATGGCTCCAATCGCATGGTTTTTTCTCCTGACGGTACGGAACTGTATGTAGGCCAAACCATGCGCGAGTGGGCCAATGCCATGGAGGGTCTTCAACGCATCCGCTACAACGGCGGACGCGTCTTTGAAGTGCTTGCCATGCATTTGCAAAAGGACGGGTTCGAGCTCGAGTTTACTCAACCCGTTGATATCGGCGCCGCTGATCAACCCAGCGCTTTTAATACGGAAACCTATTGGTACGAGTATTCCTCAAGCTACGGCGGCCCCGAATCCGACGCTAAAAAAGTGCGGCCCACAGCGGTGCGTTGGAGTGCAGACCGTCGGAAAGTTAATCTCACCTATGCGCAGATGCAGTCGCAACGCGTGATGCGTGTGACGCTCACCGGGGTAACTTCCAACGCTCAGCCCCTCGGGCATACCATGGTTGCCTACACGCTGAACCACTTGGCGAAATAAGCGCTTCCCCCAATGCACAGACTGAGAACGTCTAAATTAACTCAAAAAAGAGGGCTCACGCGCAGGCGCAGAGAGCCCGGAGAAATTACGAAATAACCTTCGCAATCAGGTTTTATAAAAGCTCCGCGTGAGGTTGCCTTTTTTTAAGCGCTCTTAGCGCAACGCGGATGCACACGTGCTTCGGCTTTGCCCTAGCTCTACTGGCTTGGTTCCGGCTTGCTTGGACTGCTCGTCGTCTGTAAGCGCATGCTCCATGGACCGGACTTTTCAAAAGCTACTCGCCGAGGGATTAGGTACGGCCTTGCTCCTCGTGGTTGTCATAGGCTCTGGTATCATGGCCGAGCGACTGTCCGGCGGTAACGGTGCTTTGGCGCTCTTGCCCAACACATTGGCAACGGTGTGGGGGCTAAATGTTTTGATCAGCACCTTTGCGCTTGTGAGCGGGGCGCATTTCAATCCGGTTGTTTCCGCCGTCTTTGCGTTCAAGGGCGAGTTGGCATGGAAACTCCTTGTGCCCTAAGTTGTTGTGCAGTCGTCGGGAGCTGCGTGTGGCGCGTGGCTTTCCCATGTCATGTTTGAACTTCCCGTTCTGCAATGGTCCACAAAGATACGCACGGGTAACGGTCAGTGGGTGGCCGAAGGGGTGGCCACCGCTGGACTGGTGTTAGTGATTTTACGAACCGCCAGCGGGAAGGCTGCATCAGTAATCGCCTTTTATATCGGTGCCGCCTACTGTTTCACCGCATCGACCTCCTTCGCCAATCCTGCGGCGGCCTTTGGGCGAATGTTGTCTGACACTTTCGCTGGCATTGCGCCGGAATGCGTTCCGGCCTTTGTGGTGGCGCAGGGAGTTGGGGCGGCGTTGGGCGTCGGCATGGATTGGATGTTGAAGGCGGAGTCGAGAAAAAGGGTGTGAGGTTGGGAGAAAGGTGCGTTGTAAGAGAAAGCGACTTGTTACCTGGCCATTCTTGGTTATTTTGCCAAATAATAAAATAGCCAAATAACCAAGTGACCGTTCTCTCGACTCCCGCCTCCGCCAAGCGTGTTGCTGTGCTCAAGGCACTCGCTCATCCCTCGCGCCTTCTCATCACCGAGGCCCTCATGAGCGGTGAACTTTGTGTGTGCGACTTGCGTGACCTCGTGGGTGACGATGTGTCCACTGTTTCTAAACACCTCTCGATCTTGCGTTCTGCGGGCGTACTCACCTGCGAAAAGCGTGGCCTCAATGTGTATTACAGTCTCGTGTGCGATTGTTTTGGAGAATTTTTGCGGTGCGTAGATCAAGTCTGCGCGCTGCCTCCTGTCCAGCCATCGGTGAAGATAAACTGCTGCTAAATCATGATAATCCAAGAATTTCTATCTCAACTGCGGGCCCATCCGACGTTGCCGCTTTCTTTCCGTCTGCCCGATGGCTCGTGGGTGCCTGCGCATTGCCACATCACCGAGGTGGGCCATGTCAGTAAGCGGTTCGTCGACTGCGGAGGCACGCGGCGCGTTCAGGAAAGTTGCCTGCTTCAGACTTGGGTTCACGACGACACCGAACACCGGCTTCTGGCTGGCAAACTCGCGACCATTTTTGAGCGGGCGGGTGACCTTCTCCCTCACCAAGAGCTCCCCATTGAAGTGGAGCACGAGCTTACCGTGGTGGCGCAATTTCCCCTTGAAAGCGTTCAAGTCGAGGACGGTCGGTTTGTGGTGAATCTTGGGACCAAGCATACGGACTGTCTGGCCAGGGCGATTTGTTTGCCTGGCACTTGCGCGCCCGTCCCTTTGCCGACATCGGTATGCGCGCCTGTCCCTGTGTCAATGTTAGTGCCAAGTGATGTAAGGATGGGCAACTGCTCCACTTTCCCTTTTCCAACGGTCGCCCCTGCGCGTTCCTGCTGCTCTTAATTCCCTATGAAACCACTCGTTCTCATTCTGTGTACGGGCAATTCCTGCCGTAGTCATCTTGCGGAGGGCCTGCTGCGGGCGAGTGCCGGTGCAGTCCTCGATGTGGCCAGTGCAGGATCCAAGCCTGCAGGATTTGTTCATCCGCTCGCGATTGAGGTCATGCGAGAGATCGGTATCGACATCCGTGCGCAGCACAGCAAGCACATGAACGAGTTTTTGAACCAGGGTGTAGAGACGGTCATTACGGTATGCGGCAATGTGGATCAGGCTTGCCCGATGTTCCCTGGCCAACTGAATCGCCATCACTGGGGTTTTGATGACCCGGCTCACGTTGAGGGATCCCGCGAGGAACAGCTGGCGGTGTTCAGGCGTGTCCGCGACGAAATCAAACGGGTTTTCGACGCTTACGCAGCCGGGCGTCTGGATTTCCGCCACTCGCCAGCGTTACCCCAGTGAAGAAGGGTTAGTCCCTGGGGTCTAATCACCCAGAAAATCCATTCGGAAAGTACAGCACCCAAAGTCGAGGACTTGCCCCTCTTCCTCAACGCGGCGGCGGAAGTTGGGTGTGATGAAATACTCGCGCCGCTGCCCGATGGCGCGGACCTCCACAATCCCAGCGTCCTTGAGGACTCTCAGGTGCTTGGAGGTGTTGTATTGGGTGATCTCCAAATGATCCGAAAGCTCATTAACACCCCGTCCCTCCGTAAGCAGGGCCTTCACGAGGCGCTGGCGCGTACGGTCGGCGAGAGACTTCAGAATGTCGGAGCAATCTTGTGAGGCCACAGGTGACATTTTGGCGCAAACGCGGGGCAACTGCAATCGCTCTCACACGCGCCCGACGCAAGTTTCAGTTAGTGATGGGCGTGGTCGCCGGGTTCGGGTGGATTTCCGCTGAGGTGCGCGAGCGCTTTGTCGTAGCTACAACGCTCCAAGTAGTGCTTGAGCTGCGGGTGCACCGGAGGCGGGAGCGCATCAGAGAGACTATCGATGCGCTCGGACACCTCCTGGAGTGCGCGCAGATGCCCGGTAGAATCCCGCTGAACCCATGCGCGATCTGCGATGAGACCCAGGCGCTCGCGCAACGCCTCTGCTAAGCGAGCTTCTGGAGTTCCGGGGGCGGGAATGCGTTGGGACGTTTGCACAATTAAATGAGGTTAGTTGTGCGTCGAACGCTCGGAGTGCAGTTGGTGCTCGGCCTGTAGCCAATCACTGGCTGAATCGCCAGGGCGCCCCAAAGCGTGTCTCTGCTGGGAAATGAAATATGCTCGCACCGAAATAGACTCGTGCGTGAGTTGAGTCGCCACTGAGGAACTCGATGTCTCAGCCGCTAGGGGCTCAGGAACAACCGTGACCTTGGATGGGCGTTTGCCCGGCTTCTTCGGTTTTAACTCCTCAACCATCATGGCTTCATTCCCAAAACTAGACGGCGATTCAGGCGATTGCTCCGCCTTCACCTCTACTTTTACAGCATTCTTTTTCGGAGCTCTGGTCCCCTTCACTTTGGATTCGGCTGTCTGCTCTTTTTTCGTAGGCATAACAACTAGCACTTTAAGGTTGTATGAGCCGGGGAGGTTGGGGCGGCGTCAGTTTTCCTCATCAGTTACGTTAAAAATGCTCTAGCGTCCACCGAAACTATTTTCAGCTTTAGTGAAGTTGCACTCCAGCAAGGCTGGTGCCGCTCCCGTTTATTGATCCTTCAACAAGGACAATCCCTTCTCAAGGGCCTGCTCAGGCGGGATAGCCACCAGGGCCGCCTCTTTTCGTAACCACGTCTCTTGGCGACGCGCGTACTGCCGAGTGGCCGCAGTGATCTGTGAAATAGCCTCTTCTCGCGAGCATGTGCCCTCCAGGACGCTTGCCACCTGCTTCAGCCCGATGGTTTGCTGTGAAGTCATCCCCACTTCAGGAAGCGCGCGTCTTACTTCTTCCTCCACTCCCGATGCGAACAATCGCCCGGCACGCCCTGCAATGCGTTGGTGTAAGTCCTCCCTTTTTGGCGAAACCCAGATCCCAATTGGGGGCTCACACCAGGGGGCGGTGAGTCTGAAGCTGGTGAACGCCTTTCCCGTTAGAATACACACTTCCAGTGCCCGAATGACGCGCCGCGGGTTTTGAAGGTCCACGGTCGCGATTGCTTCGGGATCAAGGGTGGCCAGACGCGTTCGGAGGGCGTCAAGAGGCTGTTGTTCTAGATCTGCGCGCAGATTTGCGTCGGGGCCGGGGAGTCCTTCAGAAAGGCCATACAACAACGCTTTTATGTAAAGCCCTGTGCCTCCTACGAGAATGGGAAGGCGCCCCGTTGCACGGCACTGCGTCAGGCGCTCACGGGCCAGTGCCAGATAGCAGGCAGCGTCAAAAGATTGGCTGAGGGGGATTTCGCCGACGAGATGATGCGGTGCTTGGGCAAGTTCCTCCGCGGTGGGCTGAGCTGTAAGAAGCGGCAGGCCGCGGTAGATCTGGAAAGCATCGGCGTTAATGATCGCCCCACCGCAACGCTGGGCGATCTCGAGGGCGAGTTGGGTTTTCCCCGAAGCTGTGGGGCCGCCGATGACCAGGCTTGGCAGGCTGGAAGAATGCGCTCGCATGGGACGGGATAACGGGACGGCGGGACGGCGGGACGGCGGGACGGCGGGACGGCGGGACGGCGGGACGGCGGGACGGCGGGACGGCGGGACGAGCCCGGCGATTTAGCCCAAGCCAAGTTGGCGCCACTTCATCAGCACCCAAAGTCCAGTCGCGGCTAGGAGGAGGATACCTCCAAAAACTAAGAGAGGAACAATAGACGGGGAGCGTTCTCGAGCCGCCACCGAGTCTTCGGAGAGAGGTGGGATGTGGGCGTTTTTGATGTACTGATAATCTTTGGAGTGAAGGGCGTTGTGGCCTTCCATGGAACGCGCCTCCTGAGAGACGTCGACGCCAAGGTGCGCTCCATACATGGAAAGAAACCCCCGGCAATAGGCCATGCTTGGGAAAGAGGAATAGTCGTCTGCCTCCAAGGCTGCCAACTTGTCAGGCCGGATGCAGGTGGACTGGGCGACATCCTCGAGCGTCAGCCCTCGGTCGAGCCGTGCTTTGCGAAGTCTTGCTCCTAAACTTTCAGACATGGAAATGAAAAGATGCCGTTCCTAAATGTAACACACAGTGGATCCGCTGCCTGGAAAATTCACAGGGTGGGCGGATTTTAGATCCCATCAAGGTCAACTAGGATCTCCC
>CAIWVL010000147.1 GCA_903916085.1 uncultured Spartobacteria bacterium
GACAAGTCCCTTGTCTTCTGGATGTTCAATCTGATCCATAATCAGTTTCCCCCTTTCTTTACGGAAGCGGGGCCGGTGGTGTCAGGCGCGCTAGCCGCTGCGGACTCCCGAACCCCATACTTTTGAAGCAACTCCTTGAGTTTGATGTTATTATTTTTTTCGGCACTCGCTCTAATGTCGCCCAGCACTGCGGGCCCCACCGTTTGCCCGATGGCGGAGCCCTTGTTCAGTTTCTCCTGTTGCGCCTGCAACTGCTGGCGTTTTGTAACAAGTTGCGGCTGTATGGATTCCACCAGCTGCTGAAATTCATACGCTTCAGTTCGCATTCGTGAATTTTCGACACTCACGAAATAGCTGCGGCAGCTGAGCGCCACAACGACGCCCGCCAGAACCGCGCTGATGTAGCTAATCCTCATAGCTCAACTTACTCACAACAGGCACAAGATTGCATCCAGATTCGTGGCTATCGGCCTGCGGCAACCGAGCTGGGACGGGCCAATGTTCCGGGTTCAACTAACAGCGAGCACGTACTGTTGCACATGTCGCCCACCCTGCGTCAAAGAAACCACATCTCCCTGCCGTTTCCCCATAAGCTGACGCCCCAGCGGTGAGTGTGGCGTCAAAACGACGACCGTTTCGCCCTCACACTCCACCTCAATGCCGCCTGCGCGGGGCCCCAAAAAATAGTGGGTCTCCGAACCTGCTTCTGCCGCCAGAATAAGGTGTGCACCGAGATTGATGGGCTCGCTGTGAGCAAATTCGCGAGGTTGCATGGCCTGAAATTGAGCAAGAGCCAAGGCCGTTTCCTCGGCGGCCTTCGATTGACCGTGAGCCAAGTAGGAGGCCTCCAGACTGCGTGTATCGTACTTGTCCTCTGCCTTGTTTTCCTCGGCAGTGGCCTCGGCATGAGTGGCTAGAGCTGCACGAGTCAACAGTTCCACCTCGGCAGCCAAGTGCGCCACGATCCGGTCTAATAAGAGTTGCTTCTGCATGACCTCAAACATTCCCCTTTAGGGTTGCGTCTGTAAACTGAGCGACTGAGATAAATAACGCTCAGGTGCCCTTACAGTAACGCACGCAAAGTCTTAGTCCGTCTGACCTCTCCTCTCCTGTTTTCCCCTTTGAAATGCCCTGCGTCATGAAGCTAGCCCCCTTCACCCTCCCCTTCCCTATTTCCGGCATCGCCGACGAGGCCGCAGATTCTATCGCAGGCCAAATTTCCGCGCACCAAGAGCTGGGCTGGAAATCCATCGAACTCCGGCTGATTGACGGAAAACAAGCGTCTACCCCGCTTCTTTCAGACGCCGCGTTTGAGACGGCATCCGAGGCGATTGAAGCGGCTGGGATGCGCGTTACGGCGTTCGCCACAGCCATTGGTAACTGGAGCCGGCCCATCGGCGGGGATTTCGAGCTAGATCTGGGCGACCTTCGAGTGCTGCTCAAACGGATGCAGCGCACGGGAGCGAAGTTTGCCAGAACCATGAGTTGGGTTGGCGAGGACGTTGCTCCCGAGGTATGGCGCGATGAGGCGGTGCGCCGTTACCGAGAAATGGGACGCATGGCGGCCGACGCCGGGGTTTATTTATTGCACGAAAACTGCGAGGGCTGGGGCGCGCAGAGCCCGTCGCACACTGTGGAGTTCATCGAACGGGTGAATCACCCGAACGTCGGCGTGCTATTTGACATCGGGAACACGGTTGCTTACGGCCACGACGCCTGGACGTTTTACGCCGCAGTCAAACCCTTGATCCGCTACGTCCATGTCAAGGACTGCCGAACCAACCCGGCCGGAGGAAAAAGCGCCGATTTCACCTTCCCAGGCGAAGGTGACGCACGCGTGCGCGACATTCTGGGTGACCTGATAAGCTCAGGATACACGGCTGGCATCTCCATAGAACCTCACGTCGCGAGCATCATTCACCTAGGCAGCAGCGGCCAAACCGCTACGCCCGAAGTGCGCAGAGAATCCTATCTGCTCTACGGCCAAAAACTGGAAGCGCTTCTTGAGCAACTCCTTTCCTAAAACTCAACAGCCACTCGGAAGCCGCTGATTTTCCCGATGCCACCCTCCTTTACATCTGGACTTTTCGATCTTCAAGTCAACGGCTTCGGAGGCGTTGATTTCCAAAGCGGCCCGTCTGTAGAAAACGTCCGGCCCGTCTGTAGAAAACGTCCGGCCCGTCTGTAGAAAACGTCCGGCGCGCATGTCAGCGTCTGCACGAGTGTGAGATGCGGGGCATTCTGGTCACCTTCATCACGGATCGCCACGAGGCGTTGCTGGAAAAACTGCGCACCTTTGAGGCGTACCGCCAGCTCGACCCGCTCATTTGCCAGACAGTTTTAGGCTACCACCTGGAAGGCCCTCATCTCAGCTCAGAGCCCGGCTATCGAGGAGCGCACCCCGGCGAGCTGATGAGGGATCCAAACTGGGCTGATTTGGAGCAACTTCAGGAAACGGCCAATGGACGTATCCGGCTCGTCACCCTCGCCCCAGAACGCAATGGGGCGCCCGCTTTTATCCAGAGGGCGACCCACACTGGGGTGCGTATTTCCCTCGGGCACACCAACGCAAACGAGGCTCAGATCGACGAAGCCATTCATGCAGGCGCCACACTCTGTACCCACCTCGGCAACGGTTGTCCTGAAACGCTTCCACGCCATCACAACGTGATCCAGCGTCTTCTGGCCCGTGACGGACTGACGGCCTGCCTGATTCCCGACGGTATCCACCTTCCTCCGGGTGTGCTGCGCAACCTGTTTCGCGCCAAGCCTCCCGGCAAAGTTATCCTAACAACAGACGCCATGGCGGCCGCAGGCGCACCTCCGGGACGTTACCGCCTAGGGCATCTCGAAATGGAAGTGGGCGAGGATGAGGTCGTTCGAATGCCCGGTGCCGCCCACTATGCCGGCAGTGCGCTGCGCTTGGATTCGGGAGTGGAAAGAGCCGCGCGCTGGCTGGGAGTCCCCCTCGAAGCGGCCAGAGCCATGGCCAGCTTCATTCCAAGCAAAGCCCTGGGCTTGATGGACTAAGCAAGAGGGGCCGTCCTATTTATGAGGCCACCCAGTGTAATTCGCCTTGCAAACGCGCTCCCGACCCCTCACACATCCTTAAGGTCTCTTGAAATCGCCACTGCACAAGCTGCTGATTCTCTGTTGCGCGCTGTATCTGAGCGGTGCGCACTGGATGCTTTTGCAGACAAGTGCTTGGACGGGAATGCTTCTTGCGCGCTCTGTAAACACCTCGGTTGCCGAGGCGTTCGAGTCTACTTTTGATGGTAATCATCCTTGTGCGCTCTGCTCTGCGATCGCGGGCGGTAAGCAAACCGAGGAGCGCTCCCAAAAAGAGCTGCAACTTCTCAAAAAGACCGGGGATCTAAAATTCCTCAAATGGTCAGAGCCCGCCATTTTGGAGACTCAAGTTGGCGAGAGCGTCACCTGGCCCTCGTTCCTGTTCAGTGTGGCTACCCGCGTCGAGGTGCCTCCGACTCCGCCCCCGCTCGCCTAATTGGGGCGAACTTTTTTGCGTCTGTACCGTTCGTGCAGAGCAAGCCCACCCGTATCCGGGTTTGAGGCACCATTTTGTTCGCTCCACTTGCAGAGTGCTCGGGACACTCAGTTACCGTCCTTGGGCATTACAAAATTTCTGTGGAGGGCGGTGGTCGTACCGCTTCGCGCGCCTGGGAAGCGCCCGCATCGACGTGTGTCGTTTGTGATGATCATAGCCCGGAGCGGCATCGCCGCCCTCCACTGGAAATTCCCCCCTGAGGATACCCTCTGGAAATCCTCTCAGAACGCACGCCGGGAAAGTGTAGCGACACGGCATCGCCTCTCGCGAAAGTGCAGCTTACGAGCCTCGCGGTTCCTCAAAAACCACATCCACTTCATCCACAATCTCCCCAAAAAATCTCCACCCATGAAAATGACGACCCCAGCAGCCTATGCCGCGAGCCTCGGAATGTGTGCACTTGCCGTCCAGGCGGCAGAGCAACCTTCCCCCCCGCAACTGCCACCCATTAACATCGTCGGCCAATCTTTTGCCGAGGAGAACACCCCACCCGCCAAGGAGAAGTTTCAGCTCCCACAGACTTCGCAAAGTGTCACAGCAGAGCGTATTCAGGAGACGGTGAACGTCGTCGATACGGAAGACGCGATCAAGTATTTCCCCAGTCTCTTCGTGCGTAAACGCAACTACGGCGATACCCAACCCGTGCTGGCCACGCGCACCTGGGGACTCGGTTCCAGCGCACGCAGTTTGGTGTACGCTGACGACCTTCTTCTCACGGCGCTCATTGCCAACAACAACACCTTGGGTGCGCCTCGCTGGGGTCTTGTGACGCCTGAAGAAATCGAGCGCATCGACTTTCTCTATGGTCCGTTCGCGGCCGCTTACCCGGGAAACGCTGCCGGAGGCGTGCTCCAAATTTCCACGAAGATGCCGGAGAAATTTTCAGGTACTATTCTCCAGACAGAGGCATTTCAAACATTTAATAGATACGGAACAAAGGATACGTTTCAAACGGATCAGACAAATTTGTCATTAGGCGGTAAGAATGGTGCTGTCGCCTGGCTTGTTACAGGCGGCTTCCAAAATAGCTACAGTCAGCCCCTGTCATTTGTCACAAATGGATCCGTGCCATCAGGAACAACGGGGACGTTTATCGACAAAAATAAGCTGGGACAAGTCGCGGATGTCGTGGGGGCCAGCGGGTTACTCCATACAGAAATGGCAAACATCAAGGGCAAGGTTGCTTGGGATGTCACGGACTGGCTGAAGGCAACGTACCAGATTGCTCTTTGGAACAATGACGCCACTTCCGAGGCGCAAACTTATCTCAAGGATGCAGCAGGAAAACCGACCTTTGGCGGTGTGGGATCTACTTCAACAGGTGGCGGCTTTGCGAATGGATTTTACACCCTAAACGAGACGCATCTCGCAAATGCTTTCTCCCTTAAAACGGATACCAAAGGCGCGTTTGATTGGGATTTCTCCATCTCCAATTACTATTACTTAGAAGACATTCAGCGTAACCCGTTTGGCGTAACTGCCACGGGAGCGGCGTACACGACGTACGGCAAAATAGCGCGCCTCGACGGCACCAACTGGACCAATGGCGACCTAAAAGGCATCTGGCGCCCTACAGGACTAAATGGACCGCACGAGGTGAACTTCGGGCTTCATGGTGACCGCTATTACCTCAATAATCCCACGTACAAGACCTCCGTTTGGAATGGCGGCCCTGATTCCACCTCCGTACTGTACACAAACAGCAAAGGTATCACAAAAACTGGCGCACTCTGGCTCCAGGACGCCTGGCGCTTTGCCCCGCATTTCAAACTGACCACGGGTGGCCGCCTAGAAACGTGGGAAGCTAGCAATGGCTTCAACCTGATTACCCGAACCTACGGCACCTCGGGGGCCATCGGAGCGCAAAGCGCATTAAACCAACCCAATCTAGATGCCACGCGGTTTTCGCCCAAGATCTCAATGAACTGGACGCCTTCCGCAGCATGGGAACTCACCGGCTCCTTCGGTCAAGCTTACCGATTCCCAACGGTTGGTGAACTTTACCAAATCACCACTGGGGTGACGCCTTTCAACCCAAACCCAAACTTAAAGCCGGAAAATATTCTGAGCTCCGAATTAGCACTTCAACGCAAGTTTGAGGATGGGTTCATCCGAGTGTCGTTATTTAACGAAAATGTACGTCAGGCGTTAATTTCACAAACCATTGCTTCGGGAACTTTCGTTGATAACGTCGACAAAATTCGAAATACAGGCATTGAGCTCGCCGCACAAAAAGACAATGTGACCTTCAAGGGTCTGAGCCTTTTTGGAAGCGTTACTTACGTGGATTCGCACATCGAAAAGGATTCTAGCTGGACTGGCGCTGTATCAGTAGTCGATAAGCACGTACCGTACGTCCCAGATTGGCGCGCGACTTTGGGTGCCACCATGCATATTGCAGATAAATGGGCTTTCACGAGCGCGATGCGTTACAGTGGCCGACAATACTCGACACTCGATAACTCCGATAACACCAAAAACGTGTTCGGCGCCTTCGACCGCTTCCTCGTATTTGACGCGAAGATCCAGTATAAAGTGTGCAAAAATGCCACACTTAACGTCGGAATCGACAACGTGGCAGATACGAAATACACATTGTACCATCCGTTTCCGGGCCGGACATTTACGAGTGGAATCAAAGTTGATTTCTAGACCCAGGATCCACCTTTAGTCCATCTTGAGGAGGCGGTTTACCACAAATAACGGGCACCGCCTCCTCTGTTTCGTAGCATTGCATTCTCACCCATGAAACCCTCCACCCTGCGCCGTTTACACCGTTGGCTTGGCCTCCTGTTTAGCCTGAGCATCCTTATGTCCACCCTGAGCGGCGTGTTACACACGGTCATGACCCGTACGCAACCACCGCCGC
>CAIWVL010000148.1 GCA_903916085.1 uncultured Spartobacteria bacterium
CATCGGATTCGTGGCACCGACTTCGGCTGTGCGTGCCGCAACATTCACCCCGTTACGCGCAGAAATGGGGATGAAAGCGCGGGCCTCGACCCCTATTTTGTGCAGAAACGCGCTATATTCGGCTTGAACGGCGTTGAAGGTATCCTCCGCGTAACCCGCGAGATCCATCTTATTGACCGCGACCACCACCTGCTTGATGCCTAAAAGGGAGAGCAGATAGCCGTGACGTCGGCTTTGTTCCTGGACGCCTTCGTTGGCGGCGATGAGAAGAACGGCAGCATCGGCACTGGCAGCACCGGTGATCATGTTCTTGAGGAACTCCTTGTGCCCCGGAGCGTCGATGATGACGTAGGGCCGCTTGGCGGTCTTGAACTGGATCTGAGTGGTGTCGATGGTGATGTTCTGCTCCTGCTCTTCCAAAAGTGCGTCCAAAAGGAAGGAGTATTCAAAATCCATGCCTTCCTCGGCACAGGCCTTGCGCATTTGCTCAATCTTACCGTCAGGCAATGAATGGGTGTCGTAAAAGATACGCCCGATCAGCGTGGATTTACCGTGGTCCACATGGCCGACAAAGACGACTCGCAAACGGCCGGTTTGGCCGGGTGCAAGTGAAATAGCGTTGGGAGAAGCTGAAGACATGGAAAAAGGAAAGGGTGTAAAAGGCTGCCTCTAAAGAATGAGCTAATGAAATCCGCCGTTGTGCTTACATGAACCCCTTGGCGCGGAGTTTCTGCATGGCGTTACGCTCGTGATGATCCTGGGCGCGTCCGGCGCGTTCGCTGGTCGTGGTGACGGCGAGTTCATCGATGATCTTATCAATAGTATCGGCTTCACTTTCCACTGGCCCTGAAATGGGCCAGCAGCCCAAGGAACGGAACCGGTACTGTTTACCATCAGGCCCTGGACGAGAGAAGTACATGTGCGGGATTGGAATTCCCTCCCGTTGAATGTAGAGCCAGATGTCGCGCTCGCTCCAGTCCAGAAGGGCCTGCACGCGGACGTGCTCCCCGGCGGCACACGAGGTCGTGAACTGGTTCCAGAACTCAGGCGGCTGATCCTTGTAGTCCCATTCAAAATCTTTGTTGCGCGGGGAAAAATAACGCTCCTTGGCGCGTGTTGGGTCTTCGTCGCGACGGATTCCGGTGATGAGGGCGCTCCATTGGTGCTCGGCCATGACCTGCTGGAGAGCGGCCGTCTTGAGCTCGTGTGTTACGGTCACAGGATCCGCCGTTTCGTACCCAATCGGGCCGCGGTCAGCGTAAGCACCGGTGCCAGCGCGAGCCTCTTCATTGATTTTTACGATCAAATTCAGATCGTGGTACCGTACCGCCCACTCCCGGTAGACAAGCATTTCAGGAAACTCGTAGGTCGTATCAATGTGCAAAAGCGGGTAAGGAATGTGACCTCCAAAAGCTTTGCGAGAAAGCCAGATGAGCACGTTAGAATCCTTCCCCATGCTCCAGGGCATGCACAAGTTTTTGAAGTGATGAAACGCCTCGCGCAGTAAGAAAATGCTCTGCGCCTCTAGTGCATCCAAGTGAGCAGAATCCTCGCGGCCCACTTTCTCTGGAAAAAATGCAGGACAAGTGCCCGCCGTCGGAGGGGCGTATTTGCCGGCATGGGCCGGATGCGTAGAAAAGTCCGGTAACAACATTTCGGAAGCGCTCGTGGTCATGGGAAAAGAGGAAAAGAGGATGGTGCGAAGTTAAAAAAAGGGGGACCCGGGGGACGCTCAGCGTGCAGGGGCCAGGAAGGTGTGGATGCCACACTCCGATTTGTCAAAGCCCGTCCAGCGTCCGGCCCGCTCATCGCCGCCTTCCGCCGTGGGACGCGTGCAAGGAAAGCACCCGATGGAGCGATACCCGCGGTCATGCAGTGGGTTGTAAGGAATCCCGTGCTTGTGCAGGTAATTCCACACTGCATCCCGCCCCCAGGCCGTCATCGGATTGAGTTTAAGAATGTAGCGCTCCAAAAGCGGATCGAACAAATAGCGCTCCAAGATCCCTGCGCCTTGGCGGGAAGCCGCCTGCTCCTGGCGCACTCCGGTGATCCATACGGACAAAGTTTTGAGGCGCTCCTTCAGAGGCTCGACTTTCCGAATGTGGCAGCATGCGTCTGGACGTTGCTTCCAAAGCGCGTCCCCCAACTCAACCGCCTGCTCTTCCAGGGACATTGCGGGTGCCACGGTTTCAATCGTGATCCCAAAGAAAGCCTCCAAACGAGCCTTGAGCTCCAAGGTTTCGGGAAACAAAAGGCCCGTATCCAAGGTGAAAACAGGCAACGTGATCCCCGCCTGCACAGCGTGATGAATCATCACCAGCCCTGCACCCTGGAAGCTTGTACCGATGGCGGCGGTGGTGCCAAAGGTCGAGAAGGCCCATTGCAACACCTCCGTCAGAGGCGCCTGGGCAAGGGTCCGGGCCTGCGCATCAACGGCGTCAGCGGAGAGGAGAATGTCAGTGGAACTCATAAACCCTAGTAAACCTATCGGGATTATTGTACTTGAATTCCGCTCCGCCCCGCAATCTCAATCTCGCCCCATCTGCGCACCCTCCCATTGACTCTCCTCGCGCCTCCCGCGAAACTATACCCCTTTCCATTTTATTCTTTTCCATTTCACCAGCTGCTCCCCGCCCCTTTTGCCCAGACTCGCATGATCGAAAAGCACATTCTCAAAATCACCCAGGAACTCAAACTGGAGGTTCGTCAAGTCGCTGCCACCGCCGTTTTGCTTGAGGAAGGGGGCACCGTTCCCTTTATCGCTCGGTATCGCAAGGAGAAGACGGGCGAAATGGACGAAGTGCAGATCGCTGCGGTGCGAGATCGCTTGGAACAGTTGGGCGAGCTGGACAAGCGCCGAGAAGCGATTCTCCAATCCTTGATCGAGCGCAATTTGCTGGCGGAACCTCTCAAACTGAAGATCGACGCGGCCGAAACCCTTTCCACTCTGGAAGATTTGTACCTGCCCTTTCGTCCCAAGAAACGCACCAAGGCCACCATCGCAAAGGAACGCGGGTTGGAACCACTCTCTGAGATCCTTTGGGCGCAGGCAGCGGGGACGAATCCCACTGAGGAAGCGGCTGCCTTTGTGAGCGAAGAAAAGGAAGTACCTAATGCAGAAGCAGCTCTGGCTGGAGCCCGGGACATCATTGCGGAGCGTATTAACGACGACGCCACGGCACGTGCCCGACTCCGAGACCTCTACATTTCGCAAGGAACCATTCGCTCCAAAGTAGTTGCGGGCAAGGAGGAGGAAGGCGCCAAGTTTAAGGACTACTTTGACTGGAGTGAAATGGCGGCCGGAGCTCCTTCGCATCGTATTTTGGCGATGCGACGCGGTGAGGAGGAAGGCTTTTTGTTCACGCGTCTGACGCCGCCTGAAGACGCCGCTGTTGCGACCTTGGAGTCGCTGTTTGTGAAGGGCGTCTCACCCGCTGCGCTACAGGTGAAGACGGCGGTCGGCGATTGCTACAAGCGCCTGTTAGGGTTCGCGATGGAGGGTGAGGCGCGGGTGCACTTCAAAAAGCGGGCCGACGAAGAAGCGGTCCGGGTGTTTGCGGACAACCTGCGTGAACTTTTGCTGGCGGCGCCCTTGGGACAGAAAACGGTGTTGGCCATTGACCCCGGTTTTCGCACGGGCTGCAAGGTGGTGCTGCTAGACCGACAGGGCAAATTGCTCGCGAACGACGTGGTATATCCCGAGAAGAGCGCCAGGGAACAGGCTGAGGCGGCGGAAATGGTGCGCTCGGTGGTAAAGAAGTTTAACGTGGAAGCGATTGCGATCGGCAATGGCACGGCCTCTCGGGAAACGGAGGCGTTCGTGCGCAAGCTAGGGTTGCCGGGAAACATTCCGGTAGTGATGGTCAACGAAAGTGGTGCCTCCATCTACTCCGCCAGCGAGGTGGCGCGTGAGGAGTTTCCAAACCACGACATTACGGTGCGCGGGGCGGTTTCGATTGGTCGGCGACTGATGGACCCGCTCGCGGAGTTGGTGAAGCTAGATCCGAAGTCCATCGGGGTGGGCCAGTACCAGCACGATGTGGATCAGAACGCGCTAAAGCGTTCGCTGGATGACGTGGTGGTTTCGTGCGTGAACCGCGTAGGAGTCGAACTGAATACCGCTAGCAAAAACCTCCTGGCCTACGTCTCCGGCCTCAATGCCCGCACCGCCGCAAACATTGTGGCGCACCGTGACGAAAACGGGCCGTTTCGCTCGCGCAAAGAGTTACTGAAAGTGGCGGGCCTAGGACCAAAAACGTTTGAACAGGCCGCAGGATTTTTGCGGATTCGCGATGGGGAACACCCTTTGGACGCCAGCTCTGTACATCCTGAGCGGTATCAGCTCGTAGACAAAATGGCGGAAGA
>CAIWVL010000149.1 GCA_903916085.1 uncultured Spartobacteria bacterium
CACAGCCCCAAACAAAACGCCCCGCGCTTGGTTTGCCAACCACTCGAAACTGCCGAGAAACTTCACGATGGCCCCCCATAAACGCCTCCATCGTAAAGGCCTCCAGAGACATCAATTATCTCGGAAACTAAACACATTACGCTCAGATTATTATCTCTCTCCTCAAGCTTAGCCCTTTAGCCAAGCCAGTACCGCAACCAGGCCTCGGAAACTAGATTGAGAAAACAAGCCCCCACTTCGCCAGCGTGAGAAGCCAGAAAGAGAGGGGGCGAGAGGGCAAGGTATTGGTGCCAAAAAGTGCCAAAAAGCGCGGTAACAGCAAACTAAACGCCACCCGTTAAACGCCACCCGTTAAATGCCACCCAAGCGCCACCCAAAACCCATTAAAGAAGAAAAATCGACATGAGCACCGAATCCAGCCTGCACTTTGCAGAAGAAACGCACCCCGAAGATACTAACCTACAGACGTCCCTCAACCGAGGCCTCCAGGCAACACGCCTCCACGCCACTCAAGCCGCCGACGACATCAAGCACGCCGTCGAAGCCCGAGGTCGCGAGTTTCTACACGCTGCCGATGACAAGGCCCAACAAATCAAAGCCAAAGCTGAGCACGTCTACTCGGATGCCAAGGGGAAAGCCCAGGAAATCCGCAAAGACACAGAGGTTTATGTCAAGGAGCACCCGCTTACCTCAGTCTGCATCGCTCTTGGTGCAGGTTTTCTGATCGGCATGCTCGCCCGGCGCTAGGGCGGCACCGCCCGACACACGGCCTCGTTGCATGAATAGCGACACCGGACCCACCGACGGCGTAACTGGACCCCTGCGAGAAATGGCTCTTGCGGGCCTCAGTTACCTCAGGGCCCGTCTTGAGTTGGCGGGCCTTGAAGGCCGTGAGGCGCTCACCCGCCTCTGCGGTATGTTACTTCTCGCAGCCGTGGCAGCCACCCTCGCAATGGCTGGCTACCTACTGTTGTGCGTTGCCCTCGTGTTCGGCGTGGCCCGCATCCTCAACAACGAACATTCGTGGATCTGGATCGCTGCTGCGGCAGGTACTCTCCACCTGCTCGGTGCGTGGGGACTTTTGGCAGCGACCCGTAGCTGGCTAGGAAAGCCCATGTTCGCCTCCACAATTGAAGAATTCCGAAAGGATGATGCATGGCTGAAATCAACCGCCACAAGGCCGCGCTAATCGCCGAGCTCGAAATATCGCGAAGCGAAATCCGCTGCGCAATCAGAACTACAACGTGCTCGCCCGGGAGGCGATCAACCCGGACTTGCGGCCGGAGTCGGCCGCCACGCAAACGGCGGGGATTATTTTCCAACAGGGCAAGGACCATCGCTTCCGGGTGGCGGTGGACTTTGTCGATACCCGGAAGACCAATGAACTCATCTTTTTGGATGCCCAACCGCTGATGGATCTGGAGTCGCTGTTTCCCGGGCGGGTGATCCGGGGGCCGCTGCAGCCGGGCGACGAGCACACGGTCGGCCCTGTCATCTCGTTGCTCACCGGCAGG
>CAIWVL010000150.1 GCA_903916085.1 uncultured Spartobacteria bacterium
AATCACCCCCCATCCGTACCCCCATAACCTCGTCTGCACCGCGCATCTGAGTAGCTCCAACTTCTGAGCGGAGTTGGGAGTTTGCCCTTAGTTTGCGCGAGGCGGCATTTTGATTCCCACCCCCCAACCCAAAACAAACCAAAATGAATAGTCCAAATAACAATCAAGGCATTGTTCCCAATGCGCATCGGCTCTTGTGGGCCGGCTTCATGGCCATCTTAGCAGCCGGTGTCGGCTTTGCTCTGCGTGGCGGTATCTTCGGCCTTTGGGCGAAGGAATACGGTTTCACGGCCACTCAGCTAGGGGCCATTGGAGGAGCGGGATTCACGGGATTTTGCTTCGGCATTATTATTGGTGGTGTGATCGTGGACAAACTCGGCTACGGCAAACTCGTTGCCCTGGCACTCGTGGGACACATTCTCTCAGCCGTTGTCACTCTTCAGGCGAGCACTCCCGAAAATGCGTACAGTTTCCTCTATTGGGGCATGTTCATTTTCGCGTACGCAAACGGGACGCTGGAAGCCGTCGCGAATCCCCTGGTAGCCACAGTGTTTCCCCAGAAGCGGATGCACTATCTTAACATCCTACACGCCTCCTGGCCGCTCGGGATGGTCGTGGGCGCACTTGCCAGCTATGTACTCGGCACGAAGCTCGGTCTAGGTTGGAAAGGACAGCTCTCCTTCTACCTAGTCCCCACTGCTGCTTACGCGGTTATGTTCCTTGGACAGCACTTCCCCAAATCGGAAGCCGCCGAAAAGGGCGCCAGCCTTGGCGAAATGTTCAAAGACGTGGGTCTTCTTGGCGCGTTGGTCGCCTGTTATCTAGTGTCGATCTTCCTCGGCGGCGTCATCGGCAAGCCTGAAGTAGGCTATGCTATCGGCGGCCTGCTCATCATTGCCGTGGGCGTGATCACCCGCTTCTCACTTGGTTCCATTCTGCTGTTTGTCCTCTTTGTCACCCACGCACTGGTGGGTGCCGTGGAACTCGGCACCGACGGATGGATTGAAAGCATCACGGGTAACCTTTTCACTGCCGAACAGGGCAAGATGCTCTTCATTTGGACCTCGGCCATCATGTTTGGGCTGCGTTTCTGCGCCCACTTCATTGAAACTCGCCTCGGCTTCACCCCGATCAGCCTGCTTTTGACCGCAGCCGTCATCGCCTCCGTGGGACTGACGCTTGCTAGCAGCATGCAGACCTTTGAGATCGCATTGGTTGCACTCGGCATTTACGCGCTGGGTAAAACGTTCTTCTGGCCCACCATGTTGGCCGTTGTCGGGGACCGCTTTCCACGTTCCGGAGCCGTCGCCATGTCCATCATGGGCGGAGTCGGGATGCTTTCGGCCGGTCTTCTCGGTGGCCCAGGCCTCGGTTATTCCAAGGATCGTTACGCCTCGGAAGCTCTGAAGACGGAAAACGCCGCTCTCTACGAATCCTCCAAGGCAGAAAAGCCATCCCAGTTCTTGTTCCTTTCGGAAGTGAACGCCATCGACGGCAAGAAGCTCGAAGAAGCCAAGACTGCGGCGAAGGAAGACAAGGCTACAGACGACCAGAAAGCCATTGTCAAAGCTAACCAGGCAGGCGACCGCGCCACCCTCAAGGCTGACTCCTACATTCCGATGACTATGGCAGCTATCTATTTGGCGCTGCTAGTTTACTTCAAAGCCATCGGAGGTTATCGCGCAGTAAGCATTGAGGAGGCCAATAAAGGCCAGCACATCCATGCATAATTTGCGATAACGTAACCGCTCATTCAAGGACCGCAGGCCCACAAAGCCTGCGGTCTTTTTTTGCTCACAAATAAGGCTTCGCTACCACTGCGGAAGCAACCGCGAGATGGCGTAAATGAGCACGCCCACCAGGCCGCCAATCAATGTTCCGTTAATTCGGATGAACTGAAGGTCTGCCCCCACCTCTAACTCAAGCTTATCGCTCATTTCGCGGGGATCCCAAGCGTTCACCGTTTCCTCAATCGTCCGACCGAAGCTGAGTCGATGCGTCTCCACGAGAGAGGCGAGCGCATCGCGCAACCAGTTGTTGAGACTCTGAGCGAAGGCCGGGTCTCGAGCAAGGGACTGGCTAACTTCGTTGAGCAACACCTCAAGCTTCCCTTGAAAACCCGCCTCAGGATGACTTGTTTGACTCAGAATCCAGGCGCGAATTTCTGCCCACACACTGCCCGCATAGCTGCGCAACGCAGGATTCGCGAGCATGTCAGCCTTCAACGCCTCCCCTTTCGCCAAGTACTCTGGAGATTCCTTCAACTCCGTCACAAGCTGTTGAACACGGGCAGTGAACCGTTGCCGCACCGGATGCTCATGGTCGCGTCCAGCAGCGTGGAGAAGCGTCAGGACTTTTGTCACGATTTTCCCGGCGACATAAGAGGCAAGGGGCGCCTTAAGCATCTTAAGGGAGATCCCCAGCACGTCATCGGGAAGTGGCAGCTCCCTTTCGACATTTTCCTTAATGGCCTCCTGTTGTTCTTCCAAAAGGCGCTCGCACTGGCGCAGCACTTCGTCCAAGAGCGCCTCGTGTTTGCCCCCTGCGGTGAGCATTTCCAGCAACTTGCCAGCAATGGGAGCGAGGGGAAGCGCACCCATCTGGCGTTGTAACTGGACGTGAATGAAGTTGGTGACCTCCTGTTGGTTGAGCAAATCCAGCACACGGGGGAGCACACGACACAGCTTTCCTGCAAGGGAGGACGCCTCCTGATTGAGCAAACCGACGGCGAGTGCTACGAAATCCACCCGACTCAGCCGTCCCTGCACCACCTGCCGACTGAGAAAATTATCCACTACGAACAGGCCCAGAGCGCGCGCCAACTGTGCTTTGCGCGTAGGTAGGATCGCGGTGTGCGGAATCGGGAGCCCGAAGGGGTGGCGGAAAAGGGCGACCACAGCGAACCAGTCCGCCAGCGCGCCGACCATGGCGGCTTCTGCGAAGGCCTGGACCCAACCTAGCCAGGGAAAGCTTCGCTCCCAAAGTCTGGCGGCGAGAAAGAGGGCCGCCATAAAGACGAGCAGCCCCAGAGCGAAGCGTTGAATGCGCGCAAGGCGACATTGTTTTTCAGGGATGGGTTGAGGCGTAGAATCCATTGGGAAGCTTATTCCATTATGGCACACCTCAGCCCAAAAACTACCCGACTGCACCCGGTAACGTAATGTGAACCTCTCGTAAATAAAGCGGCTCCAAATCGTCCTGCTGCACAATACCGAGATTTTGCGCGGCAAGTTGCGCTAAAACAGCAGCCTGCGGGGGGCGCGTATCCGCTTGCCACTCGGGCGGAAGAATTTCGGAAGCGCGGACAGGACCGGCATTTAACTCAGCGCCCAGCGCCAAAGCGGCATGCAGTTCTTGTTCGGAGCCGAGGAGCAAGGGGCCCTCCACGCAGATACCGTTGAGGATTCGCGAATAATACCAGGTGCCTCGGCGTGCGTCGCCAATGGCTTGGAATGTTTCGCCAAAGTGCCCAAGGGCAGCGACGCTCGGAATACCGACCAACTCGCAGCCCCACACGCACTGTAGCCCGAGGGCAGCCGCGATAGCGATCCGGACGCCAGCATAAGAGCCCGGTCCAAGCCCGACAACAACCCGATCCACCGCCCCTGCTCCCTCCAAAAGGCGCGCTAGAACCGGAAATAAATCAGAGGAAAGGGAGCGTTTGGAGGCGAACTCCTGCCCGGCCAGCACCGCCCCATCCCGCCAGAGGGCGACGGACGCAAAGTCTGAGGATGCCTCAAGGGCGAGAATGGTTTTCATGACAGTTCCAAAATCCGGCTAGAACCTTCGCCGATCAAGAAGCGAACATACAGCGTATCGGAAGGAAACGCCTGAGGAAAACGGTCTGCCCATTCGACGAGCAAAATGCCGTCTTCGCACAGGTAATCTTCCCAACCGATGCCGCGCAGTTCGCCTCCCTCGTCGAGTCGATAGAAGTCAAAGTGAAACACAGGCAAGCGTCCCTCGCGGTACTCGTGAACTAGAGTAAAAGTGGGGCTGGTCACTTCCTCAGGATTCCCGCCCAAGCCACTGACAATCCCCTTAGCAAAATGTGTTTTGCCAGCGCCCAAATCGCCGCACAGCGCGAGCACTTCACCGCCCCTCAGGCGGCCTGCAAATGCGCGGCCCGCCTCCAAGGTTTCCTCTGGACTATTGGAAATGATCGTAGCCACTTTTACCTCCTTCTTGAAAAATCTCAGCTGGATAAACTCCCGCTGCCTTGTCTTGCAAGCAACCCACGGAAGTAAGCGCTAGATTAGGAAAAGCGGACTGCCAGCGCTCCAGCAACTCCCCTACCCGTTCGGGTGCGACGGCCAGCAGCAACTCAAAGTCCTCGCCGTCATGCAGCGCCGCCGCAACTCCGCAGCCCGGGCGACAGGGCAACGCCTTCACATCCAGCGCCAGCCCGCAACCGCTCGCTCGCGCAAGTCGCAACGCGTCTGCGGCCAGGCCGTCGGAAAGGTCCATCATCGCAGAAGGGAAGCCATTTTTAGCCAACCAACGCCCAGCTTCCAGTTGAGGTTCAAAATCAAGATGATGACCACTTGCCAAAGAGCCACCCAATTTTCCGGTCACTAGGAGCACATCCCCAGGCGAGCCTCCAGAGCGACGCACGCAAACTCTGGGCTCGACGTACCCCGTTAGAAACACGGTACACACAAGCGGACCTGTCGTTTTACCCGTTTCGCCACCCACGACGGACACACCATAGGCGGTGGCGGCCTTGGCGAGGCCCTTGTACAATGCATCCAGACGCTCAATCGACGTGGAAGGCGAGGCTGCCAAGGTGATCAGGGCGTGCGCGGGCCAACCGCCCATCGCCGCGATGTCGCTTATCGCTCGACACAATGCCTTCCACCCGACCCGCTCCATGCGTTCTTCTGAGGTAAAATGGACGCCCTCCACCACGGAATCTGCCTTGAGCAAGACGTGGTGTTCCGCTCCCGAGACCTCCACTAAAGCGCAGTCATCTCCTGGCCCAAGGAGGACGTCGCCTCGGGATTCGGGCAAGAGAGAGGTAAGGCGTTTTACAACAGCGTCCTCTCCGAGGTCAGCGAGGGTCAATGGGGCAGCCATCCCTGAGATTCCATGTAAAGCAGGAGCAGGCTGAGTCCATTAAAACAGGCATGCATTCCGATGCACACCCAGAGAGACCCAAACCGCTCCAGGGCAATAATTTGACAAATAGAAAGCAGGAATAAGCCCGGCAGTACCCCTAGGTTTCCATGACACACGGCAAAGAGACCACTCACAAACAAAGATGCCCCCACAGCTCCCACATACCGCTTGAGGGTCACATAGAAATACCCTCGAAAAAGCACCTCCTCTACTAGCGGAGCCTGAAAAACCGCCGACAAGAACACCAACCGCACCGCACTCCAGTCTCCCGATTCCGCCGAGGAACGAAACAGCGCCACAAGCCCCTGCTCTGGGCTGGCGTTTTGAAGCACGCGCTCCCAGACCAACCCGGCGGCCCAGATGGGAGGAAGAGCAGTCCCAAGTGCGACTGCTGCGCGAAGCGGGAACGCGGAAATCTCGTCGAGTGAGAGATTAAAGGCCTTGGCCAACGGAATGTGCCGAACGGAGGCAAACACCAGAACGACAAACAGCACCGCCGCCATGAAGGCAAAGTTACCACGCACCTGTTCCGGGCGCAGTTCAGGAGCAGCATCGTGCTTTAGAAGAAACTGAATGCCATTTAACCCAAAATACAGGGCCAACGCAGTGCCCATGAACAAATCGGGCAATCCAAAGTGCAACACGCTCACTCGGCCACCACGCGCAGCCAAATCCCGGGCGACTGCGAAATAATACACCGCTCCCCCCAAGACAGGGATCGTCAGTAAAAGTTGGAGAATGAGCGGAGGGATGGTCTCCACGAAGGCCGACGACATGATAGAAGCGAAAATTAGGCCTACGGAGCCAGCACTGGACTCAAAAAGTAGAGGCGGCCACTTTCGAGGTGACTAGACATTTTGCCGCCCAATTCCACCTGCACCTTGCTACCTTTGGCGGGAGCCTCGCTCAACAACCGAAATAAACGTCCGAAAGCCATGGGGGCCGAGTAGCGAAAGACGGCGGCACCCGGAGCTTTGGCGAGCTCCCGCGCCTTGGCGATGGCTTGCTCCAACCCACCGAGTTCGTCCACGAGTCGCTCCTGGAGAGCGTCCTGACCTGAAACGATGCGCCCATCGGCCACCCCTGAGCGCAGAGCCGCCTCATCCAAGTGACGCTCCCGAGCGACAATGCCTACGAAGCGGGCATAGGATTGGTCGATCAACCCTTGAACGTATTTACGCTCGGCTTCGGTGAGTTCGCGGGCACCGTTGAGCAGATCTTTGAACGCGCCGCTCTTAAAGGTGAGCACCTCTACGCCCACTTTACCGAGCAGATTTTGATAGTTGATACTCTGCATGATGACTCCAATAGAGCCCGTGATGCTAGTTTCGTGACAAAACAAATAGCTGCCGGCACACGCCACATAGTAGCCGCCCGAGGCCGCCACCGAATCCATGCTCACGACAACCGGTTTCACCGCGCGAGTTTTGAGCACTGCCTGATACAGGATGTCAGAAGCCGTCACCTCGCCCCCCGGAGAATCAATGCGCAACAAGACCGCGCCGACCGACTGGTCCTCCCGCGCCTGCTTGAGTTCAGCAAGCAAATCATCTAGGGCAGTCTCGGTCACCTGCCCCGGTTCAGCTGAACTAATCACGCCGCGCAGCGAAATAATCGCGATCCGCTTGCCTGAATCTTCCCCCACAAGTGGAAGGACCACTTCCTCCCCGAACGCTGAGCCCGCAGTCGTTTGCATGCTCGCCCGGACCATCCGACCAGAACGGCCCGCGAAAAAAGCCACATTGAGAATGGCGCTCACCAAAAGCCCCACGATGAGAACCGCCATCAAGCAACCAGATTTTTTCTCACTCATAACGCGGCGAGATTGCGCACTCCGGGACATCGCCGCAAGCCTAGTACGGCTTAAAGCGCGTTCTTTCTGAGAACGCCAACACACGCAGCCTACTAGTAGGTAGTACGTTGAGGAATGACGCATCGGTTCGCGTCTGAAGCCCCAAAGGGGCGAGTCATTGCAGCCTAGGGCAACACCCTAGGTTTTGGATGAAAAAGTCCACAGCCCTTGTAAGGGCGTCTCAAATCGTGCCATGCATTGGGGCGCCCAAAACCTACGAGGGCTGATCTCATCTGGTCGGTAATCCCAGGGCGTTGCCATAGGCTGTCATAACTCGCCCCTTTGGGGCTTAGGAGGTCCGCCTCAATTTTACGATCGTACTGGCTCCGTTTTCAGGTGCGGCGGTGTTAGCGCGCATCAGCGCGTAGACTGTCACACTTTTTTACACAGCAAAGCTAGGGCTCCGACGCGCCACACACACGCGCAGTCGCATTAAAAAAACAGTGGAATCACCAAGATCGCCAATAGGTTGGTCACCTTAATCATGGGATTGATTGCCGGTCCGGAGGTATCCTTGTAAGGGTCGCCAACGGTGTCTCCCGTGATCGAGGCGGCATGGGCCGGAGAATGCTTGCCACCGTGCCCTCCCTGCTCGATGAGTTTTTTGGCGTTATCCCAAGCGCCACCACTGGAGGTCATGGAGAGTCCAATAAAGAGACCGGTGACAATGGTTCCCACTAAGAGTCCTCCGAGAACCGTCTTCCCCAGAGCCGGAATAGCGGCGACTCCCACTACAAAGAGCACCGGCAAAAGCGCGGGCACGATCATTTCACGGAGTGCGGCTTGGGTCACAATGTCCACGCATGGACCGTACTCAGGTAAATCAATGCCGGTGAGAATACCCGGATGTTTTTGGATTTGACGATGCACTTCGTCGACGACGGCACCGGCAGCACGCCCCACGGCATCCATGCTGAAGGCCGAGAACAGGTAAGGCAAAAGGCCTCCAAGAAAGAGTCCGACGATTACCTTGGGATCCTTTAGGGAAAAATCCAGTGCGCTGGCGTCGTAGCGTCCGACGCTTAATAAGTGGGCGCGAAGTTCCTCCACATACGTGGCAAAGAGAACAACGGCGGCGAGGCCCGCCGAGGCGATGGCGTACCCCTTGGTGACGGCTTTCATCGTATTCCCCACGGCATCAAGTTCATCAGTAATTTCACGGACTTGAGCGGGAAGACCGCTCATAACGGCGATACCTCCGGCGTTGTCTGTGATAGGGCCAAAGGCGTCTAGGGAAATAATCATGCCTGCCATGGAAAGCATTGACATCAGCGCTACCGCCACGCCGTAAAGGCCTGCAAGTTCGTAAGAAGCGAGAATCGCCCCCCCGATGCAGAGCACAGGCAAAGCGGTGGCCTCCTGCCCCATGGCCAATCCTGCGATGATGTTGGTGGCGTGCCCGGTTTCCGAGGCGCGTGCAATCCTGCGCACGGGAGGACAGCCGACGGAGGTGTAGAAGTGCGTGATGGCGACGACAAGTCCCGTGAGCACAAGCCCGATCAAGGCTGCGAAGTAAATTCTTGAAGGCCCGTAAACTTTTGAGCCCAAGGCGACACCGCCAGCGAAAAGGGATTGCGTCACGGGCCACAAGGAGACAGCGGAAACGCCACCCGAGACCCACAAACCGGACATGAGCGCCGGAGCTGGGGCGAAGTGCGATAAGTTGACAAACATCACTCCCAAAATCGCGCTCAGAATGGAGATGCCGCCGAGGGCGAATGGAAACAGAACGGCGTTGGGATAATCCCTCAGAGTCAATGCGGCAATCAGCACCGCTCCAATCAGACTGACTGCGTACGTCTCAAAAATGTCGGCAGCCATGCCTGCACAATCACCCACATTATCGCCCACATTATCGGCTATGGTGGCGGGATTGCAGGCATCATCCTCCGAAAGGTGACACTCCATTTTGCCCACTAAATCGGCACCGACATCCGCTGCTTTCGTATAAATACCACCCCCGAGCCGAGCAAAAACGCTAATTAAACTCGCGCCCAATGCCAGCCCTACCAGACTGCGTAGCGCCATGGTGTGGCCTTGCCAGCGTTCGAGTATTCTGAAGAACAGAACGGTCGAGAGGAGTGCAAGTCCGACAACCAGAAGCCCGGTCACGGCCCCACCATTAAAGGCCAGCACTTGCGCCGGCCGTCGCCCGAGGAGGGCGCTCTGCGCGGTGCGCACATTGGCAAGCACGGCGACACGCATCCCAAGAAACCCGGCGGCAAGAGAACAGGCCGCTCCGACCACAAATCCCAGAGCCACAGGCAGACCTAGTTTCCAGAGCAAAAAGGCAAAAATGAAAGCGGCTATTCCGGTGATGGCTAGAAACTGTCGGTTTAAGTAGGCTTTAGCCCCCAACTCAATGGCGGACGCGATCTGGAGCATCCGCTTATTTTCAATACGCACGAGGAGAATGGACCGAAACAAGCCCGCTGCCACACACAAACCCAGCAAAGCGCACCAAGCAACCGCTGGCATAACCCAACTCTGCACAGAGGCAACGGCGGATGAGACTCCAGGATCCATAGTTCTTTAGACAAAGACTCAAGAAACCTGCGTTCGGAGAAAATGAACCGCAGAAGCCAGTCTTTGCAATTTCCCCAACTTACACCATCTGCGCTAGCTGCGCAACCTGCTCTCAATCGCGACGTGCAATGATTTGAAGAACGGCCTTCTGCGCGTGCAAGCGATTTTCAGCCTGGTCAAACAACGTGGAAGCGTGAGCCTCAAACGTATCGGCTGTGATTTCCTTGCCCCGATATGCGGGTAGACAGTGCATCACAATCGCTTGGGGCGCAGCCAGCTTCACCAACGCATCGTTGATTTGGTAGGGCACCATAGCCAGAAGTCGCTGGGCGGATTCTTCTTCCTTGCCCATGCTCACCCAGACATCCGTGTAGAGAACATCCACGCCACGCACGGCTTCCTGGACATCTTCAAAAACCGAGATATGTCCTGTCCGGCCCGCTGCCGATAGAATTTCCGCGTCGGGTTGGTAGCCGAGGGGAGCGGCGATGCGAAGTTCAAAGTCCAGCCGAGCTGCTGCCCAAATCCAAGAGCGCGCAACGTTACAAGCACCATCGCCGATGAAACACACCTTGCGACCTTCGAGAGCGCCGAATTTTTCGCGGATGGTCTGCAAATCAGCGAGAATCTGGCAGGGATGCTCGTCATCAGTGAGGGCGTTAATCGTGGGGATGCCCGAGAACTGAGCAAAAACTTCCACGTCCGACTGAAGATAGGTACGGATTACGGCACCATCAATCATACGGCCCATGACGCGAGCGGTATCTTTAATGGGCTCGCCTCGCCCGAGTTGGATGTCTGTTGCGGAGAGGAACATGACACTACCACCGAGTTCGCGAATACCCACCTCGAACGAGACGCGGGTCCGTGTGGAAGATTTGCTAAAAATAAGCGCCCAGCATTGACCGGCGAGCGGCAGGTGCGCAGGGCGAGCGCGCGTGGCCTTCATCGTGTCGGCCAGCTCTAAAACCGTGTAGATCTCGTCCTTGGTGAGAGACTCGAGGGAAAGAAGATTTTTCATGATGAGTTGGGGCGTATCCCAGTGAATCCGAGTTAGGGCTGGGGTAGCGAGGCCAGCACGGAGGAGAGAAGGCGCACGGCTTCGTCCACATCAGCGGCCTGCACGTTCAGAGGCGGCAGCCAACGGAGGACATGCGTTCCCGAGGGAATGGTGAGCAGGCCGACTTCATGCAAGCGCTCGACCATAAAAACCGAGGGTGCCTTGCCCGCAGGGAGGGGACAGCGCGTTGCAAAGTCGGTGGCAAGCTCAATGCCCAAGAGCAGTCCCACGGCGCGCACCTCAGCGATCCAGGGTGAATGGAGAGCGCGCAGCGAATCGGCGGCGTGCTTACCGAGAACACGGGCGTTTTCTAGAAGGTGTTCATCTTCAATAATAGAGAGGACTTCAAGTGCTCCTGAGCAGATCAAAGGCGTTCCCCCGAAGGTAGTTCCGTGCGTGCCTGGCCCGAGCAAGTCGCAAAGCGGCTTTACCTCTCCACTGCGCATTTGAACAGGCCGGGCGCTCACCCAAATTGCGCCCAAAGGGAAGCCACCGGCTATGCCCTTTGCCCAGGAGACGGCATCTGGTTTGACGTCTGGGGCGAGAGTATCCCAACCGTTCCAGTCGCCGGTGCGACCGAGTCCACATTGAACTTCGTCAAAAAGCAGCAGCATGGAGCGCCTTTCACACAGGGTGCGCGCGGCCCGGAGATACTCTGGACTTGCGGGATGAATACCGCCCTCGCCCTGAATAGGCTCAAGCAAAACGGCTACCATGTTTGGATCTTCAGCGGCCTCGTTCAACGCGGCGATATTGTTAAAGGGAATGTGCTTATAGCCCTCAATCATGGGCTCGAATCCCTTTTTCACCTTGTCCTGCCCCGTGGCAGCAATCCCGCCGAGAGTGCGTCCATGAAAGGAACCGTTCATGGTGACAATACCACGCCGAAGCGGAGCGTCAGGATTCGAGTGCGGCCCGGCGGGGGAATGAAAACCGTTCGCCTCGTTGCCAAATTTGCGGGACAGTTTGTAGAGTGCCTCGTTGGCCTCCGCACCAGAGTTGCAGAAAAAAACCTTACCCGGCGCGCCGACGATGTCGACAAGACGCTTGGCGAGTTCGCCCTGAGGACGCGTGTAATAGAGGTTGGAGGTGTGGACGAGTTCGCCCACCTGTTGACGCAACCGTTCCACCACGCGGGGGTGGCCGTGCCCGAGAGATGTGACGGCGATCCCTGCGCCAAAGTCGAGGTACTCGCGACCGTCCTCGTCCCAGATGCGGCAGCCGCTTCCCCGGGCAAGGCGCAGGCCAAAGCGCCCATAAGTGGGGATCACATAACGGTCGAATAGCTCAAGGGTGGGTAGGCCGGTGCTCATCGGAAAACCGGCGAGTGTACCTAAGGGAAACGCTTTGAAAAGAAAAACGACTGTTACAATTGCGAGCAAATGCCGGGTCGGGCGTTCTGATTCAGGAAATCAAGGGGAGAGAAAGGCCCTCTCCCCTTGTGTCTTTTTGCCTCCCTTTGTCTCCCCCCGGCTCGGGCCGCTCGGCTCGCAGGCGGCTACAGCTTCGAATGACTGCCGTCGCACAGCGCTCCTTTGGCACTGTTTTTGCAACCGCAAAAGTAAACGGTGCCGTCTTTTTCCGCTTTGTAAGGGGTGGGTGCCATCCCGCTCCCTTTGTGCGTGCCATCGCAAAGCGGTTGGGTGGCGCTCAGTCCGCAGCTGCACCAGTAGTACGTCTTGCCTGCTTCGACTTCAACGGGGTACGGGGCCTTTTGGGCAATGTGAGGTGTGCTCATGGCTTTAAGCTTGAAGGATTGGACTCGCATAAGAAAGCAGGAAACGCCTCCCCGACTCACGGCTTTCGTACTTTGCGCTTCAGACGAACATTAGCTATAAACACCTCCCGTCGCCGCGCCTCAGACCACCCCAGCAGCTCGCAGCGGATTGTGAATCTAAAATGAAAAGCTCTTCCCACACACGCGTTAAGGAACACTACCAAACCCTGCGCAAGATGAGCCCTGAAGCGCTTTGGAGCCAGGAAGTGCCCGCCTTTGACGCAGCCTCCCCTGCTGAACGCGTCCAATCTGTATCCGTCGTGCGCGCCGTGGGCGTTGTGTTTTCAGAAGCCGGCACGCCTCAGCAATGCGCACTGGCGCGCGAATGGCTGCGTTCGCTGTTGGCGGATCCGGAAGAGAAAGTACGCAGGTACGCCATGGTGGCCCTTCCAAAAATGGGCTCGGGTGCCGAGGAAGAGAAGCAATTGTTAGGACTGCTTGGAAAGACGACCAGCTCTAGGGAAGACCAATTTTTAGCTCAAACTCTCGGGCGCATCGGCGGAAGCGATACCCTCAAGGCGGGGGAGTCTGGGTTGCATCAAGCCCTCGCCGCAACTCAGCAGAAGGTGCGCGCCAACATCGCCCGTAACCAACGGGACGGCGGACTGGACATGAGAGCGACTCTGCAAAAATTTGAGGGCGTTCGCATCGCTCTGGAATGCCGTACGGGCCTTGAGTCGGTGGTGCTGGAGGAGCTCTCGCAGACAGCTCACTTGAAGGGGGTCTTTAAGGTGCTCTCATCCGACCGCGGCCGGGTTGTATTGCGCCCAGAGAAACCCTTCTCGCCCAACGACTTATACACATTACGTTGCTTTAGCGATTTAGTGTTTTTGCTCAGCGAAATGCCTCCCCTGCCCCGCGCAGGCGCGCCCCTCGACACAGCGGCCCTTGCGGAGACGATCGCTTCGGCACTCACGCAAAACCTGCTCACCAACCTGACCAAGGGGGCTGTCCGTTACCGGCTTGAATTCCCGGCGCGCAAAGCTGACGCGCCCCTTGTGGAAGCGATCAGTAAACAGGTATTCGCGAAACGGCCCGCCCTACTTAATGACTCTAGGGACGCCCTTTGGGAGATTCGCATCGGCGAGTCCGCTCGGAGTGTAAGCGTAGAACTCAGGCCCAGGCTGCGTCCCGATCCGCGTTTTGAGTACCGTCAGGGAGATGTGCCTGCGGCATCGCATCCACCCCTTGCAGCGGCAATGGCCCGTCTCGCGCGGGTTGGGTCCATCCCCCACGAGCGCATCTGGGACCCTTTTTGCGGTTCGGGTCTCGAATTAGCCGAGTGTTTACTGCTGGGTGGAGTTTCGGAGATTTTTGGAACGGATCTAAGCCTGTCGGCGACAGCCATGGCAGCGTCCAACGTGGACGCAGCGGCCAGGGGCAATCGGGCGAGGGTGCGGAAACACTTTGAAACGTGCGATTTCCGGCGCACACAGGGAATCGTCGGGTTGCGCGATTTGACGCTGATTATCACTAACCCGCCTCTTGGCAAACGTGTGCCTGTTGGCGACATGCGTACGCTGGTGACGGGTCTGTTCAGTGAGGCCCAGCGGTTACTCAGAACAGGAGGAAGACTCGTTTTTGTGAACCCCCTTGATCAGGGTCCTGAGGGTAACCGGTTGCGGCTTGAAAGCAGCCAGAAGGTGGACCTGGGGTTTGCGCACTTTCACCTCGAAAAGTACGTAAGAACCTAAGGACTTCTTGTTGTTGGTATTGGTGTCGCTGGGAAAGCAACAAGCTGGAAAACACGGTCCATCGAGTTTAAGCGACGAGGAGAGGCCGGAGAGGTTGCGCGGTGGTGGGCGTTGGTTGCACGAATCACCACCGGCTTATCTCATCCCCTCGGCGGAGCGTTTTTTAACCAGCCTCTTTTTAGCGCGATCCTTCCATTCGGGCGCTTAGGCGCTCAACGTCGGGTAATCGGTGTACCCGCCGGGACCGGAGGCGTAGAACGTACTGGGATCGGGCGTATTAAGAGCAGCTCCCTGGCGAAAGCGCTCAGGCAGATCGGGATTAGCTAGGAAAGGTACGCCGAAAGCGATGGCGTCTGCCCAGCCTTCCTGAAGGGCGGTATTACCGCTCTCCAAGGTGAAGCCCCCTGCCGAGACGATGTTCCCATGGTAGGAAGACCGCAGTTCGCGGGGTCCAATGCCTTCAGTAGCGCCGTGGGCAATGTCTTGAGCGGTGACCTGAGTCACATGGGCGTATGCGAGCTTAAGGGGGCTTAGTTGACGGAGTACATACCCAAAGGTTTCGAGGGGATCTGAGTCGCGCATGTCGTTGAACACACCACCGGGAGAGAAACGAATCCCGACTCGGTCAGCGCCCCACACGTCGACGACGGCCTGCGTGACTTCCAACGTGAGACGGGCACGATTTTCGACTGAGCCCCCGTATTGGTCAGTCCGGTGATTGGTACCGTCGCGTAAGAACTGGTCGAGCAAGTAGCCGTTGGCGTTGTGGATTTCGACGCCATCAAAGCCAGCCAACTGTGCGCACCGAGCTCCGTGCGTGTATTCTGAAATGATTCCGGGAATCTCGGAGAGCTCCAGAGCGCGAGGAGTGACGTACTCGGCCATTGCGGTGCCTGTAAAAACTTGCCCCGCTGGTTTGATTGCCGAGGGAGCCACAGGCACTACGCCACCAGGCTGAAAGTCGGGATGCGAAACCCGGCCTACGTGCCAGAGCTGAAGCACGATGCGACCACCGGCGGAGTGAACGGCCTTCGTGACCTTTTGCCAGCCCTCAATTTGGGCGTCGGTAAAAACCCTGGGGTGTTGGGGTAGCCAAAACCAAAGGGCGAGACAGAGGTGGCCTCCGCAATGAGAAGGCCGCCCGAGGCGCGCTGACGGTAGTATTCGGCGCTTATGTCGCCCGGAACATGGCCCGACTCAGCCCGACAGCGGGTAAGCGGGGCCATGAAAATCCGGTTCGGCACTTCGATGGCACCGAGTTGAAGAGGGCTAAAAAGGGTGGGACTCATAAATCGCAAAATGGCTGGGATTTAGCGGCGACGAGCCAGTTTTACCAGCAGCTTGAGAATTTCCATGTACAGCCAGATCAGACTGACCATCAGGCCAAAGGCCGCATACCATTCCATGTACTTCGGAGCCTGCGCGGCGGCCCCCTGCTCCATGAAGTCGAAGTCGAGCACTAGGTTCATTGCTGCAATCACCACGACCACAGCACTAAATAAAATACCGACATCACCGCTACCATGGATGTAAGGCACTTGGGCACCGAACAGATTGGCGATCATCGAAACAAAGTACACGAGCCCGATGGCCAGCGTGCCAGCGCATACAACCGCCTTGAACTGCTCAGTGGCTCGCACCCAACCGAGGCGATAGGCCCCCAGCAGTCCAAAGAGCGTGCCAAAGGTCAACATTGAGGCTTGCAGCGCAATGCCAGGGTAGGCGTGATTCAACTGAGCCGAAATGCCCCCGAGGAAGAGTCCCTCAAAAACCGCATATGCAGGAGCTGAGACAGGCGCCCACTCTTTTTTGAAAATAGTCACCATGGCGGCGATGAAACCGAGGATCACGCCGCCGATCATCCATAGAGCGGAATCAGGTTGGCCCACACGGCTCCAGGCAAAAGCGGCACTTATGGAGACAAGAGCCAAGAGCACTCCGCTTTTATTGACGGCACCTTGAACCGTCATGGGCGCGGAGTAGGCGACGGGCGCTTGACCGATGATGTCGGAGCTAAGAAGAGGATTTTTGCTGGGCATAAAGCGAATGGGTTCCCTTTACTTTAGCAGGCAAGATCTACTCTGGCAATCCAGAGCGAGAAATGAGCCTCAACCAGTCCGTGCTCGTCCCGGAACACGTTCGATTGTATGCTGCTTCGCCCTCCCCATGAAACGCCTTCTGCAAATTGCCACATTCTGTGCAGTGGCATGCTCCATGGACGTGGTTGCCTCAGTTTTCAACGACCGCAAATCGACTCTCTTCGAGTCCGCTCCCCCGATTCCCGCAGCAGTGCGGCAATTGCTCACCAGCCGCGAGCCTGTGCGTATTTTCCTACGCGTCAGCGGTTTTCAAACCGAGCCCGCCACTTTTGTATTACGCGACGAGCCAGAACATGGAAGCGTGCGCCTTCTGCCCCAACTCTCCCATGAATGGGCCGAGGTGGAGTACACTCCGCCGAAGGATCGGTCTGTCACCTCAGATTCGTTCAAATTCGCAGCATCCAACTCCAAGGGAACTTCCTCGGAGGCCACTGTCCAAATTCAAATCAAAGACATTGGGCCCCGGTTAGAAGTCCCGCAGATTCTTGATTTCGGCAGACTACGGGTGGGTCAGAGCAGCCAGGCCGCCCTGGCGTTACGCAACACCGGAGACGAGGTCGCCATTGGAACGCTCTCTGTTTCTGGAGCATGGACCCTCGAAGAGTCTTCGCCAAACTACCAACTGGTGCCGGGCCAAAGTCAAACGTTCCACCTGCGCCTGACCCCTCTCAGCGCAGGAAACTTGGAAGGGCAGGTCAAATTTGGCTCCACGCCTTCGCGCACCACCTACCTCCTGGCAAAAGTCGAAGAATGGATCGGCGCAGGGCCAGATCCCCTTGAATTACGCCTGCGGGAAGATCGATCTCGGGCAACCGAACTGATTCTTTGCAATGAAAGCGGGGTTACTGAAACCGTGTTTCTACAATCCGAGCCGCCTTTGGAGCATCCATTCATGGTGCGGATCCCTCCCGCTCAGAGCTTTGCGATTCCCATAAACTACCGCACGCAAGTGCCCAACGAACAGGTTGGCAAACTCATCCTCAGCAGTGGCGACAATCGGCGACGGGTTTTGTTATGGCGAGTGCCTCCTTTGGGGCCGGTACTGGGAGGGTTGGACTCTGTGAATAGCATCGTCGTTTCCTCGGGTGGCAAAAGATTGCCTCTTTGGAACGAGGGAGGACGCACAGGCAAGTGGGTGCTTCAAACCAGTGGGCCATTCAAAATCAGCGCCCCCACGAAGACAGCGACGAACCATTTAGAAATCACCCTTGCGCCCGGCGAAAGGCTGCAACCGGTGCTCACGTTTCCCGGGAAAATGCAAGCGATCGCCCCAGGGACACTCAGTGTCCATCAAGCTCGCCATCCTTTGCTAGCACCAGGCACACTCAAATCTATTGTGCTCACGGCCCGCAGACCACAGGACATCGTCAGCGCCGAGCCCAGGGTACCATCGCCCATTCCCGCGCCAGAAGGGCTGCCTACACAAGTTCCAGTTCGCCCCAGGATGCCCACCGTTGTCCCGTCCCAAACCCCAATCCCGCCCCCTGAGCCTGTCGCCTTTGTTCCGAGCGCGATCCTCCCCGCCAACAACCGCTCCAAGTCCGCCACGGAGAGCCCTTCGGCTGGCACGATACAAAGCATCAAAAACGCCTTTCTACCGGGCGTTTTGCTCAATGGCCTCACAATCACCGACGTGACGCATCACTCGGCCAAACTGACCTTCCCTGCCCCAAAAGGAATCCGGCCCGAACAAATCAACGCCCAGCTCCGCGATACGGAGGCCGCCAGCGACGGGCAACTACAGTCTCTGTGGAGAGACTTGCCACACACTAGCCATTCGACAGGTGCGGATGGTAAAATCGTTCTCCTGCTCGAAGGGCTTCCCCCAGAGAGCACCGTTGCCATCCGCTTGCTCGGCCCGCCCCTAGGCTCGGGGCGGATCGCCCTGCATCAGTCGGACATTACCACACATTCAGCGCCCGCGTGGTTTTCCCCAAAACGCCCTTGGATCTGGGCGCTGGGATCAGGCGCGGGACTGATCCTTGTTTTGGGCAGAACCCGGCGGCGTTTCTAACGCAGACTGGAATAAAAAACTCATTTTGAAAGTGATTCCGTAATTTCTCCGCGCTCTCAGCGCATCCGCGTGCCCCCTCTTTTCTGAGTTAACTCAGGCGTTCCTAGGGTTTCTTGGGAAGACGGATCTGTGGTAAGGCGGCGTCCATTTGGCGCACAGCACTCAAATTAGATTCACGGATGCGACGGTAAACTTCATCCCGAAACACAGGCATTTCACGGGGAGCAATGACCCCAATTTTAACGGCGTCCGGTTCGATTCGTCGTTTCAAACTCTGAAAATTTCCTAATCATGATTTGAAGCTGCTCATCATCCACTTCTCCTGATTCGTCTTCTTCTTCATCAGACCCATCCTTTTTTG
>CAIWVL010000151.1 GCA_903916085.1 uncultured Spartobacteria bacterium
GAGGGCAAGGGATTTGGGAGTAACGCGCGCAAGTTGGTCAATGCCTTTGGAATGATCAAATCGATGGACGTCGTGGTGCCTGTAAGGCGTGGGGATTTGGAGGTAAAGGTGCGCCTGCGCACGGTCGCTAAACCGGAGGAAGACGTGGCTGTGCTGCTGTCCCATTTGGGGCTTCGTCTGCCAAGTCGTTCAAAAACGGTGCAGAATGTAGTGGAGAAAAACGGGGGAAATTTGACGTAAGTCGTTAGAAATGAGGGGAACGACTTTTTGAACTGCGGAAGTCGGGTTAGGAAAAAATACTCAATCTGCTGAAGACAGCCACAGCGGAAAGTGAATGCCCAGTGCAATTTATGCATTTCCCCCTAATCTGAAAGGCACACCGATATCAGCCAAGCGACTCACGCCGATGCGGAACTGGAGTTCCGCCCACTCAGGTCAGAAGACGTCTGCGAGCTGAACGGAGCATGCCTCGCGAGAACGCATCGCCCACACAACACGCCACGCTTCACCATTTAGAAGCAGCGCAATCGAAAGCAGCGCCACCAAAATGGCGTCAACTTGCTCCGTCGTGAGATTCAACCGTTTACGCCCAACCTAAACGCGATCACCACCACTTCTCGTTATTTTATCTACATTGACTGGGTCTGCGTAATCCCAAGGCGTGGAAATAGGGATCGAAGCTTTCCTTCACGACTTCCGCGATCAATTCGATAAAACGTTCCGGATTTCCATGTGCGTGGTCCGCGTCCAGGGCTTCGTAGTAGGCTAACCGTTTTTCTACGGGCAATACCGCTGCGGGATAACCTGCTTTGAGTAATTCAAGATTCATCAGCAGACGAGAAGTCCGGCCATTACCATCCACAAAGGGATGAATTTTTACAAAATCGCTGTGTACACGAGCAGCGCGTTCGACTGGATGCAAACTTGGAGCCACATCACCCACCCATTGGATAAAATGCTCCATAAGCTCAGGAACAAGAACCGAATCCGGCGGCAAATGCGCTGCGCCAACAATCCGCACGTTTATTGTTCGATAACATCCAGCGTGATTATCATCAATTCCTTTTAGAATGAGCTGATGGATCGATTTTATGGTCCATTCCGTAAGCGGCCCCGGCTTCTTAACGAGGTCGTCCATGAAGAGAATTGCGTCCCGATGATTCACTGCCTCCAAGTGCTCTCGCAGTAATTTTCCGCCCACGGTAATTCCCTCCAAGGCGACTTGGGTTTCACGCAAGGAAAGCGTATTTCCCTCGATGGCATTGGAATGATACGTCCAACGGACAACCAATTCTTCGTGCAAATTTTGCACAATCGCCGAATCCAATGGTCGGTACTCATCCAGAGTGGCTTTCAGTCGATCAATTTCCTCGAAGGAATGAAATTTCATAAGAAGCGTTTATTCTGTGTTCAATCTTTTATTGATTGAACGTATCGCGCCGAGCTTTGAATAAATAAGCACCTGATTACAGGTGTTTGGAACTAAGATTCGGAGACGTATCCTTAAACCTCATGGCCGGTACGGCTTTAATACCGGCTCAACCCTGGGCGGTGCGCCTTGTGGGTAGACCGGTTCCGCCTTGGGAGGGGCCTGCTCTGCTGGAGCTTGCGGCGGCCAGCCCTGTGCAGGCGAATACGCAGACGTCGCAACTGGAGGCGCCTCGCCGGGCGCACGCAGGGCAGCGGCGGGGTAGCGTGGGTCAGGAGCGGCGTTCATCACTTCCACCCACACTGGCAGTGCCATCGTGGCACCGTAGCCTTGCGCAACGGTGCGTTGAGGTTTGTCAAAGCCCACCCACACACCTGCGGTCAGACTCGTGGTGAAGCCGATAAACCACGCGTCCTTGTAGTCGTCCGTAGTCCCCGTCTTCCCACCAGCCGGCTTCTTGAAACCTGAAGACCGCGCGGAGGCGGCGGTTCCGCGATCCAAAACTTTAGTGAGTACACCCGTGAGCATCGCGCACGAACCGGGCTGAAGCACCGCACGCGAGGTTGCAGCCGAGCGGTACAAAGTCGTGCCACCCGCATCATCCACACGCTCAATCAAGTAAGGCTGACGGAGCCGACCCGCGTTTGGGAACACCGTGTAGGCGTTGGTCATACGTAGAAGGCTGGACTCAAACGCCCCCAAATAAGCCGAGGGCCGAAGGGGCATTTTTTCCAATCCAACGGCACCCGCAACCCGTCCAACCTCCGTAAGGCCAGCGGTTTCCCCCACCCGCACTGTCACCGTGTTGCGGGACTGTACCAGACCGTCTTCTGCCGTCATGAAACCCTTAAAGGTGCCGTCCGAATTGCCCGGGGACCACGTCGGCGCGCTACGCACTTCGCCGCGTTGAATAGGCGCGTCGCTCACTGAGGTCCCGGGCGTCATCCCCCTGCCAAATGCCGCTAAGTAAACAAACGGCTTGAAGGTCGAGCCCACCGGGCGCTCCGACAGCAGCGCCCGATTGTAACGACTGTCGGCATAATCCCGTCCGCCGACCAAAGCGCGGATACCGCCCGTGCGGTTATCAATCACCACGACCGCGCCCTGCAAATAAGTAGGCTCCAACTCCGCCTCGCGGGCTTCCTTGGTAAACTCGGCTTTTTTGGGGTGCGCGTATTTCGGTTGGGCTTCGATCTTGGCGAGGTGATTGTTGAGAGCGTTTTGGGCGGTTTCCTGCAAGAGCGGATCCAGGGCCGTGTAAATGCGTAAGCCGCTTTCAGCGAGCTGATCTTCTGTGAGCACCTTGCCCAGTTCGCGGACAACAGCGTCCATGACATAGTTCTCCTGCACGGTGAGACGCCGCTTGGGATTAAGCACGATGGCCGCCTCCTTAGCGGCATCGGCCTGGGCTTGCGGGATCATTTCAAGTTTCACCATCCGATCTAACACCGTATCGCGCTCGCGGATGGCACCTGCAAAGTTGTTCACAGGTGAAAACCGGGAGGGCCCGCGAATAATGCCCGAGAGCATAGCGGCCTCGCCCAGAGTCAGTTCAGATGCGTGTTTGTTGAAGTATGCCTGACTGGCAGTCTCGATCCCAAATACCCCAGCCCCGAAATAAATCCGGTTCATGTAATGCTCAAGAATTTCGTCCTTCGAGAAATACTTCTCGATCCGAATTGCGACGAAGGCCTCCAACACCTTTCGATGGAGGTTTTTGCCACCTAATGGAAAAGAGTTTCGAGCTAACTGCTGAGTTAACGTGCTGGCGCCCTGCGCTGCCGAGTGTGAAACCACATTGCGCACAACCGCTCGCAGCACACCTATGGGATCCACGCCGGAATGTTTGTAAAAACGCGAATCCTCTCGGGCTAGGAGAGCTTTCACAAAAAAAGGTGACACTTGTTTGAGGGGCACCACGAGACGGTTCTCCCCCTGCAGACGACCATACGGTTTTCCGTCCCTGTCAAACACGGTGGAGCGTTCACGAATCTGCTGAACGTCGGTCATGTCTAACTGCCCCGCCCAGAACGCATAAACGCCTCCCACGATGGCGCCTATCAGCGCCCCCCACATCGCTAAAAAAAGAATCACCCGCATCAGACGCCCCTTCCACCGCGAAGGAGGCGGACGCACCGGAATCCGGGGACGGCGTGGAGAAGGTTGGGGAGGAGGCACAATGAGGGAAAGGCAGCAGACTCCCTAACTCTAATGAATTACGCGCTCATACGTAACTTTTTTATCACTCACTACGGCCTGGACACACGTACCACGCGTTGGCTTAGGCCCGTGAAAATGTCCCACGGAATTGTCCCAGCCAGAGCTGCCAAATTCGGTGCGGTGATTTGTTCGGTGCCCTGTGCACCAAGCAAAACCACTTCCGTTCCGGGGACAACCTCGGGAACCTCGCTCACATCCACCATAATCTGATCCATGGTGA
>CAIWVL010000152.1 GCA_903916085.1 uncultured Spartobacteria bacterium
CGGAGAACGCGGAGCTTTTATAAAACCTGATTTCGAAGATTGTTCCGTAATTTCTCCGCGCGCTCTGCGCCTTCTCGTGGGGCCTCTTTTTTGAGTTGATTGAGGCGTTCTAAATTAACGCGCAATGCGGATTCGGTCCCGACCTCCTCGTTGCCACTTCTACCGATCCTCGATCAGATGCCGGTTTTTCCAGAGGTAGCCCAAGCCCGATCCCACAGTGAGAAGGACGGCTAGGCCCGTTAGGACGGAGCCTAGGGGGCGCCACAGCACTTTGAGGAAGGCGGGATGATCGAACCAGCCGGCCCGGCTCCATTCGTCCAAACTCAGGAGCAGCAAGAAGTACAGGATCGTGATGATCTGCCAGATCGTCTTGTGTTTGCCAAAGCGATCCGCTGGGAGGACTTCGCCCTTAGCGGCGGCGAGTTGGCGCAGGCCAGTGATGAGAAATTCGCGGCTGATGATGACAATGGCGACCCATGCTGGAATCGCCGGACGTGCTTCATAGTCGAGTGCGGCTAGGCAAATGAGGGCGGTGGCGGTCAGGATTTTGTCCACTAAGGGGTCCATGAGTGTGCCGAAGTCCGTGATGAGGTTACGGCTACGTGCGATGGCACCGTCGGCGTAGTCGGTGATGCTGGCGATTCCAAAGACGAAGAGGCCGACTGTGCAGGAGAACCTTCCTTCGGCTTGCAGGACAGCGGCGAGGAGGATGGCCAAGCCGAGGCGCAAGAGGGTGAGTTGGTTGGGAAGGTTCATGGGGGCGCTGGAGCCGCGGTATGTGGGATCTAGGCAAAAGCCGGTTGCGGAGTGTGGACTGTGCCGATAGCTTGGGGGTTTGCTCAATTAGAAACCAAAAAGCTTCGCTTAAAACATGTCTGCAAATTGTGATATCGGCCTTATCGGCCTCGCTGTAATGGGGGAAAACCTGGTGCTCAACATGGAGAGCAAAGGGTTTACTGTCGCCGTCTACAACCGTACCTCCACCGTCACCGACAAGTTCGCTGAAGGCCGTGCCAAAGGTAAACACATTGTTCCAGCCCACACGCTGGAAGGCTTTGTGCAGTCCTTGAAGCGTCCTCGTAAGGCGCAGATCATGGTGAAGGCCGGTGCGCCGGTGGATGCCGTGATCGATCAGCTCGTGCCTTTGCTCGAACCCGGTGACATCATCATCGATGGCGGTAACTCGCTGTGGACGGACACGCAGCGCCGCGAAAAGGCGTTGGCTGAGAAGGGGATTCGCTACTTTGGCGTAGGCGTTTCTGGTGGTGAAGAAGGCGCACTCAAGGGCCCATCCATCATGCCCGGTGGTTCGAAGGAAGGCTGGGAGTTCCTGGCACCGATCTACACGAAGATCTCCGCACACGTGGAAGGCGAATCGTGCTGCCGTTACATGGGACCAGATGGTGCCGGTCACTACGTTAAGATGGTGCACAACGGCATCGAGTACGGCGACATGCAGCTCATCTGCGAAGCGTACTCGATCCTCAAGAACCTCCTCGGACTTAGTGCGGCTGAACTAGCTACGATTTTCACGGACTGGAATGGCGGCGAACTCAATAGTTACCTCATTGAGATCACCTCCCGTATCTTCGGTCGCAACGATCCCGAGACTGGCAAGCCGATGGTCGATTTGATCGTGGACCGGGCTGGCCAGAAGGGCACCGGCAAATGGACCGTGGGTCACGCCGTGGAAATGGGCGTGCCGCTTTCGACCATTTCCTCGGCTGTGGAAGCCCGTATTTTGTCCTCGCTCAAGGAAGAGCGTGTGGAAGCGAGCAAGCATCTCTCCGGCCCCGCGCACGTGCCTTACACGGGCGATAAGCAGGAGTTGATCAATGCCGTGCGGGACGCCTTGTACGCCTCGAAGATCGTGTCCTACGCGCAGGGCTTCGTGCAGTTGGGTGCTGCTGCCAAGCAGTACGGCTGGACGTTGAACTTCGGTGACATCGCGACGATCTGGCGCGGAGGCTGCATCATTCGTGCACACTTCCTGAACCGCATCAAGCAGGCCTATGAGCTGAACCCCAGCCTGAAGAACCTGCTTCTTGATCCTTACTTCTGCAACATCCTCGAGAAGACCCAGCAGCACTGGCGTACGGCCGTTTCTGCAGCGGTGCTCAATGGCATTCCTGTGCCTGCCTTCGGCGCGTCCCTCGCCTACTACGACAGCTACCGCGCGGAGCGTCTCCCAGCGAACCTGTTGCAGGCCCAGCGCGACTTCTTCGGCGCGCACACCTACGAGCGCACCGACAAGCCCGTGGGCCAGTTCTTCCACACCGAGTGGATGCACTAAGCCTAAAGCCTAGTGGCGTGAATTAAAAAAGGCGGGATCAGGTGTGAAAACCCTGCTCCCGCCCTTTTTTGCCTAAGTGAAGTGCCGTCGGTTGTGAGGGGAGAAATGACGGTTCGTCAGGGTTTCTAACGTGGCAATGTGTAAGTGAAAGAACCGGAGGTTCTTGACTAGTGTGGCTATGTTCACGCATCTCCGGCGCTGGCACCCCTTCCGGGGTGCGTTCGGTATTTACGTGTGTTCCGGTGGTATCGCTGGTGCTCAACCACCGGCTACCCGCTGCGAACCCTTCGGGTTCAGGGAGGTTTATGAATTCACAGGTGAATGAAGTCACCCATGTGATTCTCAACTCAACCCGGAGAGTTCGGGACCGCTCCGCTACCCAAATTGGCTAATGTCCATGCGTGAACCCGGAGGGTTCCCAGCGGGTAGCCGGTGGCTGAGCGCAAGCGACACCACCGGAACACACGCGAATAGGCGAAACGCGCCCCGGCAGGGGTGCCAGCCGCCTTCAACCCGCCATTGCCATTATCCAGACAACGAACCTACACCAGCAGCAGGGCGGGGCTTTCGATCAAGCGACGCAGTTCTGCGAGGTACAGGGAGGCCACTGCGCCGTCCACAACGCGGTGATCCGCGCTCAGGCCAATCGCAAGCCGTTGACCCACCACGATGGTGTCGTTCGGGCCCACAACGGGCTTTTTGATAATGGCGCCAACGCTGACAATCACCGACTGCGGCGGGTTGATGATCGCGTCGAAGAACTCGATTCCATACGAGCCGAGATTTGACACCGTGATCGTGCCACCTTGGTACTCGTCGGGCTTCAGCTTCTTGGAACGGGCGCGGGTGGCGAGATCCTTCACGGATTCACTGATTTCCAGAAGGGACTTCTTCTGGGCGTCGCGCACTACGGGAGTGACCAGACCGTCATCCACTGCGACCGCTACGGACAGTCCGACGGAGCCGAACTGGAGGATGGAGTCGCCATTGAACGCGGAGTTGGTGGCGGGCACTTTGACGGCCGCTGCAACCACGGCCTTCAGCACGAAGTCGTTCACGGTAAGCTTCACGCCCGAGGCGGGATCCGCCCCTGCGTTGAGCTCGGCGCGCATTTTCATGAGCGGGCCGGCGTCCACTTCGATGTGGAGGTAGAAATGGGGGATCTGGGTTTTGCTGGCCAGAAGACGATCTGCGATCACTCGACGCATTCCGCTCAGAGGAATGACTTTGTCATTGGGGCCTGCGGGTGGGACTGGAACTGCCGCCACGCTGGAGACGGGGGCGGAGGCGGCGCGGGCAGGGGCCGCAGCGGGGGTGGCGTTTTGGACGTCCTTAGCGACGATACGTCCGCCGGGGCCGGAGCCGTGGATGCCGGTGAGTGAAATGCCCTTTTCAGCGGCAATTTTGCGTGCGAGAGGAGAGCTCTTGACGCGCTCGCCTGAGGCTGGTGCCGCGTGAACCGGGGCGGCAGCGTGTGCAGCTGCGCCAGGTGCGGGTGAGGGGCTTGACGCGGGTGCTGCAGCCGTTGCAGGGGTCGGAGCGCTCGCGTGGGAGGTGCCAGCGGCAGGAGCGGCTTCGCCCTTGGCGAGGAGGACCGCGATGCGAGCGCCGGTGGGGACTTTGTCTCCCAGCTTGATGAGGAACTCGTGGAGAATGCCGTCGTCAAAGCTCTCCATTTCCATGGTGGCCTTGTCAGTCTCGACTTCAGCTACGATGTCTCCCGTGGAGACCTTGTCGCCAATGGCTTTACGCCACTTGACGAGGGTGCCCTCGGTCATCGTGTCGGCGAGTTTGGGCATTTCAATGTAAAGAGGCATGGCAAACGGGAGCTTTAAGGTGGGGTTGAAAAGGGGAGATGTAGCGGATTGCGCGCACGGGGAAAACTTTTTTAGCGGGCAGACGCAACTCGTCTGGGTTTATAGATGGAGAATGCGTGGGATACAGGTGTTTTATGAGGGGCGAGTTCAGGGCGTGGGTTTTCGTTACTGCGTGCGACAACTCGCCTGCGGGTACGAGGTGACCGGGTGGGTGAAAAATTTACCCGACGGCCGGGTCGAATTACAGGCGTGCGGTGAGGCGGACGAGTTGGAGCGTTTCCTCGAGGCAATTCGCGAAAGCGAAGTTAAGGGACACATTCGCAAGGAGGAAGTGCACAACATAGAGGCCTTCAGCTCGAAGGGTTTTGAAATTGTGCGCTGAGTAAATGCGGCCCTGAGGCTTGACGATTTCCTGAGAACCGTGGGAACTGAGCGCTGATGCACTCCCCTGTTTCCCTCTCTGCGCGTGGCCCGGCGTTTTCACGGATGGTGTTTGGTACGTGGCGTATCCTAGACGATCCGGAAACACGTGACGTTGAGGGGCTTCTGAGGCGACTACACGCGTGTGTTGAGGTTGGTATCACCACTATCGATACGGCAGAAATCTATGGCGTGTACCGGGTGGAGGAAGCTCTCGGGGCGGCCCTGGCGAAAGATCCCGTTCTGCGTGAGCAACTTCAGATCGTGAGTAAGTGTGGTATCTACATCCCTTGCGAATACCATCCTGACCGCAAAACCGCCTTTTACAACGCAACGGCCGCTCGGATTGTGAAGAGCGCCGAAAAGTCGCTCCGCTTTTTGGGCACTGACTATCTCGATCTTCTTTTAGTGCACCGTCCCGACTGGCTGACTTCTGTTGACGAGACTGCTGAGGGGCTAAATCAGCTCCTTAGAGACGGGAAAATCCGGAGCGCCGGAGTTTCTAATTACAGTGTGTCGCAGATGGATGCGCTCAATTCGAGAATGCTCGAGCCTTTGGTGACGAACCAAATTGAATTCAGCCTGTTGCACATGGATCCCATGACTAATGGCACCTTGGATCATGCCCAGCAGCATCGTTACAGGCCTATGGCGTGGAGTCCGCTTGCGCAGGCGCGCTTATTTGACGCTGAACTGGCCTCCAGTCGCCGGGTGCAGGACGTTTGCTCGGGGTTGGCCGCCAAGTACAACGGGGCGACGGTGGATCAACTGGCTTACGCGTGGCTTTTGGCGCATCCGGCGGGCGTTCTGCCGATCATTGGGACGCACAAACTGGAACGTATTCGTGCGGCCGCTGCTGCTCCCAAGATCCAGCTTGAACGCGAAGACTGGTACGCGTTGTGGACGGCCGCCAAGGGACACGCGATCCCGTAACGAGCGCTGCTGGGACTCAACGGGCGTTGTAGCTGACTAAGATCAGGCTCGCACCTCGGGTGCCTTTGCCGGTTCTAAACAGCACCGATACATCTTTGGGGGTTTTTAGGGTGCGCTGCAACTCGGCGAACACGTTGGGCGTAACTAGCACGCTCAGTCCGCTGACGTCTTGGGCACGGCCTGCGTCGATAAGCTGTAGCATGTCTGCTGCGTGACTGCGTAGACGCACGCACTGACTGTAGAGATACACGTAAATGGAGCGCGTGCGTTCCTTGTTAAAAGAATACTCTACGATCCACTTCAAGTCCGGGCTCGAGAGGAACTTGCTCATGTTATCCCACTGCTGGTCCTCGCGCGGGTCAAAGGTCTTGTCGAGGGCCTGGAGTGCGAAGGAAAAGTCTACCAACATGGGTGCCGACTCTGCCTGAACGCGGGGCGCACTCGCGAAAAGCCCGATGGCAGTAAGGCCGATAACGGGAAACAAACAGCGGTTCATGTGCGGGAACGTATTGAATTTGGGGCCACTTGCGCCGCAGTAAACAGCACCTTGCCGCCGAGGGCAACGCGCAGTGTGGACGCCATGCGCCCTATTTTTGTCTCCGCCCGGCCTTGAACCATTGCCACGCGCTGATAAGCAGCATCGCAACAATCACCACTAAAATCATGGGCAAACGCTTCTGCGAAGCTTCCGGCGCGCTCGTCTTTTGAGGCGGTTGTACGATAAACGGTGGCAACGCCGAGGGAACTGGCTTTGGCGCCTGTCCGCTACTCTGCGCACTTTGGGCCACCGGTTCCTGAGCACTAACGAGCGGCAGGGGGGGGATGCCGGTAAGCAGGATCAAAAGCGGGAAAAGCTCCAGGGGGCGGGTCTTCATGAATTAAGTCACGTGGCGCAGCGCTTCGATGGGGTTCATCATGGCGGCGCGTTTTGCCGGGTAAAGTCCGAACACCACACCGATCGCCACTGAGATTCCAAAGGCCAAAGGCAGTGACCAGGGGACGATGATCGGCACCATCGTGCGAACCACCTCGGGCAAGGCCGCCATAGCAGCTGGGAATGCGCTGTTCATGAGTTTCATGGCTATCGCGAATACGGGCGAACACGCCAGGCCCCCCACCGCACCTGTAATCCCGCCGCCGATGGACAAGACGACCGTCTCCACCAAAAATTGCCGCGTGATGTCTCGCCTTCGAGCCCCAATCGCACGCCGGATCCCGATTTCGCGTGTCCGTTCGGTGACGGTGGCGAGCATGATGTTCATGATGCCGATGCCGCCTACAACTAGGGAAATGGCAGCGACAAGGCCCATCATGGCGATGAACATGAGGCGTGTGTTGCGCGCTTGCTCGAGCAGTTCGAGGGGAACGGCGATGGTGTAGTCGTCCGCCTGATGAGAGCGCATGAGCGAATGCCGCACCACCTCGGCGGCCTCAATGACTTTCGATGGGTCCGTGAGCGAAATCGTAACCTGTGTCGCGATGGGCACGCCGCTCTCTGTGCGCGTGTAAATGTCCGCCAACCGTGACCAAAGGGTCGTAATGGGAATGTGGACGTCCCGTGAAAACTCCTGCTTCGCGCGTGCGCCGGGGATCTCCGAAATCGCGCCCTTTTGTTTCATCACACCAACAACCGTATAGAAGTCGGAGCCAATGTGGATGGCGCGTCCAATGGGGTCCTCGTAGCCAAGGAGGGCGATGGCGACTTCGGGGGCGAGGACGCACACTTTGTTGCCCTGCAGGACATCGGTTGCGGTGATGAAATGACCGCGCTCGATCTCCATTTTGTAGAGGCTGGGATAGTCGGGCGTAGAGCCGATGAGTCGCCCGTAGAACTGGTGGGTGCCGTAGCTGAACAGGCGTTTCAGCTGCTCGCGAATGGGAATGACTTTTTCTACAGAGGGAACGGTGGAGGCGATAAGTTGGTAATCATCCCGAGTAACACCGTAGGGGCGGAACTTACCGTTGGTCTGTTGCGGTGGCGGCGCAACCGTGGTGAGGATAATGTTGTTCGCTCCGAGCTCGGCAATTTGTTGCTGCGCCTTGGCGCTGATGCCTTCCCCGATGGCGAGTAGCCAAATGACGCTGGCCACCCCAATGAAGATTCCGAGAATGGTGAGCATCGAGCGGAGCGGGTGGAGCAGCAGGTTTTTCACCCCGAGTCGCGCGGTGCGTAGGATCAGGCTAATCGCGCCTGCTGTGCCGGGCGGATGTTCCGGGGGAGGCGGGGCCGCCGCGATGTGCGTGCTCACATCAATCGGCCGGAGGCGTGTGTCCGACTGGATCACGCCATCGCGCAAGCGCACGATGCGCCTGGCGTGAGCTGCGACTTCCTCCTCGTGGGTCACGAGGATGATGGTCTTGCCGTCGTTGTTGAGTTTTTCGAGAAGGTCGAGAATTTCCCGTGAAGTGACTGTATCGAGATTGCCGGTGGGTTCGTCGGCGAGGATGTAGCGGGGCTGGTTAACGAGCCCGCGTGCGATTCCGGCGCGTTGCTGTTGGCCGCCCGAGAGCTGGGGGGGGCGATGGGTCAGACGTTCGCCGAGGCCGACGAGTCGCGCGAGTTCCAGGCACCGCTCCCGGCCTTCGGGCGTAATCGGTCCCTGATAAGCGAGGGGCGATTCAATGTTCTCAATGACGGTGAGCTGTGGGATCAGGTTGTAAGACTGGAATACAAACCCAATCCGGGAGGCTCGGATGGAGGCGAGTTGATCGTCGTCAAGATGGGCGACGTTGTCTGTGCCCAGCAGAAATTCGCCGGAGGTGGGCTGGTCTAGGCAGCCGAGCAGGTTGAGGAGGGTGCTTTTGCCTGAGCCAGAGGGCCCCATAATGGCGATGTAATCACCCTCGGGTACGAGCAGGTCGATACCCTTGAGGACAGAGAGCGGCTCGCCGGCTAAGTCGTAATCTTTGCGAATGTTGACGAGCTGGATAGCCAGCGTCGGCGGCGCTTCTGTGGCGAGACTGGACACTGGATTAGCGGGGGCTGGAGTTGTCCGCAACTTTGACGGCCTTGTGCCCTTGCGCCCGCGGTGGCTCCTCCTTGGAAACGGCCTCGGGCAAAGTCACTTTTCCCTCGTAACTTTGAGGCGCAAGAATGACTTGTTCGCCTGCCTCAAGTCCTCCGGAAATGATAACTGATTGCTCATTTGCCGAGCCCACCTGTACCTCGCGCGCCATTAGTTCGCCCGCATTCTCTATGATACAATAAAACCGTTTGCCACGCTCCAGCACGGATTGCACCGGTACCTGGAGGGCGCTCTCCTGACGTTCCACTTCAATAGACACTTGGGCGGTCATCCCTGAGCGGGCTCCGGGAGGGGCCTCATCGATGGTCACGTCCGCACCGTATTCCTTAATGGTACTGTAAGGGCTGAGAGCGGGCAGGGGGTACTCGCTCACGGCGCGCACCGTTCCCGTAAGGACTGTATTTGGAAATGCGTCCAACCGAATCCGACTTTGCATGCCGACGCGCACTTTGTCGATGCGGGATTCGTTGATGCGCGCAGTGACCTGCATCCGCTTGGGATCGGGGAGGCGGATGATGATTTGACGTTCGCGCACAGGTTTGCCTTCAGCGATGAGGGGGTCACCCGTGGGCAGGTTGGCGTACACCACCTGTCCTGAAGTGGGTGCGTAAATCATGCACTTGGCCAACTGATCTTCGAGGTTCTTGAGCCGTTCCTCGTCTAAGTTGTGGCTGTTCTCGCGAGCACGCATCCTGGCCTCGGCAGTTTCTACATTCGCCATTAACCTGTTGATCGTCTTGGTTTTTGTATAGCGATGCAGTACCTCCAACTTGGTCGTTGCGTTATCCAATTCTTTGTGTGCTTTTTCCACCGCAAACCGGTCCGCTTCCAACTGCACATCCGTCACGTATCCCCGATCTGCCAAACGCAAACTGTACCGTAAGTACTCCTCCGCGCGCCTCATGTTTTCCTGCGCCACGAACTTTTCGCTCTCCGCGACACCTTGGTCTTGGAGGAATGTGCCTGACTGGTACTCTTCCAGTGCCAGTTTGGCTGCCTCGTAATCCGTGCGGCCTTCAACTTCGAGTGCCCGACTGGTGTTGCAGGCGATCTGTTGCTGCACTAAGTCGGCTTGAATGCCGGAGTCGTCCAGTTTGATCAAGAACTCCCCCTCCTGCACGTAGGTCCCCTCCGGCACAATTTGGATGATCGGCGTCCCCGTGAGGGCCTTCGACTGGACCTGACAGCGGATTTCCACGTTGCTGGAACTCCCTACCTCGCCACGTTCCAACACTTCCTGTAAAAAAGGCGCGGCAGCGGCCGCAACCGTCATCGGCGGCGAGGGTAGGGTGGACTTGCGACCGGCTCCCGTTTTTGGGGGGAGCGCCACAAAAGTGCCCGCTCCGAGTGCTAGAAAACCTGCGACCCAAAGAACTTTGCGGAAACGGGAGCGTTTGGGGACGTTGGGATTCATCGGACAGAGAGGGGAGCTTGGCGGAAAGCGGTGCGCACAGGGGCGGCGTTTTCCGGGTTGGAGACGTGGGAATGTGTGGCCTGCGGCGCTTGAGCAACCGTGCTCCAGCGCGGGTGGCGGGCGGTGAGGCGCTCGGGTGTCATCGCGCCCGGATCGCCCCACATGCCGTCGGCGTCAACACGCATGGTGCCGGACTCGAAGTCGAGTACGAGACGCAGAACGTCGTATCCGACGCGTAGGCTCAGGAAAGCGTTTTGGGCGTCCAGGAGGTCGCTCAGGGCGGTGACCAAATCGCGTGCCGTGGTTGCACCTATTTGGGCGACGACTCCGGGGCGCGGCGGTTCCTCAAGGCGCAACCGTGCCAGATCCACTTGGGAAATGGCGACTTGGACTGCGGAACGACGGAGCTCGAAGTTGAGTTGGCACAGGTCAATAAGGCGCAGTGTGTTGCGCAAGCTTTGATCCACCTTGTCTTCAAATAGCATGTAATCCCTCCGGGCCTGCTGGTAGTCGATGAGCGCTTGTCTGTACGTATTGCGCTCGGCCAACCGCGACAGGGGCGTGTCAAACTTCAGTCCCGCACGCACAAATCCCGTGCGCCCGTCAAAGTTCGCGGCGTTATTGTTCAGCGTACCAAGCCCTCCCGCAGCGGTGAAATCCAACCCAGTTTTGAGTGCGTTGGCGTGGAATCCGATTTTACGCCAAGAATCCACAAGGCGCGCCCGAGCATTCATCCAGTCGAGCCTGTGTTCCTTGGCGATCCCCAAAGCCTGTTCTTCCGTCACTTCTACCGCCGGAAGGGTAGCTGTTTCTAAACGCGTCGCCGTCTGGTTGAGGGATACCGCCAGCAGCAGTCCCGAAAAATCGGCAGCCAGATCTACCAGTTCAGCCCGGGCTAGTTCAAAGTCCTTGTTTCCAAAGGATTCTGTAAACCCATGTATCCGATCGAGTAGTCGCTTCAGTTCAACCGTATTTTGGTCGACTTGCTTCGCGTAAGCTCGCGCCCGCTGCTCAAGCGCCTGAGGATCCAGCGCGCTGGGCTCCACTCCAATCTCGTTCACGGCAGCGCTTTCCAACAGTTTCTCCAACTGACGTTTTCGCAGCGGAATGTCTTTCGTCAACAGATCCAGGTCCTTGCGCGTGCTGTTCAAAAGTCCGATGAAAGGCGCTTCCAATTTCGTAATTTCAGCATGTACCGCTTGCAGACTTTGGTTGTCTTTGAAGCGCTCGCGGTCCCGCATCCGCGTCTGGATGACATTCAAGCGTCGATCCATCGCAGTGACTTCCGGGTTAGACGTGTTGAACCGGTCCAGCAGCGGGTCCTGCACGGTGACTCGCAAGTCGGGCGGCAGACCGAGATCCACTTTGAAGGTATCCACGTGTGCTTGGTAGGCACCTTTGGCGGCAAGCAAGTCGCTCTGGCTGTTGAATAAAGCGAGGCGCGCTTGGTCCACCTGAAGGCGGCTGCTGATGCGGCCCGCATCGAAGGCGGCTGCGAGCTGGTCCAAACTTTGGCGCAGCCTAGCTACATTCGATTCCTGATTTTGAATGCGCTGTGTTTCCTCCAGAAGCCCCATGAAACCGCCCGCGGCGGGGGCCCCAGTGCGGGCCGTCGGCGAGCCTGCAATGATGCCCAGTCCACTCGCCCCCACGGCACCACCCCGGTTCGGGCCTTCCCCGGAGTTGCGCCCAGATGCAATGCGGACGTAATAGCCAAGCTGGAACTGCTGCATCTGACGGACGTTCGCGAGTAAGGTGCGTTCGGTCTGGGTCAGGGCTTCCAGCGCTCTGTCCTTCCCCCCGAGACGTAATAGGGGTTGGACTATGCTCAGATTCAAAAGCGTGCCCGCCGAGTCCGTCACCGTGCTGCTTTTAAAATCCCACACAAACGCGTTGGCGAAGCTCGCCAGCAGGTCGCCTCCTGTGGAAGTAAGCCAGCGGACGCTGCCATCCGTGAAAAAACCTAACTGCTGCTGATCTCTCGCGGTTGCAGAGACGCCGGAGTGGTACTTTGCGTCCGACTCAGCCTTGGCTGTTTCACTAAGTGCAAACTTCGGGGAAAGTTGGTAACGCTCATAAGTGACATCCAAGGCCGACAGGTAAAGGTCCTCCCGTTCCTTTTGAAAGTCCCGCGAGTTGTGGATACCGAGGTGAACGGCTGATTTGAGGCTAAGCAACACGCTTCCGTCCTTGGTCTTCTCAAGAAGTTCCCGCCAAGCCGGAGATTGCACGGCACTGGGCTCGCCAGGCTGGTTCCAAGATGCGGCCCCCTTGCGTCCGTCTACGCGTAACATGAGCGAATGCGACACGGGATCATCTGGCGGCATGGGGGGGTGGTCAGGATCGAAGGGGTCAAAAAACCGGGAATCTTCAAAGGGCGTGATGGTCGCACCGTCGCGCAGGGGAATGTCTGTCGGGAGCAGCTCAGCTTTGCCTGCGATCGCAGCGTACACGTCGCGGTCGGCTTTTTGATGATACAAAGCACGAGAGCAGCCGAGGCCTGCGGCAAAAAGGCCGAGCACGCTCAGGGGGGCGAGGACGCTAGTGGGGGAGCACTTCACGTGTTTTATGACCCTAGTAAGCCGACATCCTTAGGACTGATGCTTTCGCTACAGTCCGCGAAGGTGCCGTTCCGGCCTCCGGGGTAAATAGAGGGCGAGCAGAGTGCCGTGCGGGTCTTTTATTTACGGCCAGGGCCCACCCTCGCCGCGTTTCAGAGCGTGATGCGCTCTCAGCCTGATGAATCGCCTTCTTCGCGGGTTGCCCCTAAGGCCCCTAGGGCGATACCCATTTGCCCCCGCGTGCTTTGCGTGGCTGCCCCAAACTGGTTTGGCATTTCTCGGTTGCCCATGGTTCTCGCTTCGGGGGGCTGTCGTGTGTTTGCTCTCGTGCATCCGCTCTCCTACGCCGCACGATCGAGGCACTTGAGTGGGGTCATCTCTGGTTCCTGGGATCCCTCAGAGACGCTCGAACTTTTGCGCAAGCACCTCGCTTCCGGGGTCAGCTACGACTGGATTATCTTTGCTGATGATCCCACCATGCAGGAAGCCGCCCGCCGAAGTCGCGAGGAGTGGCTGCGCCCTTGGTTTCCGGTCGATCCCGCCGGCGATAAACCCGAGGTTCTGACCCTCAAAACACATTTCCTCGAAAAAGCGGCTGCCGCAGGGTTGCCCGTGCCAGCGTCTCGCTCCGCCTCAAGCGCGGCAGAATTGCGAGACGCAGCTCGGGAGATCGGGTTCCCGCTCTTGGTTAAGCCCTCGTCGGGTTTTGCCGGGAACGGTATTTACCGTGCGGATTCTTTGGAAGAACTGAAACGCCAGTTGTTTATACCTGGAACCTACAGTATCCAGCGCGTTGTCGAGGGGCAATCGGGCGGCACTGCAATCTTGTTTCAACCCGACAGACCGGTGTGGTGGCACAGCTCGTTGCGCGCGAAAGTCTGGCCGGAGCCGTACGGTCCGTCCAGTCGGCGGCGCTGTGTTTATCCTCCTGAAATAAAGTACATCGTCCAGGAACTCGCTCCGATCTTGGGAATGCGCGGTTTTGGCGAGCTCGAATGGATTCTTCCCAGTGAAGGCGGGCCCCCTCAGTTAATTGAGTTTAACCCGAGACCGCCCACGTACCTGTATCTGACCTCCTTCATGGGGGCGAATCTGTCTGCCGTTTTACGGGCTTTTTTTTCCAATCAACCAGCACCTATTGCCCGCTTTGAAATTGATTCTCAAGAAATCGCCCTATTTCCCGAGGACGCTCTTCAAGCCGCAAAACAGCGCGACTGGTGGCGGTTGTTTCGGTGGTCGATCGGCCAAGGGGGCCCCACTTTCGACGCCGAGCCAGATCTGGTGCGCTGTTATACGTGGGTAATTTTCAAAACACTCTTGCGCTCTCTATTGCACCTCTAAACCAACTCGCGCCGTCCTCTCCTTCTGTTCCTTCTTATGGAAAGTCTTCGCCATTTCTATCGCAACCTTCCATCACCAGTGCGTACGCTGGTTGCTCCCTTCAAAAAGGCGTTTGGCATGGCGACTGACGCTCGAAGCGAGGTCTGGCTTCTCTCGGGGCGCGAACTCTCCAGCGGCGCGCCGCTGAGCCTCGGCTTTTGCGGAACTGCCAACCTTAAAAACTATCTCGCCCGGAAGATGTTCCGTGACGCTTTTGAGGAACGTACGCTTGGGCGGCATTTTGTTTTCCACGCTTTGGACGTTGCCCGGCGCGTGGACCAGCACATGGCGCTCTTTGCTTGCGAGATACCGCGCTCTTTGGAGGGCGTTTATCGACCAAAGACGTTTGCCCTTTTACCCGTCTGGACTCGGATGGATGTTGATCTGGCCCCCGAGTCGCCTCTTTGGGAGACAAAAAAGTTCAAGCAATCTCTCAAGCGAGTTTCCAAGGAACGGTTGGTCTTGGAAAACACCACGGACATCAAGCGGTTTGAGGCGTTTTATCGAGACGTTTACCTTCCGTATGTCGTCGTGCGCCATGAGGGCGCCGCTGTGACGGACTCTTTCGAAACTGCTCTCCGTAAGTTTGTGGACGAAGGTCGTGAGCTAATGCTGCTTTCTCGCCGTGGCCAGCTTCTCGGCGGGATGGTCATTGGCACCGAAGAAGGCGTGGGGCGCACTTGGATTCTGGGTATCCCAAAAACTGAGGACGAGGAGGATGCGACTAGTGATGTCTCCAATTTGCTCTATTACTTCGCCGTCTTACGCGCACGTGAAAGGGGATTTAGGACGCTTAACATGGGGTACAGTCGGCCTTTACTGAGCGATGGTATTATTCGTTACAAGACCGACTGGGCGGCCCGCCTCACGAATCAGCGCTCGCCCGGCAGTGGGCTTCTGGCTCTGCACGTCTTGCACGAATCCCCTGCACTCAAACAGTTTCTGTTTAATAATCCGTTTGTTGCCTGTGACTCGCCCGAGCACTTCACTGTATACGGCTTCGTGCAAGGAGACGGCGTCGATGCCGCAGCGATCCAGAGCTGGGAACACCGCTACGGCATGCCTGGCAAAATCAAGCTGCGCGTTTTTTCACTGTGGCCAAACATCAGGCACCTCACCCCCGACTTGTGTAAGCCCGAGGCGCAGCTGGGTGAGGTTGGAGAGACTGAGTCTTCGCTCCCCCCGCTAACCCGATGCGTCACACAGTCTTCCCGCAGCACGCCTTGAACTTCCGGCCGCTGCCGCAGGGGCATGGATCATTACGGCCAATTACAACGGGCTCTTGAACCGTCTGTTGTTGCCGTTCAGCCAGCAACGTGTCCAACGAGGGTTCTGGCAGCTGGCCACGTCCCACTTCCTGCGTTTCAATCACTGCTCCGGACTCATCAGAGGAATGCAAGAACTGTGGGAGATTCGCTAGGAACTGCTCGAACGCCATTAGGTTGGATGCCGAACGGAAGAGGTTATGGAGAATCTCCCCGTTGATGTTCGCCATCAGCAGTTCGAACATCTCGTACGCCTCGGTTTTGAACTCTACAAGGGGATCTTTCTGGCCGTACGCACGCAGATAAACGGCCTCGCGCAGGGCGTCCATCCCGTAAAGGTGCTCCTGCCAGAGCCGGTCGATGGCGTTAAGCAGGATCATCCGCTCGGTTTGGCGCAGTGCTTCAGGATCTTCGTGGGCACTCTTCAGGGCGTAAGCGCCCCGCAATTTGTCCCGCAGGTAGGCCGTCACTTCTTCGGCAGAGCCGTCGGCAAATGGACCTTCCTCAATGGTCAGGGCGAGAGGACAGGTCACGTTCATCCAGTGTACCAAGGCCTCAGGTTCACGGGGGCCGTCAGGGGGGAGGAACTCGAGCGTCTTCGCAGGAATGACTTCGTCGATGACATCGTCCAGCATTTGGCGCGGATCGGGCGTCGAAATAGCCTCATTGCGCCAGCCGTAGATGACCTCACGTTGCTTGTTCATCACGTCGTCAAACTCAAGCGAACGCTTACGCATCAGGTAGTTGCGTTGCTCCACTCGCTTTTGTGCGGTCTCCACTGACTTGTTCAGCCAAGCGTGCTCCAAGGATTCACCTTCTTGCAGACCAAACCGCTCCATCATCCGCGTCATACGCTCGGCCGCGCCGAAATTGCGCATCAGATCGTCCTCAAACGAAACGTAAAACCGGGACAATCCAGGGTCTCCCTGACGCGCGCAACGGCCACGCAACTGGCGGTCAATGCGCCGCGATTCATGTCGTTCTGTTCCAATAACATACAGCCCGCCAAGCTCGCGTACGCCCTCGCCGAGTTTGATGTCCGTACCACGGCCCGCCATGTTTGTGGAGATCGTGACCGCCCCTTTTTGACCAGCTCGCGAAACAATTTCGGCTTCTTGCTGGTGGTACTTCGCATTCAAAACCGCGTGCGGTATTTTCTCGCGCTTGAGCATCCGCGAAACGACTTCGCTCTGCTCGACGCTCACGGTCCCTACGAGGACGGGCTGCCCCTTGGCGTGCGCATCGCGGATTTCGTTGACGACGGCGGCGTACTTTTCGCGCCGCGTTTTGTAGATGAGATCGTTGAGATCCTTTCGCAGGCAGTCTCGGTTTGTAGGCGCCACGGCGACGTCCAGTTTGTAGACGTCGTGAAATTCGTTGGCCTCGGTC
>CAIWVL010000153.1 GCA_903916085.1 uncultured Spartobacteria bacterium
AGCCGCCAGAAGAACTCCTTGCGCTTTTGCCCGTTGGACTTGCGCAGTTGCATCAGGCAGTGCCGGTGGGTTGGGACGGTCAAACCTTACAGTTGGCCTTGGTCGATCCCTTTCACCATCAGTCGCTGGATGATATCCGGTTCGCGCTCGGGCACGACATCCAGTTGGTAATCGCTCCGGTGGATGAAGTGAACGAACTGCTGCGCCACCACTACAGCCGGGGTGCGGGAGAATTGAAGGCAGTCTTGGCGGAGATGGGCACCGAAGAAGATGGGGAAGAGGCCGTTTCCGAAGCTCCCATCATTCGGTATGTCGATTTGGTGATGCAACAGGCGATTACGGACCGAGCCTCCGACATTCATTTCGAGCCGTTTGAGCATGACTTTAAGATTCGCTACCGAGTCGATGGAGCCTTGTACGAAATGGCTCCGCCGCCGAGGCACATGGCCTCCTCAATCATTTCGCGAGTGAAAGTGATGGCAAATTTGAACATCGCAGAACGCCGCCTCCCACAAGACGGTCGTATCCAACGCGAGGTGGGTGGACGGGCGGTGGACATGCGTGTGTCTACGCTGCCGACCCAGTTTGGGGAGAGCGTGGTGTTGCGCGTGTTGGATCGCTCGAGTGTGAATTTGAGTTTGGAGGCGATTGGTCTGCCTCAAAATTTGTATCATTACTTACTGCGCACCATTGAATTGCCGAACGGGATTTTCATCGTCACGGGGCCGACTGGATCCGGAAAGACGACGACGCTTTACGCGTGTTTGGAGAAAATTAACACGATCGATTGTAAAGTGCTTACGGCTGAGGATCCCGTGGAGTTTGACATTGAAGGTATTATTCAAGTGCCTGTGAACGAAGCGATTGGGTTATCTTTTGCGCGGGTGCTTCGCGCGTTTTTGCGTCAGGATCCGGACCGCATCATGGTGGGAGAAACACGCGACGTGGAGACGGCGCAGATCGCGATTCAAGCCTCTCTCACGGGGCATCTCGTGCTCACAACCCTGCACACCAACGATGCACCGGGGGCCGTCACCCGACTGATCGACATGGGAGTGGAGCCGTTCATGATTTCGGCCTCCCTTGAGGGCGTCCTAGGACAGCGACTCATTCGCAAAATTTGTTCGCAGTGCCGTACTCCGTATGAACCCACGGAGGCGGTTCTGGATCAGCTGGGCCTCTCCCCGCATGAAATTGGCGACAAACAATTCTATTATGGCTCCGGTTGTGCCAACTGCAATAGTACCGGATATCGTGGCCGCAAAGGCATTTATGAGTTGTTGGATGTGACCGAGCCGATTCGCGAGCTCATCAATCAGCGGGCACCTGGTGTAGTGCTCAAGCAGAAGGCGATCGAACTTGGGATGACCACGTTGCGCGATGACGGGTTGCGTCTTATTTACGATGGCGAAACTTCCATTGAGGAAGTCCTGAAATACACCTAAGGCTAGGAAATTACTTTCTAATCGCAGTTTGTTCTCCCAACTCCCCCGGAACTTATGGCAAAGTTTGATTATGTAGCGTTTGATGCAAGTGGTCAGGAAACGCGGGGTGTCCTGGACGCGGCGTCTCAAAATGATGCCGTCGCTGCGCTGAGGAAGTCGGGTTTTTCTCCATTGAGCGTGACTGCTGCGGGTAGGGGAGGGGGCGGGGGTGTTGCGACAGCGGAGAAAGCAAGCAAGTCTGCGGAGAAGGCGGCACCCGCAGAGAAGGCGGCTAAAGCGAAGGCGAAGCCCAAAGGGGGGGGGATCAAGTTTTTCGAGAAGACCAAGGTGGACGGGAAGGTGTTGATGATTTTCACCCGTCAGTTAGCCACGCTTATTGACGCGGGACTGCCGCTTTTGCGGGGACTGGACGTGCTTGGCAAGCAGGAGAAGGATCCTGTGTTGAAGAAGATTATTGCCTCGATTGCTGAGGGAGTGCAGGGCGGGGGAACGTTTTCGGAGGCTTTGGCGCAGCATCCTAAGGTATTTAATCGGTTGTACATCAACATGGTAAAGGCGGGCGAGTTGGGTGGGGTTTTGGAGGTTGTGCTGAACCGCCTGGCGGAGTTTCAAGAAAAGGCGCAGAAGCTGAAAAACAAGGTGGTTTCGGCGATGACGTATCCAGTGATTGTGCTTGGGATTGCCATGATCATTTTGGTGTTTCTGTTGGCGTTCATCGTGCCCAAGTTTGAGCAGATCTTTAAGGATTTGCTTGGGAACAAGCCGCTGCCGGATCTCACGCGAATCATCATGGGGTTGAGCGGTAACATCGTGGCCAACTGGTACATTGTGGTGAGCGCGGTGATTGCGATTGCCGTTGCTTGGAAGACGTTTTCGAGCTCTGCCAAGGGCAGGATCATCATGGATCAAATGGCACTGAAGCTGCCGCTCTTTGGTGATTTGACCAGTAAAAGCTCTATTTCACGCTTCAGCCGCACCTTGGGTACTTTGGTGACAAGCGGTGTGCCCATTCTCCAGGCGCTGCTCATTACCCGAGAAACGGCAGGGAATTCGGTGGTGGCAGACGCTGTCACGAAAGTGCACGACGCGGTGAAGGAAGGGGAGTCGATTGTGACGCCGATGGAGGCCTGCGGCGTGTTTCCTCCGATGGTGATTTCGATGGTGGACGTGGGCGAAGAAACGGGGCAACTCCCTGACATGCTCTTAAAGGTGGCGGATGTTTTTGATGACGAAGTCGACAATACGGTCGATGCACTTACCTCGCTCCTCGAACCGCTGATGATTGTATTTCTCGCCGTCATCGTCGGGACGATCGTGATTGCGCTCTTCTTGCCGATGGTGGATCTGCTCAAGAATATGAGCGCCCCTGGCGGTGCTGGTGGCTAGCGCGATGCGTTGCAAGTTTGCCTAACCTTTCTCCCCACCAAACATTTATGCGCTCGCAATCTTTACGTCGGCAACGGGCTTTCACCCTGGTAGAACTGGTCGTTGTGATGGGTGTCATGGGCCTGCTAATGTCCATGGTTCTCGGGGTTCAGCGTTATGCGCAAAGCAAATCCAACCGTAGCCGGGCGGAGGCTCAAATCGCGGGCTTCACTGCTGCCGCAGAAGCGTACAAGGCTGACAACGCTTTGTATCCCCGTTCAGCCGAAACGGATGCGTTGAGTTCCATCGGGGCCACCGGTTCGGCAGGATACACCGATGCCAACCTCGCGCTCTATTTGATGCTCAGCGGCGACACCGATCTCAACGGTCGCGCTGATGCCACCGAAGGCAAGACAGATGCCCCTCCTGTTTATCTGGCGTTCACTCCCTCGCAGTTGTCACTGGCTGGCGAGAAGGTGCTGTTTGTACGAGATGCTTGGGGCAAGCCTTACGGCTACTCAACCAAACGCGCTGCGGCCCTAGACAAGGGGACCGACGACGCGTCCGCAGGGCACAACATCACTTTTGACGTGTGGAGCACCGGTGGAGTTGATGAAAACGAAAAAGGATGGATTGCGAACTGGTAAGGGGGCTTCCCCGAGGACCCTCAAGCCGCCATTTAGAGTGACATTGGAGCATATTTTCCCAGAGCAGGACCTCTGGAAAGGCTCAGAATTTTCTGAAGTCTCTGCGTTCCGCCGTTAAAAATCAACCTCCGTCACTACTGCGGGACGGCGCGCAGGGCGGCGGCTTCCGTCATGTTGATGCGTTCTTCGAGAGATGGTTCCAAAGTACGCATCTTGCCGTACATGGTACGCAGGTAGGCACGCATGGCTTTGTTGGCAGTTTCGTCGCTTTTTGCCGCATCTGCTTTTGCGCGGAGTTCAGCGACTTTGGGATCCTCTGAAGCAGCCTTGCGGGCTGCCGCGAAACGCTCGTCTTCAGAACTGGGCGTTTTTTCGACTGGGGCTGCCTTTTCCTTAGTCGCCCGGCGCGGCTTCGAACCGGACTCTGTGGAGCGGGAGGAAGGCTTGGCCGAGCTTGGAGTGGTTTCCGCTGCCTGGAGGGGGGAAACGGCCAGAAGCAAAACCGAGGCGCAAGTGAGGGTTCGGCGCATAAAAATTTGAGGAACTGAGCAACAATTTGCCATGGCGTGCGGTGTGTTGTCGAGCGGGAAGCCTACCAGAGCGATGGATTGAATCGGTCCGAGGAGGGGGAGGCGCGCCTTACTTTTTGGCCATCCAAGCATTCCACTGGGCGCGGTATTCGGGCGTCATCGGAGTGAAGGTCAGTTTTACTTTAGGCAAGTCGGCTTTGAGTTTTGTAAGGTCTTCCTCCGAAATGGCGGCCTCGTGAAATTCGAGGGTCTCAAGATTTGGGATTTTTTTGAGTAGCTTCAGACCGCCCTCATAAGAGAGGACGGAGAGGTCGATGGTGAGCTTCTTGAGCTTCGGGATGGTGGTAAGTGGTGCGATTGCGGCATCCGTGATCCAGGCACCGCCCTTTGGCCAGAGGCGCACGGATTCGAGCGAAGGGTGGTTGGCTAGCAAGGCCACAAATTTGTCGTCAGCGGCACTGTGTTTGAGGTTCACCGAACGAAGGTTGGGCGCGGTCACTACTTCCATGCAAAAGGCACCATCGGTAGCGAAGGATTCTACCGTGGGATGATTAGCGAGAGCGGCCTTTGCTTCAGGGGTCGGTTTAACAATGTGCATCGCCGAAATTCCGGTGAGCGATTTCATCTCACCAAACTTGGCAACGCCAACTCCGGTTAAAAGTGACTTGTTGATACCGACCGTGATGGGATCCAGTCCCACCAACTGTGACATGCCGGCATCGTCTAGAGCGTTTTCGTTGAAGCTCAGGTGTTTTGGATGGAGTGTGGCAATCGCGTCCCACTGGTCCTTGGTCAAGGGCTGCGCTGAGGTGACGGAAAGGCTGAGTGCGCCCTTGACTAAGGCGAGAGCGGGTTTCAGCTCACTCAACACCACAGGTACTGCGGGAAGCGGTGCGTTTTGCGCAACGGCAAGCGGTGCAAAACACAAGACGGAGAAAACACACGCGGGTCGTAGAAAGTTCATGGGGAGATTGAGTGGTTTGAGGTGGCTTTGTCTGGGCCACAAAAGCTACGAGGCTTTCACAGTTTGGGCTTTTTGCAAGGGCGCTAAATGCTGTGCAAAGTGGCTTGAAGCTTTTATTTACAAATGCAGATGCAACCTGAAATTCAATTGCTGGTCCTGGCGCTGCCCTTGGTTCTTGCCGCAGGAGTGATCTGGACGGTTTTTTGGAAAATCACCTTCACTTTGGACGACCCACACCTGCGTGTGCGTGTTTTCGGGTGCACCATCCGCAAAATTGCTCTGGCCGACATTGAATTTGCGGATCGCTCCTGGCGCTTTTGGAACGAACACTACAACACGACGCTAAACCCCACGCGGATCGTCCGCTTAAGGAGACGGTCTGGCTGGATTCGCAACTTCATCATCACTCCCTTAGATCCTGCTCAGTTTTTGGCGGAACTGAGAAGCCGGGGAATTGAGTGCCGCGATTGAGTTATTCACTCGTTCTTGCGGTTCTCAAACTGTCGACTCTGCACGAGGGCCAGGACCGCACTCGAAAACGTCCCGTCGCCCTTGGTGAGGGTCTCGCGCATTTCGTCCATGAGCAGCTTGTCGCTCGGAAGCACGGTGCGTCCCAAGGCGTACCCGATGAGCTTCCGCGAAAACAACGTGTAAAACTCCGGCTCGCGTCCCTGTAAATAGGTGCGCAACCCAGGAAGTCCCGCGAAGGCGTGGCCGTCCTTTGTACGCGCGGAGTTGTCGATAGCGGCTCCTGAGTCGTCGACCGTACGCAGTCGCCCGATAGCATCAAAGGATTCGAGCGCAAAGCCCAGGGGATCAATTTTGTCGTGGCAAACGGAGCAAGCTTGATCGGCGCGGTGGCGTTCGAGGCGTTCGCGCAGCGTTTTTGCGGCGGCGACTGACTCGTCGAGCTTTGGAACATCGTTGGGCGGGGGCGGAGTCGGAGTGCCTAATACGTTGTGCAAAAGCCAGCTGCCACGAAGTACAGGGCTGGTCCGGTGTGGGTAAGAGGTTTTGGTGAGTAGCGCACCCATCCCCAGAATCCCGCCACGGCTGTATTGGTCTACTTTGCATTGGCGCAATTCTGAGCCTTGCACCTTGGGAATGCCGTAGAACTTGGCGAGACGTTCATTGAGAAAGGTGTAGTCGGCCTCGAGGATTTCGCGCACGGGGCGGTTGTTGCGGATGATGTGTGTAAAAAACGCGACGACTTCCTGGTATAAATCTTGTCTTAGCTCAGGGGTGAACTCCGGGAACTTGGTCGCATCCACTTTCAGATGACCGTCAAACCCATGGAACTCGAACCATTGCCCTGCAAACTCGCGTGCGAGGGCCGTTGCCCGTTCGTCGCTCAACATCCGTTTGATCTCGGCCTGAAGTACTTCAGGTTTTGCGAGCGTGTTTTGCGCTGCCTTGTTTCGCAGGGGTGCATCTGGCATTGAAGACCACAGGAAATAGCTCAAGCGCGACGCCAATTCCCAGGGCTGCACCGGGTGAATCCCCGGCTCCGAACCCTGTTCCAGTTTGAAGAGAAAGGCAGGTGAGACCAAAACCCGCACCAAGACTTCGCGTGCGGCCGATTCGCGGTCGAGTTCTTTGGCGATACCGTCTTTGTAAATAGCGGTTAGTTTTTCCTTTTCCTCGTCGAGCAACGGACGGCGCCAGGCGCGGCTCGCGAACTCGAAAACGGCTTCCAGAGCCTGCTGATCCCACTCGGGCGCCATGTTTTTTGGGAGACTTTTTTCTCTGACAAACCGCCAGTCAATGAGCCGTTGCTTCAAAAACGTACTCTGTTCTGGAGTGATCAAGTCTCTGAGTTGGATGTCGTTGTAGTAGTAAACGCCGGGACCTTTTCCTTCCGCAAAGTAGAAATTTTGGGAAACCCGTTCGAGTCGGCGCTCTAGGGAATCTGGGAAGACACTCTTCATTTGGTTGAAGTCACCCATCGTGACTTGGTTCGCTTTGGAGGAGCGTTTCCAGATGGTGAGCACGCCGGGGATAATCTGAGTGGGATCGGGTGGAGTATCGCTCGTGGCTAGCCATTGGATGGTCGCGAACTCAGCGTCAGGATGGTTTAGGTCCAGTCGGCCCTTGGCTTTGAAGCGATCTGTCCCCTCGGGCACGGGCAAACGCAGAACGCGTGGGGCCTGGACGATAACAGCTTTGGGATCAATGGGGAGTCCAGCGGGGTGTTTTCCCAGCATGTCCAGAAGCGTCTCGGCAGCGGCCAGGCGTTCCCGAAGTTCTGCTTCATTTTGAAGCGGTTGCCCGGAGGTCGTGGCCGCCTCTATCGCTTTGCGGTCTGCGTCGTGCTGGGTGGCCAGCCAGTCGAAATAGCCTTCCCATTTGCCTTTGCGTTGAAACTCGGGGTTTTCAAGAAAGGCCCAGTCGCCCTTGTTGCCATCGCCCAAATCGCCGAATACCACGTTCACCCAGCGTTTGCCATTCACTGGCGTGTCCATGGGCCAGGGTTTGATGCCATCGGCGTCCTGTTGAGCGCGCTGGACGGTCCAAGTTTTGGGCAATAGCCAAGAGCGGCGCTGGGTCTGGATGGCCTCGATGCTCGTCTTAACCTCGGCGGGAATGCCGTGGGGATCTTGGGAACTGGGCGCGGGCAGGGCGTTCCAGGGGAGCCGGGTGAGGTCCAGAAAACGCGATTTAGGTTCCGCCTTTTGAAGAAAACTCCACCAGTTTTCCAGAAAAGCCAGCACGAGATTTCCCTCTTTCGCAAGGGCTTCCAGCGATGTGGCACCGGTGATTTCGCGGTATTTCCACCTCCAGCAAGCCGTCATGTAATCCGCCTCCCGAAGATCTTCTCCGTCTTTGGGCAGGTGAGGAGCGGACATTTCCTGGTACC
>CAIWVL010000154.1 GCA_903916085.1 uncultured Spartobacteria bacterium
AAGTTGAGCTTGCGGGTGAAGAAATAATTAAAATTGACCAACTTAGCGTCGCCATCAATCGTCTCATTCGCCCGTTGCTCAAACGGCAACCGAATGTTCAACCCAAAGGAAGACTCCCGCCCAGCGCCCTTTTGAGCCGCACCCATAATGCCATCCCCTCCACCCGTGATGATCATGTACCCCAACTCTCGAATCCGAGTCGCAAACTCCTCAGCAGATTGAAATTCTGGCTCACTCGGCGAAGTTCGGGCCGATCCAAAAACCACCACCTTACGCCGGTCGCGGTAGGGCGCAAACGCGCGGGACGCCGACCGCATTTCGCGTAAAGACCGATTAAAGAGCTTTAGGTCGGCAATCGCAGCGTGGTCCCGCCCCAACTTGAGTGTGGTCATCATCATCTCGGCGAGGAGGCCGCCCGTTTTTTCGTCCATCCCCCAGTCCTCCAGTATTTTACGAATACGTTCATCAAACTCTGGATCGCCGCAGGAACGTAGACTACGACTCGGCAATGCGTGGATGCCGCCTCCGGTAAAGTCTTGCACAGTGATAAATAGGGGACTGGGTTTACTGTTCCTGAAAGCAGATTATTCTGCCTCCGAACTCCTCCATCATAGTGCACACAAGGCTTTTTCTCAATGCCCAAGTCTAAATCCCCTTCGCCACGTGCCGCCTCCGGTCTGCGCCCACCGCCCCCCGTGGAAGCTGTATGGATCACACGATCCATGCTCAGCTTTGAGCTTGGTGACGGGCGCTCTATTTCCGTTCCCCTAGAGTTTTACCCTCCCCTTCTCGCAGCCAACACTGCCACCCGTAACCAGTACGAGATTCATGCCGGGAGCGTGTACTGGGCCGGGCTACGCCTCACCCTCACTTCAGCTGACCTCCTCATGGGCAGGCACAAAGGCTAGTAGATCGTGCACAGACGTGTTACCCCAAGTCAAAATTGAGACCCTCTATTCCCTCTCTTCCCTAGCGTAAATTTACCTCAGAGTTCCTAGAGGAAACAGAAGGCTGGTTTTTGAACTAGAAGGAGCAGAGAGAGAAGAGGAGTCGGAAATTTTAAATTTTGATTCTCAGGGTTGCCTTTCTGTTCCGACTTTCCCTCCCGCACCGCGTTCAAGCAGGCCGTACGTTGAAATTGTCCGGATCGCCAAACGATCCAAGCTGACAACCGAGCCTGAGGCTCTGGGTTTCGGCCACCAAGAGTACCTGAAGAAGGCAACCTTAAGCGAATACGCGAAGAACGCGGACCTTTTGTAAAACTCATTTTGAAGATTATTTCTTCATTTCTCCGCGGTCTCTGCGTCTCCACGTGACCCCTCTTTTTTGAGTTGATTGAGACATTCTTAGTCTGCAATCCGTTTTAATTCAGACATTTTCTCCGCCTCCTCATGCTGGTGACAGGCTTCAGCCAGGCTGCGGGTGGTTTCCATCTCATTTTCTGGAGTGATGAGAGCGTCAAGGGGTTCAAATCGTAAATTTTCCATTGGCAATACTCCTCTCGGTATTTGGGCTTAGTTGAAAGTTCTCTCAATTGCTTAATCACATTATACACGTTATTGTCCACAACGTTTTGGTTGACTCCCAATTCTACAGCCATCCCCTCCGCCAACATACCCTTGAGTTTGACCATTTCGAAAATCTAAAATTGGCGCACGGGAATGCTGCCACGTAGATCCTCAATGAGAGATACTAAGAGCGACTGCTGGAATAATCGTGCTTCCTCTGGAGTCTCTCCGGGCGCTGATTCCAAAGTGTCCTTTCCATCTGCATCCAACGAAATGTAATTGAGGGGACGGCTCGGGGGGGAGGGAAACGCGTCGCATAGGGCCGAGAGAATCCATCCAGAAACGACGCCTCACTACATGTGCCGGGAATGTTCAATCGACACGCAACATTCAGAGGAGCAGTGCGTTCTGAAGCTCCGGCAGGGTGCAGGGTGTTGTTGGCCGTTGGCACGGACGAATGGCTAGATTTTACTGCTTTTAACACAGCCGCTCCTAAGGACTACACACCGTTGCCTCCATCAAACGTGCTAGACAGCTTAGGGGTTCGCCCAGCTTGCGGCGCATTGAGTGTGGCTTTACATTGCCGCTGATGTCTGATTCAGCAGCACCCGGCCCGAAAATGGCACGCTTGTCTTTGCTTCGGAGACGGCCTTTGGGCGTGGTCTTGGCTATGTGCCTCGCGCTCGCCGTTCTGCTGCACAGACCCATTTTGCACTCAGCCATGGGACTGTGGCTGCGTCACACAGCGTCCCGCCAGGGACTATCATTTCAAGGAGCTATTTCAGGGAATCCACTTTCAGAATGGATTGTAAAAGACCTCAACCTCAAACCCTCTGGGCACCACCACCAGGTGGTTGATTCCATTCAAATCCAGACTTTAGAGCTGCACTACAGCTTATCCTCCTGGCTACTCCACGGGTTCACGACTTGCGTGAAAGGAGTCACGGTCGCAGACACCCAAGTTAATTTGCACCTAGACGTCAACCGAGATGAGACCGGCCCCCCGAACACTCCGGAATCGGTGCCTAAACCGTTCCTTGCCCTCCAGAGTGTGCTTTCGCTTCCCATCTTTGCTGATCATCCGATCCGCATTACAAATCTAAACATAGACATTACGCGCCACCAGCAAGTTTACGTCTCTCTACACGGAGGTGAGCTAACTTTCGCCCCGAACTCACAAGGAAAGCTCCGCGTCGATGCCCTTCAACTTCCGGGCCGGACAGAATCGCTCCATCTGGAGGCCACCACGGACTGCTCTAATCACAGGCTCAACATCCGCGGCCTGCGCCTAGGCCCAGATCTGGAAATCACGTCCCTTGAACTAGACGCCTCAGAACGCGTTCACGGAGACGCTACGCTCAGGTTTGATGTCCATTCAGGCAATGGGACTTTGCACGCGGACATCCGAGCGGGACGAAAAGACGATCCCTGCATCGTGAAGCTAGAAAGTTCGCAGTTTTTATTGAAGCCCATTGCCCAATTTCTTGGGCTTTCTTGGGAGCAACTACCGGAGCAACTGTCTGTTCAAGCGCATGGACAGGGTCTGCCAAACTCCCCCCCTAGCTGGGAAATTCAATGGGAAGCTAAATGCCAACAACCCTTGCCTAGCAATGCGATGGCGACCCTTCAACTTGCAGGGGGCATCTCAAAGGGGCACCTCACACTCAACCTGATTGACGCACGCTCCTCGAACTCTCACATGTCAGGTACTGGCAGTTTCCAGCTGCACTCGAACACAAAAGGCCGCGTTGACGCCACAGGCGAAGCTGCACTTCAACTTGAATGTGGCAACGTCGCAGACTGGCTGCCTGAAAGTCTTCGGCCGCAGTCCAGCCGTGGCACCGCAGGCACCGCAACTGGGAGCCTGCACGTTCACCTCAAACCCGCTGCCATTCAGTTGGAGTGCAAGGCGGAGGTGCTGAACCTTCAATCGGAACGGCTAAAGACCGACCGCTGCGTGATTGAGTCGACGTGGGTTGCGCCTCCGAATTTTTTGCGCCATCCAGAGAGCATTGCGGGCAACGCAAGCGTTACGCTCACAAATCCCTCATTTGAGGGTCCCGAGTTTAGAGTGACGCTGACCGATGCGACCACGGCAATTTCCATCACTGAGGGCGTCCTACGCTTTTGGAACCTAAATTTAAGGGATTCTAAAAATGTCATCACCGGCGATGTCGCCCTACCACTGACAGCTCTAGCCGTGCCGCCAAGGAGTTCCCTCGAGTTCAACCTACAGGATCTTGAGAAGGCTGCCACTGCATGGAAGGGCTACGGACTTTCGGGTAAACTGGTCGGCAAGATTTCTGCGGGACTGGAAGACGGCGAGTTAAAGGGGACGTGCACCGCTAGTGGCAGTGGACTCGCATGGGGAGGATTTAACGTGGGGCAGTTGCGATTTAAGGCGGAGAGTGGTGGATCAAATTTGACGATCGAAGAGCTTGCCTTGATGTGGAGCGCACAGGAGTGGATTCAGTCCAGCGGCTCGGTTACATTCACCAAGTCACATCAGTACGAGGTGGATGCACGAGCGCAACTTCCACAGTTAGAGAAAATGGCACCTCTTTTTCGACAACTCGGATGGACAACGGGCATCAAGGGCGGATTGGAAGGACACTGGAAAGGGCAAGGCGACTGGAAGCTGATGATTGGAACGGGCGAATGGGCCCTCAAGATGAGAGACGCGGTTTTGGGGCAAGTACGCGTGAGCTCCTTGGAATGCAATGGCCGCTATGAGCCCGGACTGCTTGTTACAGAGCCGATTCGTATCTTCACCCAAACCACTCGGCTCACAGCCCAAGTCGCATGGAGCGAAAACACCCTTCGGATTGAAAACATCGCCCTTGAACAATGGGGCACCCCGACGCTCTCCGGCTACCTCATCCTCCCACTCGCCCGAGACGCACTCGGCACTCGCTGGGTCGAAGACGCCCGCCTCGCAGGCCAACTTCGGGCTGAAAAACTCGACATTGCTAACCTTTTTACCGGCGCAGGCAAACCCGCGCCCCTTTCGGGAACCGTGCACTGCTCGGTGGCACTTTCGGGTACACCAGTCGAGCCCACCGCCGCGTTTAACCTAACCGCGAAAAACCTGAGCGCAGCGGCGGTACCAAAATTCAGCCCTCTTGAAATCAACCTCAAAGGCACCTACTCCGATGGCGCTCTTCGGAGCGAAGGCACACTAAACTCGCCCCTCAATGCGCCAGTTGTAATGCAATCGAAAGTGCAACTCCCATTGG
>CAIWVL010000155.1 GCA_903916085.1 uncultured Spartobacteria bacterium
AGCGGATTGCGACGTTGGGCGCGGTTGGTCGCCGTGAACGCCTTTTGCGGTTTGTGCCGGGGGGCAGCGTCGCGGGCTAGACGATCCTCGCGGCGACGGCGACCGCTCTGAGCGTTTTGCTCTTCACGCGTTTCATTGCCACCATTGCTACCATTGCTACCATTAGCAGCATTTCCTTTAGGGGCACCGTTCGAAACGGTGCTGGATGCGTTTTCTGCGGGAGACGGCTCCAGCGTGGGCGCATCGTTGCGGCTGAACAGACGCCCAATGAGTCGCGAGAGCCAAGGTTTGCGCGGCGCCGCTGGATCCGGCGTTTCGGAGGGGCTGCGGGAGGGCGTAGTCTGACTCATGCTCGGAGCCCGCGCAGGAGCAGTTCCGCGTTTGAGCTGTGGTTACGCAACGCTTGGTTCAGAAACTCGGTTGCTTCAATGGGTGGCATTGCAGCCAGTTGCCGACGCAACACGCTGATTTTGTCGAATTCCTTCGGATGATACAGGAGTTCGTCCCGGCGTGTGCCCGATTGGGGAATGTTGATGGCTGGAAAAATCCGCTTCTCAGACAAGGCCCTGTCGAGTCGTAACTCCATGTTACCCGTGCCCTTGAATTCCTCGAAAATGAGGTCGTCCATTTTACTGTGCGTTTCCACCAGCGCTGTGGCCAAAATAGTGAGGCTACCGCCTTCTTCAGTGTTGCGTGCAGCACCAAAAAACTTTTTGGGTTTGACCAACGCCTTGGCATCCACTCCGCCTGACATAATCCGGCCTTTGCCCGGTTGCATGTTGTTATAGCCACGCGAAAGCCGGGTGATTGAGTCCAGCAGAATTACCACGTGTTTCTTCAACTCTACGAGCCGCTTGGCGCGCTCCAATACCATCTCCGCCACTTGCGTGTGGCGTTGCGCGTTCTCGTCAAACGTGGACGAATAAATCTCGCAGTCCAAGGCCCTCCGAAAATCGGTGACTTCCTCTGGACGCTCGTCCACGAGGAGCACCAGAAGGGCTGTGTCCGGTGAATTTGCGCGGATGGCATGCGCGATTTCCTTCAGCAAAATAGTCTTTCCTGTGCGAGGGGGCGCAACCAGAAGGCCTCGCTGTCCACGGCCCAGGGGCGCGATCAAGTCGACGGCGCGCGGGCTAATGGAACGGTCGCCCGTGCGTTCCAGCACGATGCGAGCCGTGGGGTGCATTGCCGTAAGGCGTTCAAAATCCTTGGGTTCCTGCCACTGCGCGACCGGAATGCCCTCTACCTCATACACCTCCTCCACCATCAGAAAACGCTCCCGCTCTCGGGGAGCGCGTACGCGGCAGTGCACTTTTAGACCGGGTTTGAGCCTCAGTTGGCGGTCAATGTGGCTGGGAAGTTGGATGTCCTGGGGCAGGGGACGGAAATTGTAGCGCGCCCAACGCAAGAAAGCAGCGCCTTGAGCGTTGACGTCGACCACGGCGGTGGCCGTGAGTTGGGTGCCGCGTTCCGCTAGCGTCCGGCAGATGTCGAAAACAAGGTGATGCCTTGATTTATCGGCGTGCACGCGGATGGCGAACTGAGCGGCGCGCTCGGCAAGCTCTTGGAAAGTCAGCTCGTGGAGTTCTTCGACGTCCATGTGAGCTGGGGGCGGAAGTAATTGGGGGCGTTCCGCTGGCGGAGTCCCAGTTTCCGACTGAGCATGGGATGCCCTGGGCGCGTCTTTCGTTTCTATTTCTTGCCTCTGAAGTTCAGTAGGATGATCCGAAACCTTTTCAGTGCTAGGCGTTTCCGTCGCAGAGCTAGGCTCCGCGGGATGAGACCGCACCGGTGCTTGCGCAGTAAGATCGCTTGAATGCACAAGGTCGCTTGAAGGCGCGGCTTCCGGTGCAGTAGCTTCAGGCGAAGTGGGTTCGGAGCCACGAGGCGCAGAGCGCCGCCTGGCGGGTGAGGCAGATGAAGGGACAGTCATTCCAAATAAGATGGTCGGCGCGGGTACTCTTCTCTTCCAAGCTGGATTGGGCAACTCTGATTTGCTCAGCCAAGTTGGGCGTAAGCCCGCGCAATTTGATGAGGCGGTTTAGTTGCGTCTGCGCTGTGCACCCCAAGGCCACAACACGATCACACCACAATTCACCGCCCGTTTCATAAAGTAGCGGAATTTCCACCAAAAGCCAATTATCGCTGCGCGATTTGCGAAGACATTCCTGCGCAAGCCCAACCCAAGCCGCACGCACTCTTGGGTGCAAAATCGCATTGAGCGCTTTTCTCAGGGCGGGCTCTTTAAAAATCAGATCTCGAACCCATTTTCGATTGTAAGTTCCCTCTGCGCTAAAGGCCTCAGGACCGATAAACGCACTGATTTCGGAGCGCACCCCTGAATCCTCCTCTGTGAGGCGGCGCACCTCTGCGTCCGCGCTGAAAATACGGACATTCGGAAGGTGTTCGGCGAGGAGGTTGGAAAAAGTCGATTTTCCGCTGGCGGCGCCGCCTGTGATACCGAGAACGGGCATGAAAAGCGGCGACTCCAAGACAGCGCGGTTTCTGCGTTTCTAGCGCATGCCCAAAGGCATGTCTCCTGTGAGCGGAGGGACTTCTTCGGACTCCGTTTCGGCCTTACTAGCCTTCAGCGGTTGGCCCGAGGCATCGATAATGCGGGCGGTCACAAAGATGGTCAGATTTTTCTTAATGTGCTGATCCACGTTGGAGCGGAAAAGGCGTCCCACGAGCGGGATATCACCTAAGATAGGCACTTTGTCGTTGACCTTCTGGACGTCTTCACGAATGAGCCCACCCAGAGCGATCGTCTCGCCGTCGAGCAACGTGACGTTGGTCTGAATCCTGCGTACCGCGAAGATCGGCTGGTTGATCACGTTATCCGTTAGAGTAACCGCCTTCGGGGTGGAGGCCACACTGCCTAGGGCCGTCGCGGCTGCGCTGGAGACGGCAACCGTCTGAATGGGGCTGCCGTAGTTAATGAAGCCTTCAAACTCGGTAACTTCCGGACGCAAATCCAGGTCGATTGCATAGTTGTCCCCCTTAATGGAGGGGGTCACTTTTAGCTTCACTCCGGTGTCGCGTTTATCGAATGCCGACGGAGTCGTCGGCGTCACAGGAATGCTCGTCGGTGCCGCCGCCGCCGCTCCTGCGGTCGCTCCGCCTGCTTGGGCTCCGCCCACGTTCTGTGGGATCTGCGGAGGCGTGAATTCCGTGGGATAACGAAACTCGCGAACGATGTCGATGGAGGCTTCTTCCTGGTCGCGAGCGGTGATACTCGGGCTGGAGAGCAAGTCCACCGCTTTGGATTGGTTGAGCGCGCGAATGGCCAACTGGAACTGAGGGTCGGTGAATGCGCCAGCGATGGCGAACGCGGCAGGGCTGGCCACACCGGTACCGCCAGTGGCACCTGCGAGCAGGGCATCGATCGCGTTGGAGCTGAGGGCGAGATTACCGGAGCGATTGCCGCTCGTCATTGGGTAGACACCGACTGGTTGGCCCCCGTTTGCGTACGCGCCATTGGCTGGGATTGTGAAGGGATAGTCGGACGAGTTGGTCGAAGGCCGGAACGACCCACTCGTGCCACCGCTACTGAAGACACTTGAGGAACCGGGAATGTTGGATTGGCCCAGCAGCCAGTCAAAGGAAAGCTCCTTCAAGTTGGACTGACTAAACTCAATAAACTTTGCCTGAATGTCCACCTGCACAGGGCTTTGACCTTCAGAATCCGATACGATGGAATCCACCAAATCCAGCATCTCAACCGTGTTGTAAACGGTGAGGTTCTTATTGCGGGGATTGTACGTCGCGGTGGATCCAGGCGCGTCAAAGCGCACGTTCATGGTGCTCAGAAACTCCTTGGGATCAATGCGCCGCTTGCCCCCTGCCTTGGGCGCGGAGGTCGTCAAGCCCGCCGCCGCTCCCAGCCCTCCGCCAGTGGAGCTCAAGTCGTCCACCTTCGGGGCCGTGCTGCTGAACATAAACGGGGAAACCGTCCAACTCCTGAGCACCAAATTATCAGTCGGCGTTGTCTTGGGAACAATCTCAACCCAGTTTTCCTTGACCGTCCACTTAGTACCTGAGGCTTCGGTGACAATTTTAAGAATTTCACTCAACCTAAATCCGGGAATTTTCGGGATGCTCACCACAGGAATTCCCGCTCCGCCCGCGGACGCGCCACCCCCCGAAGGGGCAACCAACTCTCCGATGCCCGTGCCTGGAGCCGCTCCGCCTGGAGCCGGTGCACCTGGGAAGTTTGCGATGATCAGCACCCCCCCCTGGCCCCCAGCGGCGCGGTCTGCTGCGCGGGAAGCCTCGGTGAGGGCGGCTGCGACTTCTGTGAGCGACTTGTCTGTAAACTGGACTTCTGGGAGGATGATTTCCTGGACTTTGCGCCGTAGCTTTTCCACCTGACTGGTCTCGACAGTCTGAGGGGTGACGGTGGTGGAAGTGACATTTCCATAGCGCTTGATAGGCGCGGCCCAAGCCTTCTGGACGTTACGCATGGCACGACTCCGGGCCTCGTTGTAAGCACTTTCCCCGTAGGTTTTAACAAGGTTGTTGGCTTCCTCCTGGAGTTTCCTTGCCGCCGTATTGTAGGGGTCAATGTCCAGAACTTGATCCGCCCGCTTGATGGCGAGATCAAAACGCCCGCTATCAATGAACCCTTTGCCTTCGAGCAGGAAGCGTTTCACCCGTTCAACGTCCTCACGGAACTCGGGCGTGATCGTCGAATTAAAGTATCCTGGAGTGTACAACTGCTCCTGTAAACGTAGCGCCGCCCGATTGTCGGGATCCCGCATGAGCAGGCTGGTGAGGGCGTCTTCTGCACTCGGAACGCGTTGGCCCGGTTTCGAGCGGTACCGCCCTTCACTGATGCGTACCCGAGCTAGTTCGAGTGAGGCGTCCTGGAACCCCCGCATGGCTTCTCTCCGCTCCAAAGCCACTAATTGCGATTCTGGCAGCAAATCTAGCGCCTTCCCATAGTACTCCACCGCTTTGTCGTACTGCTTTAAGGTCATCATCTGCTTCGCCTGAGTGATTTCCTTCGAGGCTTTGGCCCGGTTTTCCTCCCTCCGACGGACTTCTTTCAAGCTCATCTCCTGCACAGAATCCATCGCAGCGTCGATTCTCGCTTGAGGCGCGGGAGCTTGGGG
>CAIWVL010000156.1 GCA_903916085.1 uncultured Spartobacteria bacterium
CGGCACTGTGTACTCGTCTTTTGTTTTTCATGTTTCTGGTTGGTTATTCCCACCCAGAACCCTTCCCTCAAGCTTACGATCTCACTGGCTCCGTTTCCCCGCGCCGGCTCTGAGTGCAACGCCTAATCTGTCTGGAGGGAACTACACTTTTAACGCCATAGCCCAAGCTGACAGCTATGCCCTCACCGTTTCCCAAGGAAGCTCCATAGCATGGCTGGAGGGTGCTGAGAGCTCGCCGGTGCCACAGATCACCACGTCCACTGCAACAGGTTATTTGTCATCCAGTCCGAGGTAGCGCACACAGGGGGCAAAGCGTTTCATCTGGCAACCCCTGACGTAAGCGACGCGAGTTTTGAGGATCAAATCTTCACCATCGCCCGCGAAATCCTCACCGGGACCACTACCACTCTGCAATTTTACGATCGCGCCCGGTTCGCGCTCACAACCACAACGCTGAGCGCCGAAGTGAGCGCCGACGATGGCACGACTTGGACGTCCGTGTGGAGTCGACCCGGAGTTGGATTATCTTCGTTGAACTTTGACACCGCTTGGAACGCGCGTTCCATCAGTCTCGCCGCTTTCTCGGGCAAAACACTCCAAATCCGCTTCAGAATGTCCAGCAATGGAGGAAGTATCGCTCCTGGGGCGACACAAAACGATGGCTTTTTCATTGATGACATCACCGTTCTAAATGCAGTGGAACTTGTCAATTCTACCACGACAACACTCGCTTCTAACGCTACTAGCTTCACGCTCAATCAAACCACAGCCGGCTCTTCCCTCGTTTCTGGAAGCAATTATTACATGAGCATCGCCCCTCGTGTTGGAACGCGTTTGTTCCCAACTGGCGCTCTTAAATCAGTAATCCCATCGGGAATCGTTGTAACGCCAGTTGTTATTACTAGCCAGCCATCTTCTGTAAGCGTGAGCCCGGGGACATCCGCCACACTGAGCGTGACCGCGACCGGCACCGAGCCCCTCTCCTATCAGTGGCGCAAGGCCGGAGTCACCATCACTGGCGCAACCTCCGCTTTCTTCAACGTCCCGGCCGCCCAAGCAGCCGATGCCGCGAATTACGACGTCCTCGTGACAAACCCCGCCGGGACCGTCACAAGCACATCCGCCGCAATCAGCGTTCCAGGCAGTGGCAGCCTTTCCATTCTTGGCGAACCTGCTAACGTAACCCTGATCAAAGGAACAACCGTCACCTCGGGGGTTTCCGTGGAGGCCGCTGGGTTGAGTACCATCCAGACCCTCTATCAAGTCTACACCTTTGCCAATGGTGCCGCGCAACTTGCCCAGAATGTCTCGGGCGTCGTCCCCGCCACAGGAGTGCTCGCCCTACCCCTGCGCTCCATTAGCAACTCGGGCGATTACACCGTGCGCTTCACTCGCACTTACGCGGACGGGAGTTCTGTCACCTCGGACACGCTTCCCTTCCATCTCGACTTGAAAACATGGGACGACGCTGTGGGCTCCTACGCGGCGCTTTTAGAAGACACCAACAATCTCGTGGGCGACGCTGCCCATTTCCGGGGCTTGCTCTCGGTCACCGTCAGCCGCACGGGTGCAATCTCAGGAAAACTACAATACCTCGAAGCGGGGCCACTTTCAGGCGGTGAGGCGCTCGGACTACGAGCGTATATACCCGTCACACGGACATTTACAGGCACGCCTTTGCCCAAGAACGGCCAGCCGCTGGTACTTACCTGTGCGCCCAAGCTCGCTAACAGCGTTACACATCAGGAACTAGCCATCGAACTGGACTGCACCACGTCCGCGGTCGCCCTCAAGGCCACAGTAAAGGACCATGCCTCAATAAGCACTGGGATTAACGCCGATGGCTGTACGAGCCAGGCTTTGAACTGCGTCAAATCGCCTGCAACCTTACCAGTCACCGCCACAGGCGTTGTTGGTCGCTATGTTCTCGAAACTAACGCCTCCGCAAGTGCCGGATCGGACAAAACCTATTATCTAGTTCAGGTCGCTGCTTCGGGAAAAGTGCTCTGGACAAGCCGCGCCGCCGGCTACGCAGGCTCAGGCACCTCTGCGTTGAACGCGTTGACCGCCTCCAGATTGAACGCACCCCTCTTTGAAACACGGATTGTTTCCGGAACCGGCTTTTATTCCAAAAGTCTCTTCGGACTGATCCATTTCAACCTCACCAACTCCGTATGGGCTAGTTCACTCGGGACAGATACGTTGCCGAACACCGTTGAAAGTCAGTCTTGTAACTTGACCAAAACCGGTACGAGCCCCACCTACTCGGCGACAAATTTTGCGTCTGGCACGAACTGGAGTGGCGTCACCACACTCGCTTTCTCGGACAGCGATGGTTGCGTTTGGAGCGGAGCGGGCGCTTCGACATTGGCGAGTACGTTCGTACCAGGGAATCACTTCCGACTCACCCTACAGGATCCCCTGCCCGATGGCTCTGGCAACACCCTCAGCTATACGTGGAATGTTGTGTTTTCCACCTCCGGCATCGCCACGAGCACCGGTATGATGAACGGAGGAATCATGCCGCCCACGCTCAGTTTGCGCCTGGACAAAACTCGGGCGGAACTTACTGGCGCTTACACGCCCGAGGGAAGCCGAGTCAGGCGTACCGTGATTGGTGCCGCGCTTAATGCAAGCTCGAGTGCGAGCGTCCGCGCGCGAGGTTGGTGCGAAAGTGAAGCGGCACCGGCAGTTTCAAGCGCGGCCTGGACGTTAATTCAGTTGTAAGAGGTGGCTCTCGACCCACCTTTTACTCGTCACTTACGGAAAAGGTCACCGTTTCAATTTTTGCCAGACTCAACACATCCAGCACATCAACGGTGCGGCTGTATTTAGCGTTGGGATCACTTACGATGGTGACAACCGCAGGTGTTTTGGCGTTATCGGCATTTTGCTTCAGGCGGAGCAACGTATCCCGCAAGCGAGGCATTTCCCGACTTTCTGGCGAATCAAACGGTTCATCGTTTAATGCAACCTCGCCCGCCTCAGAAATCGTAATGATGATTTCATCCACAAAATCTGTCGCCGACGAGGATTCTGTGCTTCCTGGGAGGGTTGTATTCAATTCGTTCTCAACCTTAACGGCTCCCGCCATCACCATAAAAAACAACATGATGACGAATACCACGTCAATCATGGGTGCTATTTGAAATCCGCCGGTTGGGATTTCTTCAGGAACAAAAGCTTTCACGGGTTATTCGCGGTTCGCAGTTGAGAACGAAATGTCCGCTACGCCCGCCTCGGCAGCGGCGTTCATCGCCTGAGACACATACAATGCCGGAAGCTCCCGGTCCCCTCGGATCACCACTCGAAAACTGGGATTTTGTCCGGTCTGCGTCTGAGTCGAACTGGACTCGCGCACCTGACGCAGTTCTGGAACAAACTCGGCCACGCTCGCGTAAGGTTTATCTTGAAAGGTGAACACGGCAGTGCGCGAGGCAGGCTCCCAACGCACATTGATGATGGCCTCGGCCCGGCTGTTGTCCTTTCGCAAAGCGTGGGGTGCCACCGGCAGTTGGATGTTTTTGTCAACACGCAAGACTTGGGCCGAGGTGATGGTCATAAAAAAAATGAGCATCACCAGCAGCACGTCAATCATAGGTGCTATTTGAAAGTCGGGCTCGCCTGACTCCATATTTCCGCCACCACCAGCCATAAGATAAATTTCTTTTGGGATTCTCTACTCGTTGTTTGTGGCGACCCAGTTTGGAGTCGCTGCGAACAGTTCCTCGCCGCTGATGTGAAGCCCCGTCATGTGTTCATACGGCATCTTTCGGAAAAGCTCTTGTAGTA
>CAIWVL010000157.1 GCA_903916085.1 uncultured Spartobacteria bacterium
CCCATCTGCTCGATCGCATCAACCACTGGACTCTCGCTTGTCCCGAGCGGATCGCCGTGTGGAGTGCCTCTCGCAAGCTTACCTGGGGAGAACTTGGCGCGCACTCGGACGCCCTCGCCCTCTGGCTTGACGCTTCCTTGGATGGGGTGCCCGGCCCGGTTGCCGTCCATGGCCACAAAGAGCCCGAAATGCTCATCGCCTTCCTCGCCGCAGTTAAGGCGGGGCGTGCGTATGTCCCCATGGACTCGTCCATTCCTGAGGCGCGCATCGCCCGGATCGTGGAGGGTTCTGGAGCAGCCCTCGTGCTCACCCCGGAACGTGTGGCTTCCGTGCTCGCTGATTTCGAACAACCCTCCCCAGAGCGCCCCCCTTTGCGGCGGGTGGACGGGGAAGACCCGTTCTACATGCTATTCACCTCGGGTAGCACCGGTGAACCAAAGGGAGTTGTGATTACCCTCCAAAACCTGACGGCCTTCACCGACTGGCTTCTTGCTGAGCATGGATTCGAGGCCCAAGGAGAGACTTTCCTCAACCAGGCACCGTTCTCGTTTGATCTTTCGGTGATGGACGTCTTCGGCAGCCTGCTCACAGGTGGGACCCTAGTTTGCATCACTAAAGAGGAGCTTTCTAACCTCAAGCTCCTTTTCCAGCGTCTCGCCGAATCCGGAGTGACCACTTGGGTTTCGACTCCTTCTTTCGCGCAGATGTGCATGATCGAAAAGGGATTCCGCACCACCATGTTGCCCGCAATGCGGCGCTTTCTTTTCTGCGGTGAAACCCTCGCTCCCGAGACAGCCTCCCAACTTCTCGAACGGTTCGAGTCAGCCCAAGTGTGGAATACCTACGGACCTACCGAGGCCACCGTCGCCACCACTTCGGTGCGCGTGGACAAGGCGTTGCTGGAGAAATTCTCGCCCCTTCCGGTGGGCTACGAAATGCCGGGCACCCGCGTGGCGGTGGTCGATGAGGCCGGCGCGCCGGTCGGGGAAGGGGAACGCGGTGAGATCATCATTGCCGGCAGAAATGTGAGCCCAGGTTATCTGAACCGCCCTGAACTGACCTCCAAGGTTTTCACCCAGTTTGATGGCCTCCCCGCGTACCGCACCGGCGATTGGGGCCGTCGCCGGGAGGGCCTGGTTTTCTTTGAGGGCCGTATGGACGGCCAAATTAAGCTCAACGGTTACAGAATCGAGCTCGGCGACATGGAAGCCAATTTGCGAGCGCTTCCAGAGGTGGCAGACGCCGTGGTCTTGCCCGTGGAAAAACTGGGCAAGGTCGATTCCCTCGCTGCTTTCGTAGTGCTTGCCGTGGCAATCCCTGGCAGCGAGTTTGAGGTCGCTGCACGGGTGAAGGCGCGCTTAGGCGAACGCGTGCCTGCCTACATGATCCCGCGCAAATTCCATTTCCTTGACGCCTTTCCAATGACCGCCAATGGCAAGGCGGATCGTCGCGCTTTAGCTGCGCGGCTTGCCTAGGTTCTCGGGCTCTTCTCCCCCAAACACACCGCCCGCATGGTTCCCTTTGGCGACTTTGAATATTTCGGACTCCTGCTCTACATCCTGCTGCCGCTGATTGTGCTGGGCCTGCTTGGCTGGTCCTCGCGCGTGGCAACTCTCGGAGCGATCGCGGTGCTTCTGGTCCTGCAGTCCACGGGCTTTGTTCCTGTGCGACCGGACTTTCATGTCCGCGAGATCTACCTGATCTTGGGTTATACCGCGTTTCAAGGAGTCGTCGCGTGGTGGTTGTTTAAACGACGCAGTCGTCCGGTGTTTTACGCTGCAGTCTCTCTCTCGTTGCTACCGTTACTTGCGTCCAAGTTTTTGCCAACCCTTATCCCGCACACTGCCTTCGGCTTTTTGGGGATTTCCTACATTACCTTTAGATCGTTGGATGTCTTGTTCTCCATTCAAGACGGGTTGCTAAAAACACTCTCGCCTGTGCGGTACACGGCCTTTTTGCTGTTCGTTCCAGCTTTGTCCTCGGGCCCGATTGACCGATACCGGCGCTTTATCAAGGACTGGGATAAGGCGCGTACACGCACCGAGTTTTGGGAGGATCTGGATGTCGCTGCGCATCGCATGGCTCGGGGTTTCCTGTATAAGTTCATCATCGCGGCGCTTATTAAGACCTACTGGCTGGATCCGTGGAGCACTGGCCGGGGCGTAGGCTCCCTCTGGATGTACATGTACGCCTACACGTTCTATCTGTTCTTTGACTTTGCGGGCTACAGCGCGTTTGCCGTCGGTCTGGGCCGGTTTTTTGGCATCCGGATGCAGGAGAATTTTGATCGCCCTTTCCTGTCTAAAAACATTCGGGACTTTTGGAACCGGTGGCACATCTCCCTCTCGTTCTGGTTTAGGGACCACGTGTACATGCGTTTTCTGCTAACCGCTGCCAAGGGCAAGTGGTTTAAGGGCAAACACACGGCCTCGTACCTGGGTCTTCTGTTAACCTTTGGGATCATGGGCATCTGGCACGGGCTCGCCCTGCATTACATCCTGTACGGATTTTATCACGCTGGGCTCCTGAGCTTCTACGACTGGTTTGCCCGCTGGAACAAAGAGCGCAAGTTCTTAGGCGAAGGCCCCGGTCAGATCTTCTGCAACCGGCTTATGACCTTTCACGCGATTGCGTTCGGTCTCCTGCTCTTTTCGGGCCGGCTCACGCCGCCACCGCCGCCGCCCTTGGAGAGTCTGTTAGAAAAAGCCGATCTGAATGAGGTCACTGGACTTGTTTGGAACCGTGCCGAACAGGACGCTGAGGTGATGGTCGACCTGTACGTCGACGATGCCTTTATTGAACGGCGCGTGGCCAATGTGTTCCGAGAAGATCTCCATGAGCGCGGCTTTGGCGATGGTAAACATGGGTTTAAGTTTGCCGTTCCCTGGTGGGTCCGCGACGGGCACCAGCACCTGATTGAAGTGCGAGAATCCACCACCTTGAAGTCGCTCAAAGGCTCGCCCCAAACCGTCGAATTTGAGCGCAACGACGAGGAGATTCAGCGAGAAGAAGAAAAACTGCGCAAAGCCCGCGAAGCCGCCGACGCGGGTCAGGCGCCGGTACCTGCTGTGCCGTTGGTGCCACCGCATCCCCCATCAGGCGCTAAGTAGGTCGGTACTTTCCTGAATCTAAACCAGTTGTAGAACGTCTTCCGAAGCGCCTCTTTCACTCCCAGAGGAGCGCACTGGAGTGTGGTTCCGTTATTTAGAGAATCCAAGACGGCGCGAACGGTGAGTTGTTTTGCTGGAAAAAGGGTGTGCGAAATGCCGACGGCGGCATGGTGATGCGCATCGCTCCCAGCCGTCATGGGGAGCTTGCGGCGGGTGGCGTAAGCAAGCGCACTGACATTGTGGCGTTGCAGGGCCGTGGCGGCGTTGAAGACCTCGAGACCATCGAAGTCGAGCTCGTCCAGATGTCCCTCGCGGATCCCGGCGCGCAGTCTGTCGTAAGGATGTGCCGGGATGGTCAACCCGTTTTGCTCCCGCACCATGGCAATGACCTCGCGAGCTGGTGCGCCCTTGAGGCCGTTTGGAAGCCACACCCCTAAGCAGAGCAAATGGCCTTCTTCCGTGGAGACTTCCACTCCGGGAATTACCAGAAAACCGTCCACCGCCTCGCCATCTTCGCGAAGCAGTCCTTTGTCGCGCAGATACCTGCAGGCGTCGCACGTGTTGTGATCGGTGAGTGCTATCCCATGGAGCCCGACGCGTTTTGCCGATAGAATCAAGGCTTCAGGGCTACTCGCTCCGTCTGCGGAAAAAAACGAGTGCACATGCGGATCAATACGGAAGGCCATGGCGGGATCATCCAACGGCGAGACGCGGAGGAAAAGAGCGGATAGGCCCGGATTTGGCGGGAAAGAGGAATCGGGCTGGGAAACTTCCGGGGTGGCCTTGATTTCTGAGCACTTTTGAGCACAGTTGAATCATGGCTGCATCAACTCTCTTTCGTGCAAGAGTACCCACGGAGCGCCTCAAGCGAGCGGAGGAAATATTTGCGCGCCTCGGGATGAAGCCGAGCGATGCGTTCAACATTTTCTTGGCTCAAGTTGAGCTTAGAAACGACATGCCTTTCGCTATTACCACTAAAGTAGACGAGCTCCTCACAACTCAAGAACAAGGTAAAACTTGGGACAGCGCACTTGGTGAATACTGAAGCACACCCTGGTGAAGTCTGGGTTGTTGATTTCGGGCTCGCGGCTAAGAGCGCCTAAAAAAAGGCAACATCACGCGGAGATGCGGA
>CAIWVL010000158.1 GCA_903916085.1 uncultured Spartobacteria bacterium
ATGGCTTTTTGAAGGGCTGACTGTTCCGGCTTACCTCCGCAATTTGGCTCAGGTTTTGCCTGCTCAGGTTCCTTTTCCATGGGCTGGTCAAATGGACGCTCTTCCACTGGCTCTTCATTTTGCGGAGACGCTTCAGGGGGATCATTTGCCACCTGATGTGCATCTTCATGTTCAGCCGCTTCGTCTTCGTCTTTGTCCGCCTCAGTTGGTTCGCTTGGTTCTCGGCTGGCTTGTCTGCTATCGCTCCGAATCGGCATCACCAGCATTTGCTTGCCACCGTCGACAAAGCGCACTGGAGACAAGCCATCAACGAACTCCATTCTGATGAGCCCGAACTCTAGCGCCTTACAGAGGAATTGCCGGTTTAGCTGAATCTCAATGTCTGCCCCTGTTACCAGAGCTCCTTGCACCTCCACTCTCAGCTGGGGTTGGCCTCCCTGCGTTTTTACGAAGAGGAAGAACCTACCGTTTTCCAGCTGCAAGCCGATCCTGTGATTGACCGTATCTGGGCATGGCATTTTCTCGATGGTGCGTAAGAATAGATCCACCTGTCCGGGATCCATTTCTACGCTGCTATTGACGTCACTTGCTTTTGGCATGATCTGCCGCCAGTTGGGGTAGACGCCTTCGACTGCCTTGGTTCTCACTGTCCAGCGACGGCTAGTGAGCTCACACCACTTTTCGGACTCTGAGGCTGATGACACTCGCAATTTCCATTCGCCATCTTTGCTAAACTCGCGCCAGCCCAGAAAACTGCTCTTTGGGAGGATGAACGAGTCTTTTAAGGGCAGGCTGAAGGAGTTGCTCGCATACAGGTGTTTTCCGTCACTGCCGACTAGCGTGTGACAGAACGGCTTGCTCACATCCACGAATAGGCCGTTGAGCACTGTCCGTGTATGGTCTGCACTCGCGCAACTGAGTCCTTCCCCTATGGCGACTCGCAGATGCTCTGGGATGGGGATCTGCAAGCTGTCCAGTGTGGGAGCAGTAGGGAACCTTTCTGTCAGATTGACTGGGAGCGATTGTTGCGCCCATTCACCAGCGATCTGATAGCGCAGCAGGGTGCTTTTATCCGGGAGCGTTTCCAGCTCCAGACACTCGTTTCTACCGCAGACCCTGAGTGGGCGTTGCAGTTCTTCGAGAGGCACCACTACCGAGTCTGGGTCGCCGTAGGAGGGCTGCTCGAGTCTGACTGAGACAATGCTATTTCTGTCACAGGCACTCAGCGTGACCCAGCCGTCGTGGGTGCGCTCTACCTTGATGTGGCTCTGGGGCGTTCCGTCATTTTTACGGGAAGCGACTTTAGCCAGACCGGTGAGGGCCTGCTTGAGCTCCGTAGTGGGGAGGGTGATTTTACTCATGTTATGTTTCCTTTCGTTGGGTGGGTTGGCTGACAATGAAAAGGCCCGTACTCCAGAGGTGGAATACGGGCCAATGGTTGGAGGTTGATGGTTGAACCTGCCCTTAATGGGGAGGTGTGAAGCCCAGCCAGTGAAGGCGGGCACAGTTTTCAGACAGCGTTCTCGGTACGTCCGCTAGGAACGTGTGCCGGAGCTTGCTGTGCGTATGGCGACCTGCTGGGACGCTTGCCAGTGGGGCGTTGCAGAGGCAGGTGTGCTGTTCTTCGATGGCGACTCGGCTCATGCTGCGGCCTCCTCAGCTTGGGGCTTAAACTTGAGCTGAGCTGTGATGCACTCCTCCGGATCAATGTCAGCTCTCACTCCCAGATACACCGGTTGGTAAATCTTCCCGCTCTCACGGAAAGCATACAGGTACCGGCACTCAACAACGGAACCCACTGCTGGGATCTCAAAGTTGACTGGGATCGTGACATTGCCAGCGTCTGCGATTTTGCCGTTCTCAAAGAGTAGAAGCGCTACACTTCGCTGCTCGTTGATTCGCTTGACCACGAAACTAGCGGTTTCCACGAACTTGAACTTCAACTGGCTGCCTCCCGTGTTTGGCCGACCACCTGTGTAGGGAGCCTCGCACGCTTTGAACACGACGCCTTCCTTAAGTTCACCCTTGAGCTGTCGGAACAGCGCCATCTTTTGCTTGGGCAGGAATGCCGTGTCCACAAACCGAATCCCACGCTGCTGAACACCCGATAGGAGGTTCATGAGGCGCAGGTACCGGATCTTGTAACTCTTGGAGCGCAGGTCTTCACCATCGAGTTCCAAGAGGTCAAAAGCGTGTAGCTTTTCACCCACAGCCTCACCATCGAGGAGGAAGTCGTGCTCGAATACCCGAGCAGATTCTACGAGCGGTTCAGGGATGGCAGTGCTACGCCCAAGTCGGTTAATCCCTGTGATTTTGGTGCCAACCTTACGGAGTAATAGCCTACGGCCATCGAACTTTTCTTGCATCCAATGGTCCCTATCGAGCAGGAGATTTTCCAGCTCCGCCTCAGTGCTACCGTTGAGCAACTGGCAGCGCACACCCGTGTCCAAGGTGCCGTTTTCAGGAAGCTGATACAGAGAGCTGTTTTCAGCGGGTTTGTAGCCCTTTGCCATCTTTGCCTGAACGAGTTTGCTGAAAATAGCCTGTGCCATTTCCAGAGAAACAGGCGTCTGGGTTTTGGTGCCAGTGCTCATGGCGGAGCCACGACGACCATAGCTGTAGTTTACGGCGTAGCCAGTGGACGATGGGGTGATGGCCACTTGGTACACTTTGTCTGAGGTGCCTTCTTGATAGTTGAGCGTAATGTTTTGCATGGGGTTGTTTTTCTATGGGTTACTAATGAAAAAGGGCCCGGAAGCGTCATTGCCTCCGAGCCTTGGGTGGTGGTTGGTGGTGTGGGTTGGCTGCTAGCTGCCGTTCCAAGCGCGACATTCGTTGAAGAACTCGCACCCGCTGCACTGCATGCCCGGACTGGGTAGGAAATCCTCTGTGTCCAATCCGCGCATCAGGCTTTCGATGACCCGGAACAGGCGTAGTTGCTGTCCTTGGGTCGCCGGTGGCAGGCTAGTGACGACTAGTCGGGGGTTCTTCAGCTTCACCAAATGATGAAGCTCAATGCCCTGTTCCTCTTTTCCCGTGGCTTCTCTGTAGAGGAGAGCATAGGCGGTGGTCTGGGTTTCGTGCTGATGAGCAGCGCGTTCCTGAGTGGGAGCTTGAGCGCAGGTCTTGAAGTCGATGATGGTCCCGTTTTGAACCAGATCGATAATCCCAACTAGCCTAGGTAAGGCGTGACCAGCTAGGTCAGCCTCAACGGCAACTTCCACTCCCTCGGGTTTTTCATTCGCTGGAACGGGCGATTCACGGAAGTACGTTTCCAAGATTCGCCAGCCTGCGCCCTTTTGAGCCTCCTCGTCATCAGTGCTTTCCCAAGGAACAGTGCCCTGACTCTCGTCGGTCCATGAGGCTGCATAAACGTCGTGGAGTTCTCGGAGAGACATCGCGTGTCCTCGCCAGCGAGCCTTGTTCCATTGGCGCAAGGTCTCGTGAACACTGGTACCCAGATGCAGTGCAGGTGTGCGTGGCTTGGGTAGGGCAAGGACATAGCGGAAGAAGAACTTCAGCCTGCATTGTTGCCAGAGCCCTAATTTGGACGCTGACACTGTGAGCTTTAGTTTCTCCAAGCGCTCTTTCACGAGTGGATCGCTAGTAGTGGTACTCACGCTGCCTCCGTTCTGCGTTGAGCTGAACGCTGAGAGTTCGTAAATCCACCACCACCACCTGAATGGGATGGTTTGCCAGAGCCCTTGCCCCTCCGTGGATTACGCTCGATCAGCTCTTCGATGAGGCCTGAAGCGGAGAGCCTGTTTAGGGCACTCACACTGCGACCAAACATCTCCAGCGACAACCGCTCGATGTCATCTATGTCCAGACGGTTTTCCCTGACGATTTTGAGTATGAGCTCCTGCTGCTTTGGGGAACACTGCCACTCAGAGGAGTGCTCAGCTGTGTCCCGAGCCTCAGTGTGGCGCACTTCCTGACCCCTCCCGGCACTTTGGTGTGACAGGTCGTGGCCCGCATCGTGTAGGGCTAGCACGTGTGGCTTTGACGTTGGACCACTGACTGCCGGTAAGGGCAATGCCTGCACGTGGGTGGCCCCTGAGGGAAGAAAGCCGCTGTTCTGGATCTCGTGATCCACGGCTTTCTGGAGGAGCTCATAGAGCCTGGCGCTCTCTGCGTGGACTTGGGTGAGATCCGTGAGTTCGGTTCTGACCGTGATTTGATAGCTGTGGCTGCTGTACTGGGGCAGTCCGAGCTTCTTGCTGTATTGGGCTTCGAGTATGATGCTCATTTGGTTTCTGGGTTTGGATTTGGGCACAAAAAAGCCCAGCGGATGAGGCTGGGCAGAGTCTGTGGTCCCTGGTTGTGGGTTGAACCGGAGGCAGTAGGCCGCCGATTTGCTAAGTTTGAAGAGCGCTGGGAGCTAACCCGCGCCATTCATGTGATCATACCCGAAATTTGCCCCCAAATAGGGAGGGGGGGGCCATAGACGCGCCAGGAAGCTGGTATAATCCATTGGGAAAAGGCTTTCGCCGTTACCCATCCAGGGATGAAGCGGTTTTCATCCCAGTGAACCCCCAATACAGAGGAAAGGAGGTGACTTACCATGATTCCACTCAGGATTCTGGCCGTAATACTAGCGGTGGCAGCCGAAGTGATCCACGAAATGGACCGTAAGAAGTAAGCGAGAGCAGCCTTGCAATGGGCTGTGAGTCAGAAAGCGCCCCCAAGTTGCTCCGTATTGGGGCGCTGAGGGCGTTTTCTTTAGGTGTCAGATAGGGATCGGTGTAGGTAAACCTTCAGAAGGGCGTCCGAAACGTCCGAGATCAGAGTTACACAGGTGCGATTTTGGCACCCGGAATCAGTCGGGCTCTAAGCACGCCTGATGCAAAACTCTGCACCTTCAATGAGTTGGTGACGGGAGTTCCTGTTCGGACGTTTCGGACGCTTGTTTTTTAGTTCATTTCGAGAACCTATGATTCTAAGACAGGGATTCTGCAGGTCCCAGGCTGTGAGCCCACTGGGGCTACTTGGAACAGACTTGCGAAATCGGGGCCGAAACGTCCAAGATCAGGCCCCCAGTGGTACAAAAGCAATAGCTGGGGCCGCTATCCTCGTGACCTCCTTTAGGAAGTGGTACGACAAGCCCGATCTAGGAAGATGGAGTGGTACAGAAGTTTTGCCCCTGAAATGTTCTGCCGATGCAACCACTTCCTTGGGGCGTAACCGGGTTTGAGCAAAGCCCTATACCGCGCGGAGGTGGTCTAGTGTTTCTGGAAACTTTTCAACCAACTTGATGAGGAGGGCAGCGTGAGCGTTGGGTTTGCTACGGCCTTGCTCCCAGCTCTCCACTGTTCGCGGGTTGGTACGGATTGTTCGGGCAAAGACGGCACGTGAAAGGTGAAGATCCTCCCGAAGTTTGCGCAGTTCCTCTGGTGCCACGACTGGAGCCTCACGTTCTGCTATTTTGACACGCTTTAGAGTCAATTTCCCTTCGCGTTCAGCAGTTAACGACGTGATGCCTTCCTTCAGCTCATCGAGCAGGTTACGATTTTTCATGTTATTTAGTACCACGGTGGCTACGGCTTTCTGAGGGTTGTTTACTTACTTGCGAACGGGATAGTAATTCATTCTGCAACAAAGCTTTGAATGCTTTTCGTTCAGCTGCTGATAGGTCTACCATCTCACCTTTGCTGTATAGGGTGAACATCCAGAACTCCTGCCCTCCGTCCCAAAAGTAATAGATGATGCGTAGCCCTCCGCGTTTCCCCTTGCCTCGGCGTTTATCTTCAAAGCGAACCTTCCTAAGTCCCCCAGACCCTTGAATCAAATCGCCTGCTTCAGGATTCACCAGGAGAAGATTTTGCAAAGCCCGGTAGTCTTCATCCGTCAAATAGTTCTGACGCCAGCGTTCAAACGGAGGTAACTCGACAAAAGTTGCCAGCGGGCGGTGGGGATGAGAAACGAATCGGGCAACCATGAGGCAGCTAAATTTGGAAACTATACGAAATTATCGTACGGCTGCAAGGTTCTTCTGAGAGTTAGAAGAAAAGACTCCTCCAAGTCTTCTCTTGCGCCTGCGCAAACACATCTCTGGACATGGGAGTCTAGAACACTATTTGGAGGCCAATCGGATAAAGCGTAATCAAGGTAGAAGGGGAGGTCGCTCAGCCTGCAGCGCTTTACCTAAATGTAGGGTGTCTGGAGTTCCAAACTTGCGTCCGAAATGTCCGAGATCGGCGATGGGTGACTTACTGAGTGCTTAACGAAGATCACATGGAGGATGAGGATGCAGCGCAAAGCCTTTGATCGGGGGGGGCAAAATTTGTACCGTCAGTTAGGCGACAGATGTCCTTGTCCGGACGTTTCGGACGCTATTTTTGAAGTCCAATGTTGTGATGGTACTGGAAAGTCCCGTACGCGTTGATCCCTTGCCGGACTCTACGGCAGCCATCCGGGATTCTGATCAAGAGACACTGACCGCACTCGGGCAGAGAGTGGAGTTGGTTCACCACCTTGACCGACAATCCAGCCTTTACTAGCACCCATGTCATCCAGAACTGTCTCCAGCTTCCTAGCATCATGGGGGTTGGTACCGCTGTTGGCTTTGATCTCGACTGCGATTTTTTCACTGCCTCGATCCAGAATCAGATCTGCCTCCTGCCCTGTGGCGGTTCGCCAGAAGTAAAATTGGGTAAAGGGATGCCTCATTCGTTCTCGACGCATCAGGTCTTCCACAACAAAGCCCTCCCAGCTTGCTCCTCGAATAGGGTGATTGTGCAACTCCTCAAGGGTCGCAATGTTGAGCAGGTGGTGAAGAAGTCCACTGTCGCGAATAAATACCCGTGGTGCTTTTACAAGCCGTTTGCGGATGTTGCAGAAATACGGAGGCAGACGGCGGATTAGGAAAACTCCCTCCAGCAAATCCAAGCCGTGCTGGATAGCGTGGTAATTGACACCCAGTGAGTTCCCAAGGGCAGTAAGGTTCAACAAACCGCCTTGCTGTGCAGCCAGCATTGTAAGCAGTCTCCGGAGAAACAACGCATCAGGTCGGAAACCATAAGCTGCTAGGTCACGTTGAAGCACGGTACTCAGGTAAGGCTCCCACCAAGTTCGAAAATCTCCACGTAAAGCCTCAGGAAAACCTCCTGCAAGCCAGTGTTTGGAAACATCAAGACTGGTTTCCAGAGGTGTTAGGGGATCGAGTTCCAAAACACCTACACGACCGGCAAGCGACTCTGACACGCCCCGAATCAGTGCAGGTTGGGCGGAACCTAAGATACAAAAATGACACCTTCGGTCACCTCGCCGTGAGTCAATGGCTCCTCTGAGTGCAGAAAAAAGAGAGGGAACGGTCTGAGCCTCGTCCAGAATGGTCATTTCCCCAAGCAGTTCGAGTTCATGGGCGGGATCCTCGGTAAACCTGAGATGCACCAAAGGAGACTCGACGTCTTTGTAACTCGCTTCAGGGAAAGAAGTCCGGGCCAGCGTGGTTTTGCCGACTTGCCGAGGGCCGACTACTACTACTGCGGGGAATTGATCAGCGAGTTCTCGCAATCGCTTTTCAGCTAACCGGTTCCAGTTCATTTGTTCAAAATAGAGTCCTAAGCTCTGATTTGCAAGTGCGCTGTCTGATGTCAATAGCCAGAGGGGAGGGGAGGCAAGGATTGGAAGGTGGTAGGGCTCTTGAGCTTCAGTCAGACTTGCGAAATGCCGTCCGAAACGTCCGAGCCCTTTGAGCGGTGCCATTGAATGTGATTTCTCAGGCACCGCTCTGGCTCACGATCCTACTTGATCAGGAGTTTTCTCTAATCCGCATCGTCCTCGTCACAAGCCCAAGACGGAGGCCAAGACATTCCGATGGACCAGACTTGAATGACGCTCACTAACCATGGCCTTTCAGGATCCCACGAGTCCACGCGAACGTTTGCCTCATCCCCGATCCACGTCAGCATGGTTTCCAAGCGTTCATCAAGGGTCTCGCCGAGTTGATGCCATTTTTTGCGTTTCCAATTCCACAGGTGCTGATTCAGGAAGCCGATGTGTTTTTGAGCTAGAGGGCAGGTATGTCGGACTATCCATGTGTAGGCGGTCTCTGTGTGGTTTGTGAGTTCCCATTCAATGCGGATGTGGGATTTTTTTTCGTTGGTGAACTGCACGTCAACGAGGAGGGCGGTGTAGTCCCCTGGATCAGGGTCGTTTCGTTCACCAAGGTGACTGCCCTCAAAATGAAGTGATGGTACAATGATGGCCATAATTTTGCTTAATGTACTGATTTTGTTTTGTTTATGTTGCTTTAATGCTGTGTAAGGCTCGGGGTCCTCAGTGCATCGGCATCGAGTTAGAGCCTGCGACAATGCCTCCAAAGTGTCCGAGCTTCTCAGGGCAGGGGTGGCTACCTTGCGGATCCACCACCCCTGCTGAACTTTATTGTGATCTGATCGGTCTAAACCCTGTCCCGCATCGGGTTAGGAGGCAGCGCAGGATAAGTCGAGATTGTGGGCTTCGGTGGTACGTTGAACCTGCTGATGTCGTTAGTGAACTCTCCTAGCTCCAGCTTCGGTCTGTTATGGAAGTCATCCATGAATGCGAACTCCATCTGGCGAGCTCCCTCAACTTGGCCCTCTGGCTCTTGCTGCTTGGGCTTGTTTACAGCAGGCCACTGGCGTCTCAGGTTTTGTGAAAACTGAGGGTAACTCCCAAGGTTCATTAAGGTTGAGGACTTTGGGACCGTAAACGGGCGTACCGTTAGCTTTGACGGAATGTGAGCCTGACGCTTTCCATTGCCCGCAAGCGACTGAATTACTTTGCGGTGCTCTGCGTCCTTCTCGTACTTCACGCACCCAAACTTACCGTCAGGGAACACGACAAGGTGTTCACCTTTGCGGTCGTTTCCCTCTTTGGCACAAGCAGGGCAGCGTGCAGTAACTTTGCCGTCAAACTTCGTTGACACATTCTCCAGTTTTTTAACGTCGAGGCCCATACTAGTGTGCTCCTCCTTCGACCAGTTTGACGCCCTTGTAGCCGCGTTTGGTGTCCAACCCCCTAGAAATGTCGTGGCGCTGGCGAACCTTGTGAACCTGCATCATCAGGTCCCCCATGCCTGCCTTTACGTCTCTCGAATCGAAAGAGCGCCAGCCCATTTCCTCGCAAAAGTCCCCATAGGCCCGATAGAGCTCGTCACTGGTGAGATCGTGAAGAGAGTCTTTGACGACACGTGATTCCACAAACTGTCGAAGGCTGTCGCTCTCCTTGAGCAAGCGGTCCACTCGTTCAGTTTGAGCTGGAGTGAGTCGGATGTCCCCAAATTCCTCTACTTCGGCTAGGTATTTTAAAGAGCCCTGCGACATCCAGCGCAAAATTCCGGAGCCCTCGTCTCGGATCAGTTTGGCAGCGTAGTCTGCAATGCGTTTCTGTGGCTTGGGGCGGGCGTATTCCAGAAGCAATAGCCGACGTTCCCACGCCCCTACATCGCCTTTGAGTCGGACCGTGAGCCGGGCGTTGCAGGTGATTACAAGATTGAAGCACCCCCGCAACTGAAAGTGCTCATTACCGTTCTTCTTCTCTGCGTCTAGGAGATCTCCACCCACGAGTGCCTTGATAATCGACGCGTGTCGCTCGTTTAGAAACGACTGGTCGACGTCTTTGCCTGTAAGCAGTGTCTTCCCTAGGAACTTAAACATTTCAAACTGCTTTCCCAGGTGCTCCGTCCGAATCTGTGCCACATTCTGCTCTCCAATAACCTTTTCGATAATTTCCACCACGGTTGACTTTCCTCCTCCCGGGGTGCCCTGGATGATCATGAGTCTCTGAGCCGGATTCTGGCCGAGTAATACGCTGCCCGCCCAGAGTTGCAGCAGTTCAATGTCATCCTCGTCCAGAGCTGGCCGCAGCAGGCCATTGATGAACTCGGGACACTCTGCCTCTGGGTCGAAGGCGAAAGGTGATGCGTTTCGTGACCGGTAGTCGGGGTGGAAGGTTTTCAGCTCAGGTGGATGACAAGCTAGGTCCAACATGCCGTTGCTACAGTGGATCACCTTACGGGTGTTCTTTTTGAAGGCATCCTTTTCTTCCACCATGCCCTTGAGCGTATTGAGCCACCCACTCATGCGTCCGTCAGTTCTGGCGAAGATGAAGTCGTCCACGCCGGTCTGGTCACTCACCCGTTTCAGATCAAGGCCAAGCTGGAACTTCAGGGTTTCCGTTGAAACGCTCCTCCACAGACCACTGGGGGCCTCGTACTCGTAAAACTCCCGCTCCAATGGTTCCCAGAGAATCTGTCGCTCGGTTTTGAACTTGGCGGCAAAGTGGAAGTCGTTGATCTTTAGTCCACCCTCGAACTTATAGGCAGGGCCGTACTGCTCAACTAGCAGGTCAGCTTCATCCCTGACCCACGGGAGTTTCACGTGCGCGGGGAAGATAATCTGGCTGAAGCTGATAATCACTGGTGGTGCGTTATTGAGCCTTTGGTAGGGTGCTCCAGTTGGGTGAATTCCGTGGATTACAGACTGCCCCCCCGTCCCTCTCCACTCTCCGTAATCCTCCCCTGTGTCGGTTTTGAGTTTGGTGAGTGGCGGGCAATCGCCTTCGATTTTGCACCAGATCTGCGCTCCTCGAGCCCCTTTGGTGATCAGGGTCTCCCGAAGCATTGGGTTTAGAGCCAGAAAGCCTTCCAGTTCGCCATCAGCATCGATGTCGACCGCACACAGTCCTTCAGAGGGGGCTCCGAGCAATACCCCGATGTTTCCTTGGCTAAGGCGACCTGCGTAACCGGGCTTTTGCATCTGGGTGAGCGTGGTAGTTTGCCAGCTCTTGGTTATTGGGCGCTTCTGTCCAGCAGGAATCGGGATCAAAACTACTTTGGTGCCCAGTAGCGCCTGAAGGTTGTCCACGATGGGATGAGCTCCAAGTGGTTTAATGACTGGGTTAGGGTTGGGGGGAGTCACCGGTTCCCATTCCTGAACTACTGTGTCGTCAACCGCTGCGGGAGGCTCCCATTGTTGCTGTTCGTTAGGGGAAAGCAGGCCGTCCTCATCTAAGAGGTTGCCCACGCCGTTGAGTGTCGTTAAAGACAGGTCTGCGTTTACGGTCTGATCCACTGAATCTGCTGTTGAATGCCGGGCCACTGCAATGGCCTGGCTTTCTTCTTTTGACGGCAGGGGCTTCCGATAGCTACTGAGGGCAGTGTGAGCTGGCAGGCTTGGTTCTGCGATTGGTGCGGGCAGGGCGGTTGCGTTTGTAGTCATAGTGATGATGTCGGTTTGGATTGCTCCGATTTGGGAACCTGTCGGGAGCGGGCAGGGTGCTTGTTGGTTCTGACTGATGCCCTGGACTTGGGCTTGGCCGCTGAGTTGTGGCCTACTGATCGGGCAGGGTGCTGCGGGAGGCACTGCCATAGTGAAGGGCAAGGTTGGCTTAGTCATTGGCCACCTCCTTCTCCACGTTGGCGTTGATGTAGTCTCTGATTGACTGAACATCGTAGAGCCGTCGACCTCGTGTTTTGCCTCGCTCACGGAGGGATACGGATTTGATCCGACCTTCCGAGGACAACCGATAGAGGTGGGTGCGTGAAAGGTCGAAGAGTTCACGCATTTTTGCGTGTCCCGCGAACTCTGGATAGAGATTGCCCTCAGCGATCGCTGCGGGCGTTGTTGTCAGGATTCCACCCGTGGCTGGGGTGGGGCAGTTTGTTTTGTTTCTTGTCATACTTCACTGGAGTGGCAGCACGGTTGTGTGCCGTCTACAGGTGAATAGGCAGAAACAGCGTTTGGTTTGGTGGTGGCAAAGTCATCCTGTTTGCCCCCAACACAGTCGACTCAGTCGGACAGGATCTTGAAATCTTGCAACACGCTCTCTGCGTGTTTTTTAGCCTTGAACCAGTCAGCTTTGTCGGAAAACAAGGACCGCTTTATTTTTTTAAGAGCATCCATGGCGGCTGGGCCTGACTTGTAGTACGCCAGCAAGCGCATAGCTCCTAGAGCCTTAAGGTCCTTGAGGAATGTCTTTGTGATGCTTCTGCCGGGGCCAAGTCCTTTTGTGATGCTAGCCTTCCTGTTACCTCGGCTGAGGCGAACCCATTCATGAAAGGCTTCTTCAATAACTGCATCATTGTGGTCCCAGTTGACTTGGAACGAAACGCACTCCACCGCATGACGCGGTTGGTTAAGCTCGACTGAATGAGGGGTAGAAATCTCCTCCAAAGGGGGATGCTGCCCTTTACTATTCCTTGGAGAAGCGAAACCTCGAATAATTTGCTTTAATGTAGGCTCGAGCGACAGAAACGCTCTGCAAGGGAAGTATTCCTCACTAACATTCGCAAGGCCATCCATTTCTGTGCTGAGTGGGTTGACGCTGGACCACAGATAAAGATTGAACTTACCGTACATCTCCAGACTCTCGGCGTGTGCCTGGGTAATACCGGGGGCTTTTGTTTCCACTAAGTATCGAAACACAGAAAGTTCCGTTTGGTCATACCGACGGATTGCATTGTCATCAGCTCTGACATCCTCGCGTAAGCCGTCTAATGCGTTCGCAATCGACGGGTCGCGGAAGCACTTTTCACGCCAATACTCCCAGAGGTAGCAGGCAGGGAGATCAATGTCCGCAACGTTTGCAAAGTCCCATTCCTCGCTGGGGAGTGGAGGTGGATTCGTGGGCGCTGAACGCTTAGATGAACGGCTCTGCTTGGATGTTTTGCCTGCCATGACTAGCGACTCTAGGAAGACTCCCGAGTGC
>CAIWVL010000159.1 GCA_903916085.1 uncultured Spartobacteria bacterium
CTCGGATACTTGAACTTGCTAAACATCATCCAAGCAAGGAATAGCATCAGCGGAGGAAGCACCCATCGGCTCGGGCCGAGTTGCCATTCGTGTTCGTCTAAGAACAGCATGAATAGCGTCAGCGAGGCGATGAGCCCAGCGGCCGCTGGAATCGGGAACCCGGTGAACTCGCGATTCGCAGCCGCCGAGTTCATGGCGGCAAGGCAGTTGAACCGCGCCAGACGCAACGCGCCGCATACCAGGTAAATGGCGGCAATGACCCAGCCCGTGCGAGGGAACTGGTAAAGCACGATTTTGTAGACCATCAAGGCTGGGGCGACCCCGAAGGAGACAATGTCTGCAAGAGAATCAAACTCGCGGCCGAAAGGGCTTTCGTGGCCCCCAAGCCGGGCGAGTCGGCCGTCGAGCAAGTCGAAGATGCAAGAGGCCAAGATGAGCCAGATGGCGTAATGAATTTGCTGACTGGCATCGGCGAGTGCGGTCGGGGTCTGGCCGGCAGCGGCAACCGTCATGCCGCTTTCCACAATCTTCAGGGAAGCCGCAAACCCGCAGAACAGGTTCCCCGCCGTCATTAGATTCGGCAGGAGGTAGATTTTAACGCTGTTGTCGTCGCCCATGATGTAGCAAAGAGCGGTTAGGGAAAACGGGCAATTACCGTTTCGCCACCCTTGACCCGCTGGCCAGGTTGGACCGTGATTTCGCACTCAAGCGGGACAAAAACCTCGGTGCGCGACCCGAACCGGATCATCCCAAAGCGTTCACCTTTGCGCACAAAATCGCCCACCTTGCGCCACGGTACGATGCGCCGGGCGATGGCACCAGTAATTTGACGGACGACGAGAGTGGCGCGTTCGCCTTCAAAGGCCCAGGTTTGTGCTTCGTTTTTAAGCGAGCATTCCCGATTGCGAGCATCCAGATAAGGTCCGGGGTAGGTGCCAGGAAAGTGATTAAGGTAGGTGACTTTGCCGTCGATCGGCATGCGATTGGTGTGCACATCGAGCACGGAAAGAAAAACGCCAACGCGTTTCATTGGGCGTTTGAGGAACTCGCCTTCTTCCATCTCCACGATCTCGGTCACAATGCCGTCAGCTGACGAGAGGATGTCTTTCGGGTCTTTGGAGCCAACCCGTTCTGGGTCGCGGAAAAAGTTGAGGCAGAACGCGATACCAAGACAGGCGATGGCCGTCAGCCAGTGCCATTGCTGAAATCCGCCGAGGATGCCTAAAAGTCCCAGCGCGCCAAAGAACGCGCGGCCTTCCCAAAGTGTCTGAAATCGCATGGTCAGGTATACTCGGGCGTAGCCGTAAGGGGTCAAGCGAGCAATGGGTGGCAATGGGTGGGCGCGATGCTCTCGCCGCTTTTGCTCTTCACTTGATACCCGTTCTCTCCCATTGACTCCCTTTCTCCCCAATTCCACGCTCCTCAGCCGTTCACCCACACGCTACGATTCACGAGATGCACTCTCCCCAAAACCCAACTCGCCGTTCCTTTCTAAAATCCGTTGCCGCGACTGCCGCAACGTTGAGCCTTCCAGCCAAGGTGTTTGCTGGGGCACCCGGTGCCAACGAAGCCGTTCGCATTGGCGGCATCGGCTTCAACGGTCGCGGCATGGCCGATCTCACCGGCCTACTCGCCGTTCCCAATGTGCGCGTCACCGCTCTGTGTGACGTCGATTCCGCCGTCCTCGCGAAGGGGCGTGCCGCGATGGAAACGGCTGGGCAGACCGTTCAGGTGTTCAGCGATTTGCGCCGCCTCATCGAAAGCAAGGACGTCGACGCCGTCATGATCGCCACTCCCAACCACTGGCACTGTCTCGCCGCCATTTGGGCCATGCAGGCCGGCAAGGATGTTTATCTCGAAAAACCTGTTTCCCACACGCTTTGGGAAGGTAAACAGCTCGTCGCTGCTGTGCGCAAGACCGGTGCTATTTTACAGTCGGGCACGCAGTGCCGTTCTTCGCCTGCATTGATCGAAGCCTATGCTTGGACCAAGGCGGGGCACCTCGGCCGTTTGGTCCGCGTGCACGGCACCTGTTACAAGCGCCGCGCAAGCATCGGAAAAGTTACTGGGCCACAACCGATTCCAACCACTGTGGATTACGACCTGTGGTGCGGTCCCTCCGCCAAAGCTGAGTTACAGCGCACCAAACTTCACTACGATTGGCATTGGGCTTGGGAAACAGGCAATGGCGACTTTGGCAATCAAGGCGTACACCAGGCAGACATCGCCCGCTGGTTCATGGATGAACCCTCTCTTCCGCCCTCTGCTCTAAGTTTTGGCGGGCGTTTTGGTTACGACGACGATGGCCAAACGCCTAATACACAACTTGTTCTTTTGCCTTACGTAAAAGCTCCTTTGTATTTCGAGGTGCGCGGCCTTCCTTCGAAGGTGGGCTCCAAAGAGATGGACAATTACCGGGGCTCAGCTATCGGCTTGGTGTTACAATACGAACGTGGTCATGTACTTATTCCGGCCTACAACGCGGCTATCGCCTTTGATGACAAGGGTGAAATTTTGCAACGTTGGGGCAGGTATTCGCTTCCAGGTGAAGTTGCGCCTCCCGCCGCGCCCGCGCCTGCTCCGGGTTCGCCGCTGGCGCCCACACACTACAGCAATTTCATCAGCGCCGTTCGCACTCGTAACGCGAAGTCTCTGGCGTGCAACGCTCGGGAAGGGGAGGTTTCTTCTGCACTCTGCCATTTAGCGGGGATCTCACACCGGTTAGGCACTCTCCAGACGTCAGAGTCTGCGCTGGAACGTGTTCAAGACGAACCCGTTGCCACGGAAGCGCTGGGGCGTATGCTGGAGCACCTCAAACTCAATGACGCGCTCCCAGAGAAACTGACCCTCGGTGCGCTCCTGAAAATTGATGCCCAGCGTGAGGAGATTATGGACAATCCAGCGGCGACTGCTCTGTCGCACCGCAAAGATAGGGCACCTTTCAGTGTGCCTAAGATGGCGTAGGGAGAGCGAAGACTGCGGAGGCGGGTGAGATGAAAACTCTTCTTCATTCCTGCTTTACACAACGTTCCTGTCCTGTACTCTTCACCACTCAACTAATCACTTTTTATGTCCCAGCATCGCAGCCTCAAGGGGGCTAGTACAATCACTGCCAAACGTAACGTGCTCAAGCGCTTCGAACGCGTCGAACTCCTCAAGAAGCGGGGCCAGTTCAAGGCGGGCGACAAGGTTATCGGTCTGCGTAAGACCATGCCCGAAGCTTAAGTTTCCCTAATTCTCTAACTTTCAAGATAGAGGTCCGTGGTTTTGCACCGCGGACCTTTTTTTATACACCGATCTAGGCCCCCCGCCTACAGGCCCTTTCTTCGCTTCAAATCTATTATGGAAAATCCCATGTCTCTCGTTGAGCAAAAGACCCGTGAACTTTGCGACGCCATCGTCCACTCGCCGGGCTTCCCCGAAATGTTCCGAAAACTCGACGCTTTCATGAACGATGAACACGCCAAGTTTGAGTTCCAGATGGTCAACGAACGCGCCCAGTTGTTACACGAAAAGCAATCCGCCGGTGTGCCGGTCACTCCGGAGGAAATGGAGGCGTTTGAGGCGTTGCGCGCGTCTGTTCTGAGCAAGGAAATCGCCCGCGACTTTTTGGAGGCCCAAGACCAACTCCAGTCCCTGCAAAAAGTCTTCTATCCCATGCTCGCCAAGACCTTCGAGGTGGGGCGTGTGCCCGTGCCTGATGATTTTTTAAACGATTGCTGCAACCAAGGTTGCGGCTGCCATTAAAGTCGCGGTACCTCAGCTTCGCTGTCGCTTTGAGAGTGAGCTGCCACCTCGACTGGGGTGCGTTTGTTTCATTGTGTGCGTCCCGGTGGTATCGCTCGCGCTCAACCACCGGCCTGCCTTGAACGTTTCGGGTTCATCTGAACAGCTTCTGCGATTGCCTGAACCGGGGAGAGGTGCCCTTTTTTATCCTTCGCAATGGCCAAGCCATTGGCGGAATCCCGCAGCACAGATCCGTTTTCCAGACGTTCTTTATCGGAATGTCTGAAGGTGAGTTGGCCTGGATTGAAGCCGGGGCGCATCGGGAGCGCGCTCATTTTAGCAAGCAACTCCGCGTGCGTGAGCGTTTGTTTATGCTGAAGCGCCACGAATACCCGCGTACCCGGACCAGCGACATCTAGTACGTACACTTCTTCAAAAACTTCTCGGTACGTCAGCAACATGTGCTCGTAAAGACGGTTGTTGTTGCGGCCCCAAACATTGGCCACGGCTATGCCTGTCTCCGTGAGGGCGCACCGGACGCTGTGGAGAAACTCAGCGGTCCGCAGGTGGTCCGGGATGGAGTCAGCTCCGAACCCGTCCAGGACAAGCACATCGTAGTACGCCGAGTGCCCGGCGATGAAGCCGCGACCATCATCGATGTAGACGCGCATTCGGGCGTCCTCCTGGAATCCACAGTAATCCTTGGCGATTTCAAGGACATCGGGATCCAGTTCGACGACGTCGATTTTGCACTCGGGAAGAATTTTGTGAAAGAAACGGGGCAGGGTACCTCCGCCCAGGCCAAGCACGAGCAGTCTGCGTGGGAGCCCGGCAAAGGCTAGGGCGAGGGGCAGGACGTTTGTGTAAGGCAATGCTAGGTGAGCGGCTTCCTCCACATTCACAACACTCTGACATACGCCTTCTTCTCCAAAACGCAGGCTGCGGAGGCCTTGCGCATTCTCGGTGAGGAGAATCAGGTTAAAGGGAGAACGCCTGGCTACCAGGACCTTTTCGTCGCCGTACATGGACACAGGTTGGGGCTTCGGCGTAGAAATAAAAGAAGCTCACGCGGGAGGCGCGTGAGCTTGCTCTTGAAACTGAACTCCGGGCGGTTGCCTTTCCTTATCTTTACTTGGGCTGCGCCGCACTCGGGGCGGGTTTGGGTTGCGGCGGTGCCTTGGGATCAAGGTTCGCCTGCAATTCTTCCTCGGTGACCTTTGAGTTCAGACCGTCGGCTGGAACCGCCGCTTTGGCTGTCCATAGGATCGCGTTCAGCACAAGTTTGCGCTGGTTTTCGTTGCCCCAGCCCTTGTGGAAATGACCGCCGGTGAAGCCAAAGCCTCGTCCACCGTCTTCACGATCGACCGCCCAAGCGACGGTTTGTGGCTTCTTTTCTTCGAGGACCTCGCGCTTTTGCTCGGGATTACCACTGTGAGAACCTTCTCCGCGCTCCGTTGTAGAAACAGGTGGCAGGTCGCTCAAGATGGGCGTCACACTCTGCATTCCAGGCCGAAAAAGCATGTGGTAGTACCACTCGTCGGTTGTACTGAAGGGTTTCACCCCGTTGCTAACGGGATGCTTGGGAAACTCTTTAAAGTTACCTTCCCAGTGCGGGTTCACCGACCAGAACTGCTCGAAATAACCACCCAACCACTGTTGAAACTCCTGCGCTCCAGCCCCGTTGGAGCTGCGTCCAGGTGGTGGCACCTGCTTGAGCGGCTTGCCGTCTGGTCCCATTTCTGGCTCGGGCCAACCCACTTTCGCAAATGCCGGTTCCACTGCGTAATGCAGACATACGAAGCCGCAGCCCCGCTTCATCTGGGCTTCAAGTTGCGGGAGGTGTGAGATTGCGGGATGTGCGCCACCGCCATCGGAGTAAATGACGATTGTGTCGGCCTTGTTCAGAACGGCGTCTTCGGGCCAGGCACCGCCCAGAGTGAACTGGACGTCTACGCGGTCTGAGGCGTTTTCTTTTAGGCACTTAGCCAAGAGCTGGACACCAGCGTTATGCTCATGCTGACCGGGGCCATGGCTGGGGCGACCAGCGATTAACAGAACATTGCGCTTGGCATCTTCCGCGTTAGCGAATGATCCCAGAAACCCTAGCGTGAGGGCTGCGTAGGAGAGGGCGGGTTTGAACATGGAAAGAATTTCTTTGAGGGCGTCAGAAGCTGGGGAGAGTGGCGTAAAAAGCCCTCTCCACAGCGCTCCCGGAGCGTGCCGCAGAGAAGGGCAATCTCTGCGCACATGCCGAGAAGCGGTTCAGTGTTTACTTGAGGGATTTGAGGGTGATGTCCTTGAACTCAACGACCATCGGGGGCCCAGCGTGCATCTGCAACGCAATGATCCCGTCCTTGGCCCCGCGCGGATCTTCGTCGGTGACGTCGATCGTCTTCTTACCGTTGATGAACTGTTCCAAGTGGTTGCCCTTAGCAATCACCACGTACTCGTTCCAATCCGTGATGTGAATGGCCTCCTGAATCTCCTTCGAGTCCCCCACAGACCCCGTCACCTCTTTGAGCGTCTTCTTCGGATCGGCTGGGTCTGCTTTCACCACCACCTGCTGGCCGCGCTGAGCCAGAATCCCACGACCTTTTTCCTCATAAAGAATCCCCGTGTAAGTTTTCCCTGATTCCATGTCAGCCTGATAACCAGACACGATCGGGCCGTCTTGTCCTGCAGTCTCGAGCTTACTGCGGTATTGGATGCCCGAGTTCCCCCATTCACTCGTAATCCGGAACTTGGCGTGGATCTCAAAGTCTCCGGGCGTGGCGTCCTTCAAGACGAGGAAGGTATTGTGATGAAGGGAGCTTTTCTTGGGGTTGGCGGGATCCGCCTGAGTTTCACCGTGAATGACACCGTCTTTGACTGACCAGAGGGCAGGATTACCCTCCCAGCCAGTCAGATCTTTGCCATTGAAGAGAACTTGGTCCTGAGCGAGGGCGGAGCCTGCAAGGAGGGAAAGCGCGAGAAGAGAGATGCGTTTTTTCATGAGGGGAAATTGAGTTAGTAGACTACTTGGTGTGGGTGCCAAAGAACCGGTGTAGGTTTTCTAAGCCCCTCACCGCGATGTCGTCCCGGTTGGGCTCCATCTTGCGCCAGATCGCTGCGGCAGCCGCAATGACCTTGACGTCCTGCGTGAAGGACTCGATCACGACGTCCTGGTCGTACCCAATGTCGTGCAATGCCTGAACGATGGGCTCCCAGTCCAGCGAATCGTTTCCCGGCGTGCCGCGATCGGTGCCGCACGCGTGGAAATGGCCAAGGTGCGCACCTGCTTTGCGGATCGCAGCGGCTTGGTTCTTTTCCTCAATGTTCATGTGAAACGTGTCCAAGTGGAGCTTCACGTTCTTTGCACCTACAGCCTCGATCAACTTGAGACCTTGGTCGGTGGTATTAAGGAAGTCGGTTTCAAAGCGGTTGAGGGGTTCCACGACCAGTTCTACGCCTTTTTCGGCGGCATGCTTGGCCAGCGTCTTCAAGTGCTTTACCACAAGAGCGAACTCAATCGCTTGATTCTCAGGAGACACAGGGCCGCGCTTGCCGACCACAGAGTAGATCGGACCGATGATGCGGGGACAGCCCATCTGCGCCGCCTGATCAATGAGTGCGGTGACGTAGTGAAGTCCCGTCTGCTGTTCTTCTTCGGTGCCGCGCAGATCACGTCCCGGGCCCATGCAGGCGCAGATGGAACCGATGGCGATCCCCGCCTTTTCAGCGGCTGCCTTGAGCGCCAGGGGATCCACGTGCTCGGGAGCTTCAACGGGGATCTCAACGGTATCGAACCCCCAGTCTTTGAACTGCTTAAAGAGTTCGACGCTTTCGGTTTTAAAGGGAGAAACGAACAGGAAGGAATTGATGCCAAAACGCATGATGCAATGAGACGGTGAGGTGTTGTTTGAGGGGTTAAAGTTGGGGTACGCGGCTGAAAACCTGCCGCTGCCGTTTTCTTTTGGGCACAGGAGCTTCAGGTGGTCAAGCTTGAGGCAGTCTCATTCGCTTTTTCCCGAATTGATCTAAGAAAATCAGCCGCCTAGGCTACGGATGAATTGGGCTAGTTCGACAGTCGTATCGTACCTCAGAAAGGGTGTGATCAAATAAATGGATCGAAACGAAAGCAACGCCTCTTCGCACATTTCCTTGGCGATTTGCACCCCGATTTCCTGTCCCTCGGCACCTTCCTTGCCTCGCATCCGCTCGCGCACCATGTCGGGGATGAGGATGCCCGGGACTTCGTTGTGCAAAAACTCGGCTTGACGCCCGCTCAGTAACGGCCAGATGCCGGGGAAAATAGGAATGCCAAAGGGTTTTGTGCGTTCGGCTAAAAGACGCAGTCGAGCGGAGTCGAAAACAGGCTGGGTGAGGACGTACTGGGCGCCAGCGGCGATTTTGCGTTCGAGTCGGCTGAGCTGTGGTTCAATGTTGCGCGCGTTGGGATTAAACGTGCAGCCTGCGACAAAACGCGTGGAGTTCTTGATCGATTTACCGTTCGCATTTACCCCAGCATTCATCTGGCTCACGATCTTCAAGAGCTCAATGGACGTCACATCGTACACTGAGGTTGCCCCTGGGTGATCACCCACCTTGGCAGGGTCGCCCGTGAGAGGTAAAACGTGGTTCATGCCAAGCGCCGCCATGCCCAAGAGTTCACTCTGAAGCCCAAGCAAATTTTTGTCCCGGCAGGCAATGTGCAGCAAAGGCGTGATGCCTCGCTGTTTCAGGGCTGCCCCGACCGCGAGATTGCTCACGCGCAGAATCGCCAGAGAATTGTCTGCCAGAGTGATGGCATCCGAGCCCGCGTCAGTGAGCGCCTGAGCTCCTCGGTAGTAGTTTTCGAGGTCTAGAGTCTTGGGCGGGTCCAGCTCAGTTACGATCACGGTGCGTCCCGCCGCCAGTCTCTCGAGAATCGTTGCAGGCGCATCGTGTTCCCCGAGGGCCACGAGGTTCTGTCGCGCCGGTGCCGCGACAAGCGCGGGCTCGTTCACATTGACTTGCGGATGTTTGGGGCTTGTGACCTTCGAAAAGACGGGGGCCTGCGTGGCCAGCTTCTGGGCAAGTGCCGCGATGTGCGCAGGTCCGGTTCCGCAACAACCTCCGATGAGCTTCGCCCCTTGACGAGCGAGCTCTAAGCCGATCCCTGCAAAGTACTCGGGCGAAGTGTCGTATTGAAAACGGCCCTCGGTAAAACGCGGGTAACCGGCATTGGCAAACACAGCAAGGGGAAGGTCTGCGGGCAGGGGTTCTACTAATCGCAGCATGGCATGTGGCCCATGTGCACAATTGAGCCCCACCATGTCGGCACCTTCGGCCAAACACGTTCGGAAGGCTTCAAGAATGGGAGTTCCGTCCCGAAGAAGTCCCTCGGCGCTGCAAGCGAAAGAACTCAGCACCGGGCATTTCGCGAGAGACTGGCACACCCGAAGTGCGAGTCGCATTTCTTCCAGGTCGGCGAAGGTTTCTAGGAAGAGCAAATCTACGCCTTCTTCGACGAGGGCACCGATTTGTTCGCGAAAGAGCGCCTCGCGATCTAGACTACGTTCCCGCGCCTGTTCCAGCGTGACGCCCAAGGGACCCACGCTTCCCGCGATCCACGGGCGGCCACCACACGCCACGGCAGCCTCCCGCGCCAGACGAACGGCTGCCCTGTTAATTTCAACCGTGCGCTGTTCGAGGCCGTGTTTAGTCAGGCGAACGGTGTTTGCTCCAAACGAGTTGGTTTCTAAAAGTTGCGCTCCCGCATGCAGATACGCTTCATGAACGCTGCGCACCATCGCTGGTTCTGAGAGGTTAAGCTCCTCAAAGCACCTTTCCCAAGCCACCCCGCGTTCCATGAGCAAAGTGCCCATGGCTCCGTCGCCGGGAATGACCCGCTTTTGCAGTTCTTCAAGAATGTTCATGAACACCCTCGAGTTTGCAGGGCAGGGGACTTGTCCGGAAGCCAGAATTCCGCTTCAGACAAAATCCAGAGGGGGAGCGCATGCACGATCGAACGCACAACGCAAAATAGGATGCACCCCAGTGGGGGGGCTACGGATCCAGATGAATTAGACATGATGGAACGCAGGCGGGCGCGGGTTCTCGACTGAACTCGGAGTTCCCCGATCCAAAATGGCCAATCCCCAGAGGCATCTTGAAGGTCCTTGAGGCATGTCTTTCCCATCGATTCGATGTGCTGCGTCCTCTAATACTCACCAAACGCGTACTGGTACTTAGTGCTCCACTCGCTACTCTAGGGAACTTCCCAATGCCCGCGCCCGTTCTCGAGTGTCGCTCTCTTAGTAAAAACTACGATCTGCGCCCTGTTCTCAGGGACGTCTCCCTACGTCTGTTCCCAGGCGAGCGACTCGCCCTCACCGGGCCTTCAGGAAGTGGTAAGACAACTTTGCTCAACTGTCTCGGAGGTATCGACCGTCCCGATTCCGGCGCGATTCTCATTGGTGGCGGCGATCTCACCCAAATGAACGGTGACACGCTCGCCGATTTGCGGCGGCGCAAACTAGGCAACATTTTTCAATCCTTCCACCTCCTCTCCACTCTCACCGTGCGTGAAAACGTGGAATTTCCCCTCGTCCTCCTGGGGGTTTCAGCCGAAGAACGCGCCCACCGGGCAAACCTGCTTCTCAACCGCGTCAAAATCGGCCACCGAGCTGACGCTCTGCCCTCCCGGCTTTCCGGCGGCGAAATGCAGCGGTGTGCCATTGCCCGCGCCTTGGTCCACGCACCACCCGTGATTTTGGCGGATGAACCTACGGGGAACCTAGATTCAGCCAACAGCACCAACATTCTAGATTTGCTTCAGGAACTGACTGAGGAAACCACCACCGCCCTCGTCCTTGTCACGCATAGTTTAGAGGCTGCACGCATCTGCCCACGGGTGGCCACGATGCGTGACGGGATTCTCGCGGAGGTTGTGGCGTGAAATCCGCTTCGACACCGCCGGCTTCGGCATCTGTCGTGGGAATGTTATTGCGGCAGTTCACCTTGCGTCATTGGAGACAACAACCCGTTCGCGCCCTGTTGCTTTTGCTTCTACTCTCTCTGGGGGTGGCTGTTTTCTTGTCTATTCGCCTAGCCAATCGAGCTGCTGTGGCCAGCTTCACAAGTTTCGCAGAAGTCCTCACCCAGCAAACCGACGCCACACTGGCCGCCCCAGCCGGTGCCCTTCCCGAGTCTCTCCTAGACGAACTCCGATTCAAACTGAGTGCCAAAGGGAGCGACCCCCTAGGCGCTGTTGAGCTTGTGCCTGTCGTTGAAACCGTATGCGCTCCACCTCGCTCCGGCGACAACGCACAGATCGGCGCACGCGCCACTTTTACTCTCCTTGGCGTGGACCTCGTCGCTCTCCAAAATTTAGCCGCTCAAGATAAACTCGAGCGTCGCTGGCTCTCCCAACGCTCCGAACGTTCCGGGGGGCAATCGAATGATAAATCCAGTGCGCAAGTCGACTCCAATGAACAGGGCGGTGGTGATTCGTTCTGGAAGCTTCTCGGGCGCGACGACGCTTTGTTTTGCAGCGCGGCATTTGCAGAGCGGTCCGGACTAAAAGTCGGGGAACGGTTGGCTTTAGTGATCAATGAGCGCGCCGTGGAATTGGAAATTGTAGGGATGATTCCGGGGCGCGCGGATCAACCGGAGGCACCTGCGAGTCTTTTGGTCATGGATTTACCCGGGCTCCAGCGTTTATCGGGCAAGGATGGACGGATTGACCGAGTGGAATGCGTGTTTCCACCGAGCGCTCGACAGGGGGCGAGCCGGACGATTCTTTTGAAGCGACTGGAGGAGATCGTCGGCACGCGGGCTAGGGTACGCACAACCGAATCGCGTCGGGTCGCGGCAGAGGTGATGACGCGCGGGTTTCGTCTGAACCTGACCATTCTTTCCCTGCTTGCGCTCTTAGTTGGACTTTACCTCATTTTTCAGGCGCTGGATGCAGCTGTCGTCCGGCGTCGAGGCGAAACTGCCGTGTTACGCGCCCTCGGCGTGCGGGATTCCGAAGTGCGCCGAGCTTGGTTATGGGAGGCCGCTCTGCTTGGAGTGGGCGGCGGTGTCGTGGGTGTTCTCGGGGGCTGGGCCCTAGCTCAAGGAACCGTGCGGGCCGTGTCTCAGACGGTCAACGCGCTGTATTACGCGAACAACACGCAAGCCGCTGGACTGCACATCGGCGAGGCGCTGAGTGCGTTTGTTCTCTCTGTGGGCTGTAGTGTCCTGGCGGGTTGGCTGCCTGCAAAGCGCGCTGCCTCCACGCCGCCCGCGCAACTGTGGGCGCAGGGGACAGGTGCGGCTCCAGTCGCCTCTAAACTCACGGCGCCCTCGGTGGGCTGGGGGATGCTCGCAGTCGCGATGGGAATGGCTTTTTGTCCGCCGTTACCGCTCTCAGGTGGGACCCGCTTTGCGCTAGCGGGTTACTTGAGCGCACTCATTGGGGTTGTGGGAGCAGGGATTGTTGCCGGTGACGCTCTGCGCATAGCGGCACGACTCACTGCCCGTTTTTCTAAAAACTCAGCCGCTGCCCAACTCGCCAACAGTCACCTGCGTGCCCCGACGAATCGCCACCGCTGGGCTGCCGCCGGTCTCTTGTGCGCCGTGTCCATGACAGGTGGCATGGCTGTGCTTGTGGGTAGTTTCGAGCTTAGCGTCAGCGACTGGATCGGGCATCTGCTCCAAGCGGACATCTATGTCACAAGCGACGCTAATCAGGCGGCAACAGCCTACAACCGACTTCCCGCAGCCGCTTGGAAAGCCCTCACCTCTCATCCAGATGTCGCGGACTGGGATGCCCTCCTAATGTTTCCCGTGGAACTGCCTCAAGGTAGTATTCGGCTCGCAGGCACTAATCTGGATTTCTATCACAGGCATAACCAGTTTAGTTGGCTCAAACCACCGCTAGATTCCGCCATCTTCGATCCCACACTGAACGCCTCGCTTTGTGTGATTAGCGAATCTTTTGCGGAACGATTTCACTCGCGGCGCGGTGACACGCTTTATTTGCCGACGCCTTCAGGAGAGCGCGTGCTCCAAGTAGCCGCAATCTACACTGATTACGGCGACGATCAGGGCATCGTGATGGTGGATCGCCGCCATTTGCAGGAGTGGTTTCACACGAGCGAGGTGAGCACATTATCCCTAACGCTTCGGTCTGGGGCGGATCCGGAGGCCGTCCGTGCCCGCATTGGCGCTGAGTACCGGGGCCTTGCGGTTTTCACAAATGGTCATTTGCGTGGCGAAGTCATGCGTATTTTCAGACAAACTTTTGCCATCACTTATGCCTTGGAGGCCATTGGCGTCGTGGTGGCCTTGGCGGGCTTGGGCATTACTTTGGCAAGTATCTTAGCCGAGCGCCGCGCAGAACTTACAACGTTACGTGCCCTCGGGATGTCACGGAACGGCATCGCCAAAGTCGCCGCGTGGGAGGGCGCACTTTTGGCCTGTGGCGGAACCTTCGGGGGACTTGTCACAAGTTTTGGGCTGGGGGCGCTTTTGGTGTTTGTCATCAACAAGCAAACGTTCGGCTGGACCTTGCAGCTAGCTATTCCCCTAAAGGCGCTTTTTCTTTTAGGACTAGTCGTTCCTGCCTGCGGTGCCGCCGTCGCTTGGGGAGTGGGACGCGCTAGCGCCGATCTCCCAGCCGATCGAGAAGCTTGACCTCCATGAAAGCGCGTTCCCTGTTTCTATTGGCCCTCGCCGCTGTCTTTCCTCAGCCCGCTGGGGTCGCTGTCTCCGACTTTTTCCCGCAACCCCTAGTCGAAAAGACGACCGACGGGTTCCGTGTCCCTCAACCGGGCCACACGTTTGCGTTCCCGCGCGATCACGCTTCGCACCCCGACTTCAAAGTCGAATGGTGGTACTTGACTGGCCATTTGTTCGGGCCGGACAGGGAACGGTTCGGATTCCAAGCCACGTTTTTCCGGAGGGCCACTCAGCCGGCTTCTCTGGAAAGCACAGCCTCCCAACCACGCTTTCGCTCGGACGAAATTTTTCTGTTTCACGCCGCCGTACTGGACGTGAAGTCGGGGCGTTTTATCCACACCGAACGCCTGGCCCGCTCGGGCTGGGACGCCGCGTCTTCTGTCGAAACTCTCGCAGTGCACGTTGGCGACGATCGGCTCGTGCAGGCTGGTGTGGAGGACCGCTTTACATTGGACTCCCGAATTCGGGAGGAAGCCGGGTTCTCGCTAGAGCTTGAACCTGCCAAGCCGCTTGTCGTCTTCGGCAAAGATGGCGTTTCTCGTAAGGGCGATTCCCCGAC
>CAIWVL010000160.1 GCA_903916085.1 uncultured Spartobacteria bacterium
ACGGGAGTCTTCGCGGCAGCGATTATTCCACTTTCGAGTGCGTACATCGGCGATAAGTATCCGCTCGAAAAGCGCCAGGCGACTCTGGGCCAATTCATGAGTGCGCTCATGATGGGCACAGTTTTTAGCGGCCCCATGGGGGGGATTTTTGGGGACTATTTAGGCTGGAGGAACATTTTCCTTCTGCTGGGGGGCATCTCCGCAGTCGTTATGGTTGCCTTCATAAGCGCCGCGCGCAAGGAACCCCGCCCCGTGCGAGACCCAAGCAAGCCCCCTACCTCCGCAATTGCGGGGTACGCGACTGTGCTTTCCAATCCGAACTCACTGCTGGTGTACCCCGCGATTTTCCTGGAAGGCCTTTTTCTTTTCGGAGGCCTCGTCTATGTGAGCAGTGCTCTTCAGGACACCTTTGGGATGAAGATCTTGCAAGCTGGTATTTTAATCAGTTTTTACGGAATCGGCGGGTTAATCTACAGTTTAAGCGCCAAAAAGATTCTCAAGAGCCTTGTCCAGAGGCAAATGGCGCTCCTGGGTGGCAGTCTGCTTCTGAGCGGCTTCTGCCTGGCGTCAGCGCTTCCCTCGCTGCAGACTTGGTGGCCGATCATTCCTGGGATGCTGTTGCTAGGGTTTGGATTTAATTCCATTCATAGCACTCTACAAACCAAGGCAACGGAGCTTGCTCCCAAAGCGCGTGGGACAGCGGTTTCGTTGTTCGCGTTTTTCTTTTTTCTGGGTCAATCCTTGGGAGTGCAGGGAGGCGGCGTTCTCGGGGTGCGTTTTGGGATCACTGGAGCTGAGGACAAATTTGTTCCCGGCTACTGGATCGTGTTCCTAAGCTCCGGCTTGGGACTGCTTTTGATGTCGCTATGGGTGGCCTCGCGCCTGCCTAAAATGACGCAGGAGGCCGCTACGCCGGTAGCGAAGTAGAATAGCGAACGGCCTGGTTGGTTGCTGGCACCCCTGTTGGAGTGCGTTCGGTCATGCGGATGTGTTCCGGTGGTGTCGCTGCTCTCAACCACCGGCTTCCCGCTGGGAACCCTCTGGGTTCAGGAAGATTTGTCGAATCACGGCGCGACGAACACTCGCGCGGTTTCTACCGACTCAATCCCCCGCGTTCAGAATCCATACGCAATCGCCGCACCGACCTCGTTCCGCCGCCCCAAATGGCCAATCCATTCCCAGCCCGGCGAACGTCTACTCCTCGACCTTCACGCGTCGGAAACAGACCTCCAAGACACGACGGCCATCCGCCTTTGTCACACTCACTTCGAAAGGCGGGATCTGTACCTGATCGCCCACGGAAGGCAGATTCCCTGCCAGATGAGTGACATACCCTCCCACGGTGCTCACGTCTTCGCTCTCTAAGTCCAACCCAGCCATGTCCTTGAGTTCGTACAAGGCCATACCACCATCCACAACAAACTCGTCGGCGTTCACGCGCTTAAACTCAGGCAACTCCGTGTCGAATTCGTCCTGAATTTCGCCCACGATTTCCGCGAGCACGTTGTCGAGTGTCACCACGCCCACAGTGCCACCGTATTCGTCCACCACCAGCGCCAAATGCGCGTGTTTCGTGAGGAAAAAGGTCAGGAGCCGCTCCAAGGGCATCATCTCGGGGACGGGCAGGATGTCGCGCTTTGCCCGCATGAGCTCCGGTTGAGGAGTGCGCATTTGGACGAGCAGGTCCTTGATGTGCACGAGACCAATGGCGTTGTCTAAATGGCCTTCACACACTGGAAACCGAGTGTGCTGAGATTCCAGGGCGCTCTTTAGATTTTCTTCGAAAGAATCTTCCGTATTTAGAAAAACGACCTCTTTGCGCGGGGTCGTGATGTCGCGGACAACCCGTTTGCGAAGATCCAGAGCGTTGATCAGGATCTCTTTTCCAATGGGAGTGACCTGCCGAGCGTCCTCGCTCTCGGTAAGGATGACGCGCAGCTCTTCCTCAGTGTGGGCTAGTTCATGTTCACCCACTGGACTGATCCGCAGTACTTTGCGAAGAATCAAATTAGCCGAGGAGTTTAGAAACCAGATAGCCGGGCGAAACACTTGGTAGAAGATTCCCAGTGGCACACTCACCCAGACTGTGGTTGGGACGGGTTTGGAAATGGCGAGCGTTTTGGGTGCCAATTCCCCGAGCACGATGTGCAGAAACGTGATGACGGCGAAAGCGACCCCGACTGAGACGGTGTGCAATACTGCATCGGACGTCACGCCAAGTCCCACCAGCACGGGGTCGATGAGGCGGGCCACGCAGGGTTCGCCCACCCAGCCCAATGCCAGGCTTGCGAGAGTGATCCCTAGCTGAGTTGCAGATAGATAAGCCTCGAGGTTTTCGGTGACCTCAATCGCGCGACGCGCTTTACGTTCGCCCGAAGCTTCCAGAGCCTCTAGCTGGCTAGAGCGAACCTTGACGATGGCAAATTCAGAGGCGACGAAGAATCCGTTCAGTCCAACGAGGACAAGAACGGCTGCGAGCTGAAAAAAAACAGGGATTCCTTGGGTATCCGAACCGACTTCTGGTGACATACTGTTGCGCCGCAAAGGCGCGAATGCAAAAGGAGCACCCGACAGGCGGTGCATTTGTAAAGACTGATTACATGCAAAAAAGAACCGAGTCACAGGAAAAACCTGCGACTCGGATCTCGTGTTTTCTGAAAATAAAAAAGACTACCAACTCGACTTGGTCACGCCGGGGATGAGCCCGTTCGAGGCCAACTCGCGAAACGCAATACGCGATAGCTTAAACCGACCGATAAACGCACGTTTGCGGCCAGACTGTAGGCAGCGTTTCGACATGCGCACTGGGCTGGCATTGCGAGGAAGAAGAGAAAGACCGACGTAGTCACCTTTCTGCTTCAACTCCGCACGCAGAGCGGCGTATTTAGCGACTGTCGCCGCCTTCTTTTTTTCACGTTCAATCCAACTCGTCTTGGCCATAAATGTACTTGGTGGGTGGGACAACCTAGCAGACACCTCAGCACACGCAATCTTTTTTCGATGCCTGATTCCTCATCTCCTCGCCCACTCGCCTCCCACGCCCCCAGGCGCCCCGTGAAAATTGGCGTCGGCGGCCCCGTAGGCTCCGGCAAAACCATGCTTCTGCTGCGGCTCTGTCAGTGGCTGCGAAACGAAATCTCGCTGGCCGTCGTCACAAACGACATCTACACCCGCGAAGATGCTGAGTTCCTCACCAAAAACGAGGCCCTCCCCGCAGACCGCATCCTCGGGGTCGAAACCGGCGGCTGCCCGCACACCGCCATCCGGGATGACACCAGTATGAACCTCGCCGCCATCGCCGAACTCGAACTGCGCCACCCCGACGCTCAACTCATCTTGGTAGAAAGCGGCGGCGACAACCTATCCGCCACCTTCTCCCCCGAACTCGTAGATGCTTTTATCTACGTTATCGACGTCGCACAGGGAGACAAAATTCCGCGCAAAGGCGGCCCCGCGATCCGGCATAGCGACTTGCTCTTGATCAACAAAACCGCACTCGCACCCTACGTTGGCGCCGACCTCGCCGTCATGGCGCGCGATGCCAAGCGCATGCGGGGCGAACGGCCTTTTCTCTTTGCCGACCTGCGCTCAGAGCAGGGCCGTGAGCCATTGCTCGACTGGATCCGCAGAGAGGTTCTATTTGGACTCCCAGCGAAATGACGACCACGGCTCCGTCCTCTGCCCTTCAGGGAATGAGCGGCCACCTGCGTCTCATTTGCGCACTGGACTCGCGCGGCGTCTCGACCCTGCGCGAACAGTCGTTTCGTGCGCCCATTCACTTGAGCAAACCGCACTGGGATAAAGATACTCTCGTCCTAAATGTGGTCAACCCAACCGCTGGCCTGCTTGAGGACGACCGCATCACGCAAGACGTCTTGGTGGAAAGCGGGGCGCGTTTGCTGCTCACCATGCCCGGGGCGAGCCGCGCCCACCGTGTCCAGAGCGGTTGGGCCGCGATGGAGCAACGGTTTCGAGTCGCAGACGGCGCCTTTTTAGAAGTGCTACCGGAAGTCTTCATTCCGCAAGCAGGCGCGGCCTACCGCCAGACCACGCGACTGGAGGTAGCCGAGGGCGGGACACTCCTTTTTTTTGAAACGCTGGCTCCAGGGCGAACGGCCTCCGGAGAAGTATTCCAGTACCGTCGGCTCGACTGGCATACGGATCTCTGGATTGGCGAACAACACGCTGCCCGGGAGCGACTGCGACTAGAACCGGGCACGCCGCCGATTGCGGCACTCATGGAGCGTTTTCCCACCGGCTATTATGCGGGCATCCTGGCCGTGAGTTCCCGGCTAGAAAAAGTTTCGCGTGCACTTGAGCACCTGAATGAGTTGCAAAGCGAGGAAGTTTGGATTGGGCAAAGTCGCCTCGCACATTCCTCTGGGTGGAGCTTACGCATTCTGGCACAAAATGCTCCGGTGCTTCGGGATGCAGTTCACAAAGTACGTCGAGGATTGTATGAACAACTGGGGTGTGAGACGCCGGAGTTGCGTCGGGTGGCCGGACGCTGAATCCGCAAATTGCCGCACATTTGGCGAAGATTTGTTGTCTGAATGTAACATTTTTCTCTTGCCTACGGGCTGGATTCTTCGGATTGAGGTAGACGGAAGGGGGACGCTCCGGCCCCCCGGCAGGCCCTCTTCCAAACCAAACACACCACCTATGACGAACAAATCCGTCGCACAGATCTGTGCAATCGCAGCAGTCGTTGCCCTTCCCACCCTCTCCTGGGCAGGCACATCCGCAAAGGACGCTCAGGGCGTGAAGGCCGCACCAGCTCCTCAGAAGCTTCAGGAAAGCGCCATCACCGGCGACATCGGCGTGAACGTGGTAACGTCTTACTACAGCCGCGGGATCATCCAGAACAATCACTCCGCCAGCTATCAGCCTTACGCTGACATTTTCCTCAAGACGTACGAAGGCGACGGTCTTCTGAACAAGGTTGTTCTCAACGCAAGCATCTGGGATTCCTTTTCCAATCCAGCGACTTGGCCCAAGAATTACGCAACCGCAACTAAAGCAGCACCAACGACCAAGAGCTGGTACGAGTCCGACTTCACCCCTGGGATCGCGCTGACCTTCGGCAAGGTGACGTTGACGGAAACCTACCTGTTCTACTTCTCCCCGAACGATCAGTTCGACACTTTTGAAGGCCTCAACTCGAAGCTTGCTTACGATGATTCCGATCTGCTCGGCGCGTTCGCCCTGCATCCTTCGGTTACCTACCTGAAGGAACTCGTCGGCAACGGAGGCACGAACAGCCGCAAGGGCGGTTACTGGGAAGCAGCCGTCGCCCCCGGCTTCTCGGCTGGTCCTGTGGCAGTTACCGTGCCGATCACAGCCGGCTTCGGCACCAGTAAGTTCTATGATAAGGATGGCTACGGCTATCTCTCCGCTGGCCTGAACTTGGCCTACACCCTCCCCGTATCTAAGAGCTACGGCACCTGGACAGCCAACGTGGGCGGCACTTACTACAACATCAATCGGTCCGCTGCCGGTGGCACCATGAGCAACGATGTCGTAGGCTCCGCTGGGATCGCCGTCGCGTTCTAATACCGCGCAACGCGTTTCTCTCAAAAAAGGGGCAGTCCTTCGGGGCTGCCCTTTTTTCTTTTTGCACTCGCTGGATTCCTCCCCCGCCCGCAGCTACACCTTTTCTCCTACCATGCTTACCCGCGTTGATGTCGCCCTAGGGCCACGTGCCTACCCCGTCCTTGTCGGCTCCCATTGCCTGGAGCAAATCGGCACCACCTTGCGTGCAAACGGCCTCACCCACACCAACGCCTTCGTCCTCACCAACCCGGTCGTTGCGCCGCTTTACTTCCCCAAACTCGAACACTCCCTCACTGAAGTCGGCTTTCAACGCGTCGTCCGTCACGAAATTCCAGCCACTGAGGAGGGCAAAAACTGGGAGCAATTCTCAGCCACCTGCGCTGCTCTTCTTGAGCACTTTCCCGATGCCGGAACGGCACCCCTCGTCATCCTTTTAGGCGGGGGCGTCGTGGGTGATCTGGGCGGGTTCGCTGCCGCCGTTTACAGACGGGGCGTTCCCTTTGTGCAAGTACCCACCACCCTTCTCGCCGCGGTGGACTCAAGCGTGGGCGGCAAGGTCGCTGTCAATTTTGGGGGTGTTAAAAACATCATGGGCGCGTTCTCCCAACCGCGCTTGGTCCTGTGCGACTTGGCCACATTAAACACGCTCTCCCCCAGGGAAATACGCTCAGGAACGGCGGAGATCATTAAATACGGGGCGGTCTGTTGTGGAGACCTGTTTGAAGAGCTCGAAGCGGGCGCATTAGAAAAGCTATTGGAACTTGAGCCGCAAACACTCGTAAGCGTGGTGTCTCGGTGCGTGCAGTTGAAGGCATCGGTGGTGGAACGGGATGAGTTCGACAAGCTCGGCATCCGCAACGTGCTCAACTTCGGGCACACCATTGGTCACGCGCTGGAGCTAAGCGCGCACTATGAGCTTACCCACGGCGAGGCCATTTCTGTTGGCATGGTGGCCGCGACCCGGATCGCAAGGCACCTCGGGCTGTGTGATGCATCCTTCCAATCCCGCCTAGAAGCCCTCCTGAACCGCGCGCAGCTGCCCCTCGCCTATCACGGCCATCCGGAACTCTTCGAGCCCATGCTCAAGGCCCTCCAGCTCGACAAAAAATTCCGCAACGGCAAAAACCTTTTCGTTCTTCCCAAAACTCCCGGCAACTGGGAGCAAGTGGAAGACATCCCCTGGCCCCTCGTTCACGAAACCATCCGGGAACTGATCAGTGTGAAGTGAACCCTAAGTCGCAGCCATCCTTCGCAACGCAAAAACCACCCCGCTTTATTCTCCATGCTTCTTCACGCTCCAGAACTCCCCGGCATCCCCAAGGTTGCTTCCGGCAAAGTGCGCGACATTTACGATTTGGGAGAGCACTTACTGCTCGTTGCCTCGGATCGTATCTCAGCTTTTGACTGCATTTTACCCACGGCAATCCCACGTAAAGGCGAGGTGCTCACGCGGCTCTCTGCGTTCTGGTTCGCGCAATTTGACTTTCTCACCAACCACCTCGTAGCCACCGATCTGGCCCAGTTCCCGGAGGCACTGCGTCCGTTTGAAGCCCAGCTTCAGGGGCGTTCGATGCTGGTAAAAAAGGCGGTCCCACTTCCAGTCGAGTGCGTGGTGAGAGGCTACCTTGCGGGGTCTGGGTGGAAAGAGTATCAACACTCCCAGAGCGTCTGCGGCATTGCCCTACCGCCGGACCTCCGGCAAGCGGATCCCCTACCCTCCACTCTGTTCACCCCGTCCACCAAGGCTGCGGCAGGCCACGATGAGAACATTTCTTGGGAAGAATGCTGCCGCCTCGTCGGAACCGATGTCGCCACTCAAGTGCGCGACTTGTCCATCCGGCTGTACGAAACCGGGCGCATTTGGGCCGCTACAAAGGGTATTATCATAGCAGACACCAAGTTTGAATTCGGTCTTCTGGATGGCAAAGTCATCCTAATTGACGAATGTCTCACCCCGGATTCGTCCCGCTTCTGGCCGGCAACCGATTACGCCCCCGGCATGAGCCCACCCAGCTTCGACAAACAGTTCGTGCGCGACTATTTAGAAACGCTGGACTGGAACAAAACGCCCCCCGCCCCAGCGCTTCCAGAAGCGATCGTAGAACGCACAAGTGCGAAGTACATGGAGGCGTTCGAGCGACTCACCGGCGCGCCTTTGTAGGAGGGGGTAGCATTAAAACGGTCCACGCGTCAGAAGCCCCCGGAAGGGGGCTGAGAAATTAGCCGGTGGTGATAGGAGCGCAGCGACTGGAACCACCGGTAACGTCCATCCAAATGTGGGCGCGCCGGAGGTGCGCGAGAACCCGCTCGCACGGTAATGACGCTTCCGAGCCGCCGGCTCGGTGCGCCCCCTGACTTTCCACGGCACACGGCCTTTTTCCGCACTAGATTGGAGTCATGCAAACCGCTATCGAGGATTTCATTGTCCACCTCGCCACCGAACGTGGGCTCTCGGAGCACTACCAGTTATCTACCCGGCTTTCGCTAGAAGCCTTTGCGGTGTGGCTCCTTAAAAAGCACGCGATAAGCGAGCCTGCGGCGGTCACTCGCGCACATTTTAGCGACTTTCTTGAGCACAGAAAGCGCGCAGGACTGGCGGCCGCTTCGATTAAACTAAACGTCGTTGCACTCAAAATCTTCTTCCGCTGGTTACACGCCCGTAACCGGGTTCCAAACGATCAGGCAGAATTGCTAGTGCTACCGCGCATCGAGGGCTATCTGCCTGAGACGCTCAATGAACAGCAGATCGAATCCCTGCTGGAAGGCGTTGGCGAAGGAACTCCGCTTGCGCTTCGGAACCGGGCGATTTTTGAAACCCTGTATGCCTGCGGGCTGCGTGTTTCGGAGCTGTGCGGTGCTCGCCTGGAGAACTTGAACCTGGAGGTGCGCTTATTGCGGGTCACTGGCAAGGGCGACAAAATGCGGATTATTCCAGTGGGAAAAAAGGCAGTGGAGGCACTGAATGCGTATTTGGAGGAAGAAAGGCCGGGCTTGGTGCGTAAACATACGCGGAGCCACGTATTTTTGTCTGTCCGAGGGAGAGCGCTCACGCCCGATCGGATCTGGCAATTGACCAAAGAAACGGCGGCGAAGGCTGGGTTGTCTGAGTCGGTGTATCCTCATTTATTACGTCACTCATTTGCCACCCATTTGCTCAGTAATGGGGCGGATTTACGGATTATTCAGGAGTTGCTGGGACACGCGGACATCTCTACGACACAGATTTACACGCACGTGGATAGTCAGCGCTTAAAGTCGGTGCACTACCGGTTTCATCCTCGGGCGAGATGAGGATTGAGGGCTGGTCGCGGGGCATTACCTTAGCTTTTTATTTGACCTGCTCCCAGCGCTGTGGAAAGTTGCGTTAGTCATCAGCGGGGCCTCAAGTGGATGTGCTGCTCCCTGTGACATCCCAGCAGCCGGGAATTCGACTTCGCGACTTAGGAAGCCTTCTGGATTGCCCCACTGAGTTTCTCTGTTTGAGAACCCCTCAGCGGTTCCCCAGAAGGGTATGTGGGCCTCAGGCCAACCCTCCCAAGCAAGGTGCGTTCCAGCTCTCTGTTCCTAAGCATTCCCAAGCACTCCCGTGTGACGGTTCAACCGTTGGATCATCCAAGTTCCGCGCCCGTTCCTTTGCCATCTTCCAGTTTACCTTGATTTCAAGCCAACCCGTTTTTCTCCCAAGCCCTACCTTCAAGCTCGGCGTGTCTCATAATCTTCCCGGCCACAACCGCTTTTCAGCCCAGAAACGCCCCGTCCGCTCCCAAACTCTGAGCCGCACACAGGCCCCTTGATTTTCCTCCAATGACAGAGCAGCCCACTTCCGTCCTTCCTCAGGAAGCCGCAGTAGCCACAAAACGGCCCTACAGGCGTAAGCCTAAACCAGAGGCCGCTTCAGGTGCAGAGCCTTCCGCGCACATGCAGGAGCCTTCCGCCACCGGCCCAGCGATTTTACCCAAAAGCGCCGTGAAACGCGGCCGCAGGAAAACAGCCTCCAATCTGGAAATAGCAATTGCAGCGGCTCTATCCGAGTTGGGGGCACCGGAGTCTCCTACGCGAAAAACTCGGCGCACCAAAGCCGCCGCAGTGGAGAACGCCTCTAGCGCGCCGCCCGTCGAGCCTACACCAACCATCCCCCCCGCACGCACCGAGCCCGCACCCACGCCCTTAACGTCACTCGCTGGCGAAGCGGGGACAGACGCCGCCGCGCGACCCAAGCGCGCTTACCAGAAACGCGGCAGCAAAGCCCTCCCTCCCACAGAAGTGAGTTCCGGAGCGATCGACGCGCCGTCTGCGCATGTTCCTACCGCTCAACCGGAAGTGGCGTTACGCCCGCAGCACTTCGAGGAAGCTTCTGCGCATGTTCAACAGCCTCAACAGCCTCAACAGGACCTGCCACGCCGCCCTTACCCGGTGTATGTGCCGCTTCATGTCGCAAAACAGCTGGAACAAGAAGGCCGACCGGCCCCGCTGTCCGTTGCACAGGACCAGTACGCGCCCACCGGCACTCACACCCCCCACGCACCCCACACGCTCGCGACCCGGGGACATACGCCAGAAAATCGTCACGGCGCGCCGCAGCCCTCCGCACAGAGCGCAACGCCTCAACGCGAGGACCATTTCCAAGGCCGCCACCAGCGCCAAGGTGAACGTCACGAACGCCAGGACCGTGCGCCACAGGACCGTGTACCACAGGATCGCTCACCGCGTGATAGGGATCGCGATCGCGGCACGGAACGCGTCCAAGAAAACCGCGCACAGGATCGTCCAGGGCGCAACGACCGGCCAGATCGCAATGAAAGACACGAGAGGAAGCGAGGGCGACACGACCGGCGTCGCGACGAGCGCCCGGACGAGCACTCGCAACGCGGTGGGGGCGGAGAATTTCGCCCGCATCACGAATCGAGCCGAGAACTTCCGCCACCTAGTCCAGAGGAATTGACTGAGGGCGAGGGCATCATTGAGATTTCAGGCAAAGGGTTCGGGTTTCTACGCGATCGAAGCCGTAACTTTACCCAGAGTCCGCTAGACATCTTTGTCTCTCCGGAAATGGTGCGCAGGTTCAACTTACGCGATGGACAGTGGATCAAGGGTTCGGTGCGCAAAAGTGGCAGAGGCCATCAGATGCACGAGATCACCTCCGTCAATGGAGATGCGCCGGACGCTTCCCGATTACAGCCGAGCTTTGATGAGCTGACAGTCATCAATCCGAGTGAACCGCTTATCATGGCCACCACGCCGGAGCGTTACACGACCCGGATCATCGACATGGTGACGCCCATTGGCAAGGGGCAGCGAGGTCTCATCGTGGCGCCACCGCGCACGGGCAAGACCACGTTGCTCCAACACATTGCCGACGCCATGATGAAGAACCACCCGGAGGTTCAGCTCATCATGCTGCTTGTCGACGAGCGCCCCGAAGAAGTGACGGAAATCCGCCACACAGTCCCGAAGGCGGAAATCATGGCCAGCTCGAATGACATGGACGTACGCAGTCACACGCGTATTGCTGAACTCGCCATCGAGCGTGCCAAGCGACTCGTGGAAGCGGGCAAGGACGTATTTATTTTGCTGGATTCCATCACCCGCTTGGGACGTGCCTTTAACAACGCCATGACAAATGGGGGCCGTACCATGTCAGGGGGCATTGATGCACGCGCCATGGAGATCCCGCGCCGCCTCTTCGCGGCTGCTCGAAACACTGAGGAAGCGGGTTCGCTCACCATTATCGCTACCGCGCTGATCGAGACAGGCAGCCGGATGGACGAGATCATTTTCCAGGAGTTCAAGGGCACCGGCAACATGGAGCTGGTCCTCGACCGTAAGATCGCTGAACAACGCATCTACCCTGCTGTAGACATCTTCCAGTCGGGTACGCGGCGTGAAGAGTTGCTAGTCCCAGCGGACACGCTCCAAAAGATCAGCTTCCTGCGTCGAGGTCTTTCGGGTTGTCGTCCAGCGGATGCAATCGACCGGCTTTTGTTTTATCTAAAGAAGTTTCAGACCAACGACCAGATGTTGCGGGAAATCCGCGGGTAAAGTTAAGAGCCGGAGGCTCGTAAGAAAAGCCGGCGATGATAGTCGCGGAGCGACTGGATCCACCGGTTCTCCTTGCTCAGCCCCCATCTGGAGGCTTCTTCTGGGGGCTTCTATAAGTGGCGCGCCAACAGGCATTCCTCAGCTGAAACCGCCTCTCCCGCTCGGTAACGTCCCAGCAAACGCCGCGAACGCTCCGCTAGCATACGCCGCACTTCCCGTCGGGCTCCCTTTACCTTGGGGATGACCATGTTGTCGTAGCCGGTTGTTGCGTGACGCAACCACGCAATCGTGGCTGCCTCAGCGCGTTTCTCCAAGGGAATCCGTTCCGTGCGGGCAACTGTTCCGCTTCCGACTGGGACGGCGTGGACTGCGATTACCTGTGCCAGTCGTTGCCCCAGCTGGGCATGAACCGGCGCGAATGCCAGAAAATCAAAAACTGCCTTGGTAAAATCCTCGGCATATACGACCTGCTCCACCGCACGTTTGCGGCGGCCAGCCTCAAGTTTGCGAGTGTACGCAGGATCCAACCGCTCGATCCGCAACTCCTCACGGATACGCTCAATAACCCCGGTTGCCGCCCAGACGCCTCGCGAGAACATCTTGTTGCCCCGCTTCTCTTGGACCGTCCACGTTGGCCCCGCTTTTTTCACACGCCCAGTCAGAGCGGCATCACCCGGGGGCAATAAGGACCAGTCGTCGGGAACCCTCAAAACCTCACCGGTCGCCACACGCACCGTTCCCGGCTGCGGTCCTGGCCCTGCAATACGCACAATGTTTGGCACGCGTGAAAACTAAACTTGCGAAAGACATCTGACAAGTACGCACCAACCACCTATCGAGTAGGCAGTACAGCCTAGAAAGTCAAATTTCCTACGGACATTTTTGGAATGAATCCTTAATGATCGCGGAATGCTTCCGAAGCCTCCGGTTCTGTTGCCGACTTGGACCTGCTAGCAATCCGAACAATTTCACAGTACTATCTACTAGTATCTTAAATCAGCCTTTTTTTCGGGTTGTTCCTTGGGCAACAGTCCTGATTGGTCCGTTGATGCCTGCGCTTGCACCCCTGCCCGGGTGCCTCTGTTCGATGGCGTGCCTACCGGTGGTGTCGCTTACGCTCAACCACCGGCCGCCGTGAACCCTTCGGGTTCATCAGAACCGCTTCTGCAATTTGCCCTCCTAATGCTAATCTCCAAGTAACCCAAACGGTTACC
>CAIWVL010000161.1 GCA_903916085.1 uncultured Spartobacteria bacterium
CAAACCAGCGTTTTTTTCGGGTTGTTCCTTGGGCAACAGGCCTGATTAGTCCGTTGATGCCTGCGCTTGCACCCCTGCCGGGGTGCGTCTGTTTAATGGCGTGCCTACCGGTGGTGTCGCTTACGCTCAACCACCGCCGCCGTGAACCCTGCGGGTTCATCAGAACAGCTTCTGCATTTTGCCCTCCTAATGCTAATCCCCAGAGTAACCCATAGGGTTACCAGCTGGCCGGTGGTTGAGCGTAAGCGACACCACCGGATTAAGGCGTATACACCAACGCACCCCGGCAGGGGTGCCAGCTGCAGATCAAGGCGAACACAAGGAACTCTAGGAACGGCGTGCGCTGCACTCCACTTCGGACTTTCACCCGCGATGCCGTTGGCATGAGACCGCGATCGTCGCGTGAATCAAACCGAAGCTTTAGGTGATTTGGGGTGCTCCGTTAGAGCGGGCTGTGTTTGTGTGTGTTCAACCGGTGGTTCCGCTCGTTCTTTGCATTATAACGGCTAATTTTTGAAAGCCTCCGTTCTTTCGCTGCCGTCTGAGGCGTTGAGATGTGGATAGTTTTCAATGCACCAGTCTGGGAGAGCTGTCTCTGTTTTTTACCTGTAATTCACAATTTTCAGCTCTGTCTAATTTTATCTTTCGTCTAACCTACGCACCGACTCGCTAGCCATCCCCTCCCAGGTCGCCTATCTCATGAAGTTCAAAGTATTCGTTCTGTTAGTCTTGCTAGCTCTGCTGGGAAAATTCGCCGCCTCCGCGCACGAGCTCGACGAGGTTAGCGCCGGGACCCCTGCTTGGTTCGGTGCCGCCCAAGGTGCCGCTGCCACTGTCTCAGACACTGCCGCCTCTACCCGCGCCGCTTTGATGGCGGCCTCCTTCTCCGTCTTCAAGCCGAAGGTGCGCTACTACTGGGACAGCACCTATTTCTACGAAGAATCCGATGGGATGCCCGATCGCACCCTCATGCCGAACTTAATGGTAGGCATCACGGCTTGGAATCAACAGGTGCCCATTCCCACCTCTTATTTCGCAAACACCGCGAACGGTACGGCCTACAATTATTGGCAAATCCCGCTCACTCCCTCGCCGGCCGCGTCGCCGCAGCAAATTACGGCCACGGCTTTCACCCGGGGCGCTATTGCCTTAGCCGCCAACGGGATTCCCATCTTCAACCCGCACAACAATACAGGGGCTCTGTCTCAAGAAATTGGAGAACTGGATGCCTACGGTGGTCATAGCGGTCGGGCGGACGACTACCACTACCACATTGCACCTATCCATCTGCTCCCTTATCTAGGCAATGATAAGCCGATCGCTTGGGTGCTCGATGGCTATCCCATGTACGGCTACCTGGAACCGGACGGCTCCACCATGCAGCCCCTCGACTCTTCCGGCGGCCATGACCATGGGAGCTGGGGCTACCATTACCATGCGCCCTGCTCGAACAGTTCCGGCACCTGGACCATCAGCTCGCCCTACATGAACCCCGCCTTTCACGGGACGGTCAGTTACGTCGACTCGCAGGTGGATCCGCAACCGACAGTCACACCCTTGCGTTCAGGAGTGGCTCAGGTAGTCAACATCACCGCCTTCAAAAATCCTGTCGCTCTCACCACAGACGGCTCGGGCAACTTGATCGAGAATACCGCTGCAAATGCGCAGACCTCTTCGGACTCGTACCTCATGCGGTACACTTACAGCGGCGCTAGTTATGACATCTGCTGGAAACTGAACCGGGGTACCACTGCGAAGTCGGTTACGATTACGACAGCCTCAAATGCTCGGATCAATACCACGGATGCTCTGACAATCACCTACACAGATACGAGCGGTCGCGTCACGACCTATCCAATGGCCGCTTCCAGCATGCTCAAGCTGCCGGACACCAGCCAGACGCTAGATTCCACAACCACCGCCGGCGAAGACGCAGATTACACGATCAACGCTCAGTCGTTCACCGACAACAACAACGGCACGGTGACTGACAACATCACAGGGTTGATGTGGCAGAAGGTAGATAATGGTGAATCTACCTGGGACACCGCGGTAACAAATGCCGCCAGCATCACTACTGGTGGCTATTCAGACTGGAGGTTGCCCACGCCAAGCGAGCTCTTCAGCATCTTTAATCACAACAATAACAACCCTGCCCTCGACACGACCTATTTCCCCAGCAACTCCACGCACGCTGCAGATTACTGGTGGACGAGCGACACATACGGCTCCAGTGCTACGCTTGTGTGGGCGTCGAACGCGGGCGGTGGACTGGGGCCGAAACCCAAGTCAGAAACCATCAGCGCGGGGGGGGCTGAGCGTTACCATGCCCGATACGTGCGCGGGGCGAGTGCGAACAATGGCCATAACTATTTAAACAATGGGGACGGTACCATCACCGACCTCGACACCAGCCTGATGTGGGCTCAAGTCCCAAGCTCGTCACTGAGCTGGGAAGGCGCTTTGGCCTACGCCGAGGGCCTTTCCCTGGCTGGCTATTCGGATTGGCGTTTGCCCAACATCAAAGAGCTCCAGTCCCTCACTGACTACACTCTGGCCTCCGCCATAAGCACCACAGGAATCAAGCCCTGTATCAATCGCACTCTCTTTTCCACCGCCTCCGCTACGGCCTACTGGTCCTCGACTTCACTCAAAAACTCCCCTACCGAGGCTTGGCTCTTGGAGTTGGGGATCAATGGCAGCGTTCTCGCAGCCAATGGTCCGACACGTAATTATCAGGGGCTCATTAGCTACGAAAAAAAGACGTCTACCTACCCGGTGTTCGCTGTGCGCACGACCTCTGTGGTTTCTCAGATTGGGGTGACGACCTCGGGGACGGCGCTTACAGACGGCGTGAGCACGGTGACCTATTCTGGCGTGAACTACGGGGCAACCGCCTCCAAGACTTTCACCATCGCTAACAACGGCACCACCTCGCTCAACATCACCGGCGTCACTATTGATGGTTCCAACTCCTCCAGCTTCACGGTGACGTCCTCTCCCGCAAGCACCATCGCTGCGGGTGGCACAACGACACTGACTGTCCAGTTCAACGCGGCTTCAGCCGGGGCAAAGTCGGCTGCGCTCCACATCGCCAGCAGTGATACCACCGTGGGCAGTGCCTTCGACATCAATCTGAGCGGCACGCCCGTGATCGCCTCGCCGACGCTGTCCGCAGCGACTGTGGTGGCGACGGCGTCTGGTGGTCCGCTCGTCAACGCCACCGCGAGCGCGGGCAGCGGCACGACGCTGTCCTCGGTCCAGGTCGCTTACAATGACGGCGGCCAGAGCACGACCACCGTGTTCTCGGAAACCATGGGCACCACGGCCGTGTCTCCTTGGACAGGCTCGGGAACCGACAAGGCTTGGACAGTCACGGTTGCCGGCCCCGCCGATACATTTGCGCTGAACACAACGGCCCACTTGGGAACCGGTACAGGTTGTGGCTTGCAGTTTGCAAAGGGCTCAACCACGGCCACAGATAGCATGATCACCACCACCAGCGCGATTAGCGCTGCCGGACTCTCCGGTTATGTGGAGTTCAAAGTGGCCACCGTCGACATGGTTTCGCCCAACGGTTGGACTTTCCAGCTCTCCAGTGATGGCGGAACGACCTGGAACACGCGTCTCAGCGAGCTAACGGGAAGTAATCATGTTTCCCAGACCTTCCATTACGACCTTGTGGCCGCTGAGTTGGTGAACACGCTAAAAATGCGCTTTCAGTTCGTGGGCTACAACGCCGTCGCCCCTGCGCGTCCGCCCAAGGCTTATCTGGACGACATCAAGGTGGTTGTCACCGCCAACAACGCGTCCACCACTCTAACCATGTTGGATGACGGCCTCCACACAGACGGCGCTGCGGGCGACCACGTCTACGGAGTGCAAGTGCCCGGTGGCCTCACCGCCAGTCCCGCGACTTACACGGTCACGGCGACCGACGCGACTGGGTTAACCACAAGTTCCACGGCCACGCTCAGCAGCAATACGCTCACCTTGAGCCCCACCACTCAAACGGTCGATGCCGCTGGGGGAAGCTATTCGCTCACGATTGCCTCTAGCTCCACCTGGACCCTAGGCGCGTTGCCTTCGTGGATCACCGCCTCCGCCTCCTCGGGCACAAGTGGCTTGCTGACGCTGACAGTAGCCGCGAACTCGTCCGCCTCATCGCGTTCGGCTACGATCACCGTGGGCAGTCAGTCGCATGTCGTGACCCAAAGCGGGGCATCGTATCCGGCGATTGTCGGCGGGAATTTTTCCTTGAGCCTGCCCGTTCGCTCGACTCCGGCGAGCTACATCGTCACTAATCTGCCCTCAGGACTCCGCTTGAGCTCCACTGCCGGCACCATCAGTGGGATTCCTACGAAAGCTGGCTCCTACTCAGTATCCGTGACGCCGGTGAATGCCTCCGGCGTATCGGAGACCCCGTTGGTGTATCCAATCACGGTCTCGGCGCTTTCCTCGGGCGTCGTGGGAACTTTCCATGGGATTGTCGCTCGGGACTCTACCCTCAATAGCAACCTTGGTGCAGGTCTCCAAATTGTGACGACTTCCACCGGGGCTTACACAGGCAAGTTAGTCGTGGGAACGCTGTCCATCGCTCTCAAAGGACAGCTCACAGCAAGCACGGACAGCCCGACTACTGCGACCTTGTCCCAAACCGTAACGCGGCTTGGAGCCGGAGTGACTCTCGCCCTGAGCCTCAACGGCACGACCCAAGAGGTCACAGGAACGCTCTCGGATGGCACCCATACCGCCACCGTCAGCGCTTGGCGTAATCCTTGGTCCAGTAGTAGTACGGCCGCTAGCTATCGAGGACTACACTCGTTTTATTTGGCTCAAACCGACACTAGTGTTTCGTTTCCTCAGGGATACGGATTCGGGTCCGCCGATGTGACTTCCTCCACCACGGGGCTCGTGGCGCTATCTAGCAGTCTTGCGGATGGTAGCAAAATCACTGCCAGCACCTTCGTGGGCTATACCGGTAAAGTGTTGCTCTACGCCTCGCTCAACAGCGGTCGCGGCTCGCTGGCGGGCACGCTGACCATCACACCCGGTTCGTCTGCACCCACGAACAATTCGCTCGCCGGCACCGTGACCTGGTTGAAGCCAAGTCCTCTTGCGAATTCCACCGACACCGTTTATGCAGCGGGATTCGGTCCCCTGTCGCTAACTGCCGCAGGTGGTTACTACACCGCCGTAACCTCAGGCGGGCGTCTGCTTGCCCTGCCAGCGACAAATAACAACGCGGCGCTCGTCTTCACCAAAGGTGGGCTGGATACCGAGGGCACTGAGTTCACCCGTCTGGTAACCATCGCCAACCCGAATGCCACGGGTACTACCAACCGGGCCACTGTTGCTGCCGGGTCTTACACCCTGACGCTGCCAACTCTCACCGCTTCCACCGGTGCGTTCGGCGGGGTGCTGACCATCGCAGGTACCTCAACCGCCACGACGCGCCGGGTGACTTTCCAAGGACAGGTCGTAACCACGGGCTCGCTGACCAAGGGCTACGGGTTTTTCCTGTTGCCGCAGATCCCGACCGGCACACAGACCATCTCAACCTCTCCGAAACTCTCTGGTAAGGTGACCTTGGAAAAGCAGTAAACGTCTCGCGAACGTTCGTCATGCGCCGGTTTTTTCTGACATGCGTGGTGCTTGCCACGCTGGTTATCACTGCTGAAGCGCACCCCAATCTCCAAAATGTGATGTGGGTGCAATTCGAGCCCAAAGCTATTCGCGTGGCCGTAAATGTGTCGCTCAAGGAATTGAGTGTCACGTCGGGGGCGAGTTTTAGTGAGGGACTGTCCCTCCAGGATCCGGTTTTGGACGAGGCGGCCCGGAGGCATCGCGATTATTTACTGCAACATCTGAGCTTATCAACAGGTCCAGATGTGTTGAACGGTAAAGTCGTCCGACTCGTCCCGCCGCCTAAAATGGCCGACCCGGAACAGACCTATTTCCAGTATGAACTGGAGTATTCATGGAAAGGCGAGCCAACTGCGGAGGTGGTTTTTTCCCATGACATGCTAAAGGAGTGGCCCTACGAACCGGGTGTCGCCTGGGATGTGAGCTATGTGGTCAGAACCAAACGCACCGACTCCGACGAGGTGACGTCCTGGCTATTACGTTATCATCAACCCAGCGCGCTTTTGACGGGCTGGGGGAAGTCGGCGCTGGGGAAATAGGAGTCGGTTCCCGGTCCGGAGTTAAGCGGGCTTGGGAATTGGTAAAATTGGGTAGCGGAACGAATGCAGCAGCCTTTTCCCTACGAAGTCTGGGTACGTCTTAATCCATCCTCTGGCACGCCCGCCGACTTGTCTATTAACGGCAGAGCGAGAGTGTCGGACCCTCTACCTCCATACAACCCACTAGAATAGACGAATCCCCCTGAACCCGAAGGGTTCCGAGCCGGTGGTGATGCGAGGAACGGGCGGAACCACCGGTGATGCCCAAACGAAGCTCTGCGCGACGGGGGGCGCGAGAAACCCCTCACATAAAACTCGAGCTGCGTGGGTTGCGGATGTTTCTCGCACTCCTGCCGGAGCGCAATCCATTTGGTACGGTATTCCGGTGGCTCCAGTCGCTGCGCTCCTATCACCACCGGCTAATCTCTTCCGAAGCCTCCGGCTCGGTTGCCGCCTTGGATCTTCTATTAATCCGAACAATTTCACCGAACAGCCTACTAGCGTGCACTGGACTCAATTTGGGTAATGGTCTTTTGTTGCCGCAGATTCGGCGGCTAAACTGAGGTTCCATTGTCCCCTCCCATGAAGCTCCCCCTCTTCTCTATTGCCCTGATCTTGTTTTCGCTCATTGCACTTGCCCCACCTCCAGCCGACGAAATTTCGGCGCAGGCCATTGTCCGCTACCCTGAACTCGGAAAGTCAGGCTCCCCTTTTAACCGGGAGTTTCTGCGGCGCGCCAAAATCTATACTGCTGAAAATCCTCAGTTCACCAGTGATAAAACCTGGATCCTGAGGCTAGCCGATGAAGTCGCCACGGTGATCGATACTTACGCGCCGTTCCCCGAAATTGAATTTAAGGTGTTGCTCGTGATCAAGCGGTTCAGTGACGCTTATCATCCGCTGTTTTTGCCGGTCCGTTCGGAGATGAGCGAGGAAGACATTGCTAAAGCGAGGCACTGTTTTGAAATTCAAACACCTGACATGGTGCATGAAGCCACGCATGGGAGAGTCAAGTTTACTCCAACGGTGATTGTTTCAGATCAACCTTTGCGTTGCTTTAACCCTAAACGCCGGGATAGCGCAGAATACGCGGCTGAGGAATTACAAAACGAACTCGCCACTCTAACTAAGCCCGGTGATTACGATACGGCAGGCTATTACTTTCTCTATTACGATAACGCTTCTGGCTACAGAATTCCTCGCGCAGGCTATGGTGTAGGAGGATTTAACAGTGCACTTGGCATTGGCACCTTTGCCGTCGGAAGCACGTCTCAAATGAATCCGCGGGATGAAATTTACATTCACGAGTGGATCCATGGGCTCGAAGGTTTTTACGGTAATAAAACCGGTGTGCGTCTCGCAAAGGGCGGCCTACATGGCACAGCAAATTACGATGGCCGTTACAGCTTAACAAAGCCCTGGCGTCAGCAGGATACGTTTCGAGGCTACATGGAGTGGATTAAAGATCTTCTCAATGCCAAAATTCCTGATGGAGAGGGTTTTGTGGGACTTGGTGATCCTGCCTGGAGGCACGGTCCGATGCGCAAAGCCGTGCCGCAAAAAGAAAGCTATGCACCGACGGTCGTCCCGAGTGGCTCATATCCCGAGTGGGTCTATGAATTAATGCTCGGGAACCTTACAAATGCGAAACTCGGCTCTTCGCTTTTGCCTGAGGGGCTGCATCCCGGTGAAATCGCAAAGGAAACCATGCCTTGGCGGTTGGATGTATGGAACCCTAATGCCAAAACGACGGCTCAGTATTTGGAGGCGGATGGAGGGATGTTCACGCTTGAATGTCCTGTGGGAAATCATGCCTCAATTCGGTGTGATGTTCAGTTAGAGCCATTTTCTAACTATGTCTTCAGCGCTGAAGTGAAAACCACCGGAATTAAAATCCAGCAGGAAGGCGGAAAGTACTCGGCCTTAATAAGTGCAGAAGCTTCCAAATCCACGAGGGACTTGTCGGGTTCCGTGGACTGGACGCCCATAGTTTTGCCCTTTACCACAAAGGGCGATCAGCCTTCCACAACGTTGAGATTACAAGTGGGCGGGCAGTCTAGTCTGACTACTGGCCGCGCCGTTTTTCGAAAGTTGAAACTCCAGAAAGTCGATTATCCCGAGGGGGCTGTAACGCCATAACTATTCCTTAGCCAGCTGACGAATCTAATGCCCCGAATCAGGTAATTCTCCGGATCGACAGGTGGAATGGCGCGGGGGGGCATCCGGAGCCCCTCCCGGGGCACCCTAATGCCAGCCCATAGCAACGCCATGGGATGACCCGTCAAAGAGACAGAAACGAGCCCCAACCGGGCGGCCGAAGCGGTGGTATGTGTTGGGGCGCCCCGTTGGCGCTAATCGCAGCCAACCGGAG
>CAIWVL010000162.1 GCA_903916085.1 uncultured Spartobacteria bacterium
AAAGCGCCAATCGCCATTGGATTTGGGCACGAGATGGACCTGACTCCACTCGGTGGCTCTCGATTCCTCGATAACGCCTAGCTCTAGTAGCGAGTCTATTTGACTGCGTATGGCTGTTTGTTTATCTTCTGAATGACGTCGAGGTGGGAGCCTGTTTGCCGGAATCTCCCATCTCGCTCGATTAATGTCGAGAGTCATTGGTTCGACGCTTGCGGGGCGTGAACGTACCGATGTAGAGAATATGTCGATGAACTCTCTACAAAGGCCCCTCAGCTTTTCCTGGAGACCAGGCGACCCCTCGAATTGAATCATGGCAAGTAACTCATCTGGCGATTCGGGAGAAGCGCAATCGGGCCGAATGTCGAATGGATTGTGTGGCCACTCGATGTCATCGTCGTCCGCGACTGGATCCAGTAGTTCGCTTTTATCGATGAGCTGCATCCCTTCAATCGGTGGTGGGTGAGCGAACGCTCTCGCATGGGGTCGCTGCGAGCGTTCTTTCGGGACTTGAAAGCGATCAGTTCTCGCTGCCGCCAACGAACACAACGTGTTGTCATACCCGTGCGCCGCAAATGGGGTGCATGTGGCGCAGAGCTGTGCACCGACGCCACGTGACTTCGTCGACGGTAGTGTCACGGGCTCCACCGACTGACTCCTGTTGGGTGCGGAGCGGTTAAGCTCGTCGAAGTAATGAGGGATTTTGGTGATTAGATGAAATTTTCTAATCACCTGCCTGCTGATGATAATATCAATGCAGCTGTCGATGATCTTTGCGTCCAGGGCAAATAAGGTTTCGGGTTTACCAGTAACTTCATTTAAGAAAGTTAAGTTGAATACAACACTACCATAGGTGGGACACGACATTGATGTGCCTGCCAACGCTACAGAGCCTGGGGGGTCTGTGCCCCGTACCCGCTCCCCTCGCTGCCGTCGGCCGCCACCACTCGTGAGTGACTTGGCCTGAATCCATTCCGCTACTTCCCTGTTCACATATGAGAAGGGGTGTGCCCCGGTGTCAAATAGAACAAGGAATTGTTGATATGAAGGATCAGTACCCACAGATATACAACACTCGCGGTATATGGACTCCATATCGTGGATAGCACAGTCGCATGTGAGGTGTGCGAGTGTGGTGAGAGAGGGGTATGTACCTCTGCCGCCCTTATCGCCTCTGCCTCCACCGCGGCCGCCGTCCTTATTGTTTCCTCCCGGTCCGTATTTGGCCGAGGTGGATGATGTCGCCGGAGGGGCGGGCTTGCTGCCGCCTTTCTCCTCCAACCAAGCTCCGTCCGCGCGGCGCAGTCTGGGCAGTATGGGATGTCGATGCCCCTGCCCCCTGGCCACGTTGGCTTCGTCGATAAGCTTGTATGCCCTGGAGTGCTTCCAAGGGACACTCGACTTGTTGTAGTCAGGGTGGGTGGTCTGTCTGCAGGACATCTTCGTGTGCCCAGGTCTCCCACACCCCTCACAATGAGCGCCGACTGATGCCTTCAGAGGGCCCTCCTGAGATGTATCTCTGGCCTCCGTCCGTGACTTCTTGCTCTTGTCGGCTGCCGGTGCGGCTGACGAGGCGATCGAACGCTTCTCGCCGGTGCGCTGGGCAAGAATATGGTTAGTAAGCTCCCACTTGTGCAGGACCCCTTGGACATGGGCGCG
>CAIWVL010000163.1 GCA_903916085.1 uncultured Spartobacteria bacterium
CGACATAAAACAAGCGACGCTCTTCCTCCAAGGAATCGGCATTTGCGAGGGAGCGCTGCGAAGGGAACATGCCTTCAGTGAGCCATATCACGAACACGGCTTTCCATTCCAAACCCTTCGCCTGGTGCACCGAGGAAAGGGTCACCATTTCTCCGTTGGCCTCGCCTGTAGCGGCCCCCTGTTCCGGCCCCCCCATCAGGGCTAACTGATCCAGAAACTCCTCCGTGTTCGGGTACTGCGAGGCGAAGACCGCCAAGGTGTTCAGATCCTCCCGACGCACGTCGTAGTCAGGGAATTGAGTGCGCGCATAATCATCATACACCGCTTCCCGTACAGAGTGCAGCATTTGCAAGGGCGGACACGGGACGCCACCGGGCGCAATTTCCTCGAGTGTGTGCCCGAGTTGTTTCCAGGCAGCGGCAGATCGGGCCGGCACTTTTTGTTCGGCAAACGCATCCCCGAAAGAAAAGCCAGACCGGCCTTCGCGACGCTGGGCGATGAGTTCGCGTCCGAGGGGTGCGACCGCCTTCCAAAGCGCTTCTGCCGAGCGATCTCCAATGCCCGGCAAGAGACGTACCATGCGCTTAAAGGCCACTTCATCTAGGGGATTCACCACAAACTTCAGGAAGGCGCCCACGTCCTTCACGTGAGCCTGCTCAAAAAAACGGAGCCCGCTTGTAATTTGAAACGGCACACCGGCACGCGTGAGCTCCATTTGCAACTCCATGGAATGATAGTGCGCCCGGTACAAGACCGCCATGTGCTCCCAACCCAAGCCCCCCTCATGCAACTCAATCATTCTAGACACCACAAACTTCGCCTGCTGACCGCCAGTTTGAAGAGGGATGATGGCCGGCAGCTCGCCGCTTGGCCGGGCGGAAATCAACTCTTTGCGCAGAGGTGTCTGCATGCCTTCGATGGCTGCATTGGCGACTTCCAAGACCTCGGGCGTGCTCCGATAGTTAGTTTCAACCTTGTAAATGTGTGCCCCGGGGTAGCGTTCCGCGAAACTCAGAATATTGCGGTAATCGGCTCCACGCCAGGAGTAAATAGCTTGCGCATCATCGCCCACCGCCATGAGGTTGCGATGTCTGGCAGAAAATAAATCAATGAACCGAGACTGCAAAGGGTTTGTGTCCTGGTACTCATCGACGAGCACAAACTGGAAGCGCCGTTGATAAATTTCAGCAATGCCGGGATGCTCCTCAAGGAGCCGTACGGTGAGCAAAAGGAGGTCATCAAAATCAAGTGCATTTGCTGCGCGCTTGCGTTTTGCGTATTGGTCAGACGCCTCCTGGATAAGCGCCGCCCACTCTTCCAAATGAGCGAAGCGCTCAGGAATGATGTCTGCGATGGAGCGCCCCACATTGGTACTAAAACTGATCACCTCCCCGACAAGAGACGGCTTCACCGGCAATTCGGACACCTTTCCCCCGCGCATTTCCAGGAGCGCCCCCTGGAGGAGCTCATCGGCGTCCTCCCGGTCCATGACAGTGAACCCGGATTCAAACCCCGCTTCCTGCGCATGCCGCCGCAGAATCCGGTTTCCCATAGAATGAAAAGTACCGCCCCAGAGCTCCGTGAGATCGTGGGGAACAAGGGCGGCGACGCGCGCGAGCATTTCACGGGCAGCCTTGTTAGTGAAGGTGAGCAGAAGAATTTGCCCAGGCTGGACGCCGTTTTCGAGGAGATAGGCAACGCGATAAGTCAGCGTGCGAGTTTTGCCTGACCCGGCACCGGCCAGCACAAGAGCCGGTCCCGGAGGGCAAGTCACAGCAGCATGCTGCTGTGGGTTGAGTTCCTCGGCGAAATTGATGCTCGGCATCGGGGCTGCCGAAGGCCTGATTGTGTATTCACGCGCCATGGGGTGGAGAGGAATGAGAAGTTGACTAAAGTAGTTTTGGGAAAATCGCCGCGGTGCCGTCCAACCGCCGGAGTTTAGCCAGCCCCAAGGCGACGCAGGCGCAACTCACGAAAGGCTGCCCCCGTGCGAAACGTAGATAGGCCCAACGGCGCGGAAAGATCTATTTCCCCGGGACGCAAGTCGAGCTCCTTACCAAGCGTGTCGAGATCAAGCACTCGCTCCTCATCAATCCAGGCCTGAATGCGCGCAGGCTCCACTCGGAGACGCATTTTGTACCAACGGTTGTCTTGGAAATAACGGGTACTCGTGGTCTCGTTCTGGAAAGCGTCCTGGCGGTTGATGCTCGAAATTCCCACAACGGCACCACCCCAACCGCCCACAACAAAGGTCAAAAAATGCGCTCCGACGGGAAAAGTAAGTCCGCAAAAAAAATCGAGCCCCGTGCGGCGCTGCGCCTGCCATTCCAGCTCATAGTTCTCCTTGGGTACTGGCTGCGTGCAAGTTAACCCACTCAGTTCCTCGCCCTGATCCACCACCAAAGCGCCATCCTCAACGCGGACATCACCGCCCCCGCCAAACTCGGTACGCTTCCAGCCGGAGAGGCTTCGAGCGTCCATCAAACGCTCCCATCCCCCGGGCACGCCCGATACCTTGGCCTCAGGCGCGGCCTTAGCGAGTCTCGGCTCCTCGCCAGGAGACTCCGAGGCTGCCACCAATAGCACAAACCAGGTTAGAAAACGCCAATCGTTGAAAATCCGCACATCTCCTCTTTCACCCCAAAGAGCCTTTGTGCCAGCCAAAACCCAAACGTTTTCTTTCCCCTCACCCACCCACCCGGGTCTGCCTCGCCGCCTCGTACAAAACAATACCAACAGCCGTTGCCAAATTTAGGCTCCGCGTGTGAGCAGACATCGGAATGGTCACGCACCGCTCCGGATGCGCCGCCAAAAGCGGTGCGGGTAATCCCCGCGTTTCCCGGCCGAATACCAAATAGTCCCCATCCGCAAACTCCGCATCCCAGTAACTGCGTTGGGTTTTGGTCGTTAGAAACCACATCCGAGCGGAGACCTGTTGCGCTTCAACAAAGACTTGCCAACTGCTCCAGCGACGCAGTTGCACGAGAGGCCAGTAATCCAAGCCAGCGCGTTTCAGGAGTTTATCATCCAGCGAGAAGCCCAACGGTTCGACGAGGTGCAAGACGGAGTCTGTGGCGAGGCAGAGGCGACCGACGTTGCCAGTATTGGGGGGTATTTCAGGCTCGAGAAGCACTACGTTGAGCATCGGAGAAAACCTGACACAGACGTCAGCGTTTTGCCAGCTCCGGCCTCGTTTGTGGCTCACTTCCTGCTCCCCAAAGCCTGTGTCTTCTTGGCTATCGACAGTGAAATGCCGTCCACTCCCCCAGAGCCTGCTCGTGGGTCTCGGTGCTTGCGCTGTCACCCTGCTGGCGCTGAAGGCGGGCTTGCTGCCGACTGTTTTCCCGGCGGAGTTCGCTTCTGAAACGGGGGGCGACACAGGTATTTTACCGACGTTCCTCCTCCCCCTTCCCCTATTTGCACTATTCACACTGTTTGCACTGGGCTCAGGCATGGCTTGGGTGGGCCTGACGGTGGAGTCGCGTTTTTGGCGCGGATTTGTGGGCGTGGGTGCACTGGCACAGTTGCTCCTGGCAATTGAGGTGGCAGAGCGTTTTGAGCATCGATTTTCAGCCTGGGCACCAGCAGTTTGTGTCACCATCGCGTGGGCATTTTCCGAAGTTTTGCGATATCGAAACGCTCGGACCGAGGCCGGGCTTGAACTGGATCCCGCATTTTTCCAACCCGCCGCGTTCCGGCCCAACCCGATTGCCCTCGCGCAGGCGGCTGCGGTGCGCGTTGAGTCGGGCACTCCGTCACAGCGGGTGGCTTGCACGGTACTTTACTGCGAACTGACCAACCACTCGCAGCTGGCCGACCAACTTCCCCCCGAAGCCTGTGCGAGCTTTTTGAACCGCCTACTTTTTATCAGTAACGAAACGGCGGCAGCGCATGGAGGTCGGGCTGATCGTCTCGATAGTGAAGCCTTTCGTGCTGTTTTCTGCTCCGCGCATGGTGTCGAAGAACACCCGGAAGCCGCCCTCCATGCGGCCCTCGCTATTCGGGGGCGAGTGCAAACCCTCAGCCAGGAGTGCGCTGTGAAGTTTGGACAAGAACTCGACGTTCGCATGGGCGTGAGCACGGGCGAGGCCCTGTTGGCCGATTTCTCCCAGGGCCAGGCCATGCGACCAGGCATCGCGGGCGAAACGCCGGAATGGGCGCGACGCCTTGCCGGAGCAAACGTTCTTTACGGCTCGCAGATTTTGATCAGCGCGCGAACGGGCCTACTCGGCGGACACTCGGTGGAACGGCGCCCCATCGACTTGCTCCAGCGCTACGAATCGCCACGCCCGCCGGAGGAGGTGTTTGAAGTCCTCGGACTCCAATACTCCCTAGATTCTGCCGCTCAAACGCGGCTGCGACTTTACAAAGAAGGCGTCTCATTTTTTCGGGCCCGCAAGTGGGCGTTCGCCCGCGCGAGACTGCTTGCCGCGCGCCCCGCTGAACGCTCGGATGAGGCGATTGAGCTTTTGCTACAACGCATTAACGAACAGGAGTCGCTGACAGAATACGCTCAAGGGTAAGAAAAAAAGTCGGCCCTGTCGCACAGCCCTTACTGCTTCACACTTTCAAACAACCCATTCAATTTGAGAGGTGCCCGCCCCGCATGAAACGCGCCGAATACCCCCCACCCCTCAAGTCGCTCATCGAGGAACTCAAACGCCTTCCGGGCATCGGTTCACGCAGCGCGGAAAGAATCGCCCTCTGGATGATCCAATCCCCAGACGCCCATCCTGAATCTTTGGCCCGAGCGATTGAACGCGTCAAAGTCGCGGTGCAGCCCTGCTCGCAGTGCGGCTTTTTTACGGAAACAGACCCGTGCTCCCTATGTACAGATAACGCCCGTGACCCGAACGTGTTGTGCGTGGTGGAGCAGCCCACGGACGTGCTCCCAATTGAGCGCTCGGGAGCGTTTCATGGGATGTATCACGCTTTAGGAGGCAAGATTTCGCCCTTGGATCACGTCGGCCCGGAGGAACTACGCATTGCCGAATTGCTCAAGCGGCTTAAAGAAGACCCCAAACAGGAACTGATCCTTGCTCTGAGCGCCGACGTGGAAGGCGAGGCCACGGCCCATTACCTGGTGGATTTGCTGCGCGAGTTTCCCCTCAAAATTACACGCCTCGCCCAAGGTCTCCCCGCGGGAGCAGGACTTGAGTACGCCGATGAGCTCACTCTAAGTCGGGCCATGACAGGGCGCACTTCCATGGTCTGCCGCTAATCACAACCGCTCTCCACCCAAAAAATCGTTCATGTTTCGCACTGTCTATCATCTCCCCGGCACCGCCCCTGCCACGCTTTCGACTCCGGAAGACGTTTCCACGGCCGCACCGAGGCTTCGCTACACCCGCTACAACAGGGACACTTTGGAGGAAAAAGATGTCACCTCTGTGTCGGAAATTCCCCTCCACAGCCCCGAAGGGCCCGTACTCTGGGTGGAGCTAGACGGCCTCCGTGACATCGAAATTCTACAGGCTCTAGGTGAGCGCTTCGGACTCCACGCTCTTGCGCTCGAAGATGTCCTCAATCTAGGCCAGCGCCCCAAGGTCGAGCCGTACGAAAACCACCTTTTTATCGTCGCTCAAATGATGACAGACGACCCTGACGGCTCCGTCTCTCGCGAACAGGTCGCTTTGTTTCTTGGACCAGGGTTCCTTCTGAGTATTGAGGAAGATCCCTCCACCGACACGTTCCGTCCCGTACACGAGCGACTGCGCACCGCCCGAGGCATGATTCGCCGCTTGGGCGCCGACTACCTCGCGTACGCGCTCATGGACGCCGTCGTGGATCACAAGTTCCCGCTGCTAGAAAAGTTGGGAGAAGCCCTGGACGACCTGGACGAGGCAGTGGTCACCAACCCGTCCATTAAACACGTCCACGAACTACACGATTGCAAACGGCTGCTAGCACATTTGCGCCGGTTTGTGTGGCCGGAGCGGGAGTTAATCAGTGCACTGCTGCATGATGAGAGCGGCCTGGTGCACCGCGAAACCAAAGTGTACTTGCGCGACTGTTATGATCACACGGTACAAATCATGGATTTGATCGAGAGCTACCGCGACGTGGCGACGGCTAACATGGACATGTACTTATCCTCAGTCGGCATGAGGACCAACGAGATCATGCGGGTGCTGACCGTGATCTCGTCGATTTTTATTCCACTAACGTTTCTCGCAGGGATCTGGGGGATGAACTTTCAATCCGACAAAGACATGCCGTGGAACATGCCCGAACTGCACATGCCCTTTGGCTATCCGATGTGCCTTTCGCTGATGCTGTTGATTGCAATCGCGCAGGTGATCTATTTCAGGCGCAAAAAGTGGATTTAAGAAGCGCGTATGGGATTCAAGAGGAGGAAACGAGCATCCACTAAAGAGCAATAATCCACTCATGCATAACACAGTCCCCTTGAGTCCCCTTCCCCTCCCGCTATTGAACTTCCGCTCCCTCTCCTTTCTCTACATCTCGGCACTCCTCTCGCTGGTTTGGGTCGCTCACGCAGAAGACTTCCAAGGCAGCACTCACAAAATCGACTTCGATGCCGAGCCCTTCAACTACGCCACCACGCCCGCCCACGACCCAGTCGCCAACCTCCAAAAACAACTCCGCCAAGACCGTTCAAAAGCCTGGCTCAGCTACGACACCAAACTCGGCTACCTCCCGGTGGTGCTCGATTTACTCGGCCTCTCCCCCGCCTCTCAAATGCTGGTCTTCTCAAAGACCTCGCTCCAGCGCCAACAAATCGGTCCCGACAACCCCAGGGCGCTCTATTTCTCCGATAACATCTACGTCGGCTTCGTCCCCGGCGCGCCTGTACTTGAGGTAGCCGCCGTTGACCCCGAACTCGGGGCTGTCTTTTACACAGTCAACCAAGACAAAGACGAACCGCTCCGCTTCCGCCGCGACTTAGAATGCCTCACTTGCCACGGTGCCGCCCGTAGCATGGGCGTGCCCGGCTTCGTGTTGCGTTCCGCTGATACCACGCCCGCTGGAGAAATCCTGGCCGGAACCGACCACGACGTCATCAACCACTTCGCCCCCATCGCCTCCCGCTGGGGGGGATGGTATGTCACCGGAGCACCGGAGGACTGGGTGCATTTGGGAAACCATCCCGCAGGTGCCGAGCAACCTGAAGAAACCCTCACAGCCCGGGGCATCGACTCGACCAAATACCCGGCGCCGGGAAGCGAAACGCTCGCCCTTTTAGTGCATGATCATCAAACCCACATGCACAACTACATCACCCGCATTGGTTTCGAAACCAAGCTGCACCTCGCCATGTACGGCCACATTCGCTACCTCCGCCAACAAACCAACGCCTTCCTGCGCTATCTCCTTTTCGCCGAGGAATCCCCCCTGCTAAGCCCTCTCACCCCCAACACAGACTTCGCCGCCGCCTTCCACAGCCACGCCCGTCGGGACAAGCAAGGCCGCTCACTTCGGGATTTTGACCTCCAAACCCGACTCTTCAAATACCCCTGTAGCTTTCTCATCGAATCCGAAGCCTTTCAAAACCTGCCACCCGTGGCGAAAGAATCCCTGCTGCGCGGGCTTTGGGAGATTCTTACGAACCAAAATCAGGATCCCGCCTTCGCCACCATCTCTGCGGAGTCGCGCCTAGCTATCCTTGAAATTCTGCGAGACACCCTGCCTAATCTCCCTGATTACTGGCAAGCGGATCGCCCCCATTAACCTTCACAACGTCCCCATTTTATTTCTCCCCATGCGCCTCCACCCGTCCCTCGCACTAGGCCTTCTGCCCGCCGTTGTTTTCGCTCAATCCCCGGCACCAGCCCCAAATCCGGCCGTCGCCAAGGGCGAAGTGCTCCAGTTCACTCTGGAAAACAGTAAAGTTTTCCCAGGCACAACGCGCCAGTTCTGGATCTACATTCCGGCCGCCTACAACCCCGCAAAGCCCGCCTGCCTCTACGTTCACCAAGACAGCGTGGCAAACAAGGCCCCCGAGGTCTTTGATGCACTCATCGCCAAGGGCGAAATGCCCGTCACCATCGGCGTCTTCGTCCAACCCGGTCGCCTCAAAGCCCTCACCCCAGAAACCGGTGATCGAGTCAATCGCTCCTTTGAATACGACTCCGTTTCTCCAGACTACGCAAAGTTCCTCGCCACCGAGTTGCTCCCCGCCGTGGAAAGCAAAACCGCCTCCGACGGTCGCCCCATCCGGCTCTCCGCGAACCCCGACGACCGCGCGATTGGTGGCCATAGTTCCGGGGCCATCGCAGCGCTCAATGCTGCCTTCGAGCGTCCCGATCTCTTTCACCGCGTCTTCTCGGGTATCGGTAGCTTCACTGACATCCGGGGTGGAGATCATTTTTCGTCGCTCATACGCAAAAGCGAACCAAGGCCACTACGCGTCTTTGTGCAGGACGGTGCCCAAGACTTAAACAACTCTCACGGGGACTGGTGGATGGCAAATCAAACTCTGGAACGTGCCCTCACCTTCTCTGGGTACGAAGTAGCCCACTCCTGGGGTGAAGGCGGCCATAACGGCAAGGAAATCGCCGTCATCTTCCCAGACGCCATGCGGTTTCTGTGGAAGGACTGGCCCGCTCCAGTCAAGACTCCCGCAGGCTCGGACGCGTTTCAAAAGTTACTCATTCCTGGAGAAGACTGGCAGTTGGTGACCGAGGGCTACAAGTTCCTGGAAGGTCCAGCGACGAACGCCAAGGGAGAGCTGTTTTTTAACGATGTCCCCAACAGCAAAACCTACCGACTCAACGCTTCAGGCAAACCTGAGACGTTCGTGGAAGAGTCCGGCAAGGGGGATGGCCAGGCATTCGGTCCGGATGGTCGCCTTTACGCGGTCGCCGGGGGTGAAAACAAGATTGTTGCCTACAAGCCTGACGGCTCCATGGAAGTGGTCGCGGAGGGCTTTCGGGGAAATGACCTGATCGTTCGTCAAGACGGCAAAATCTACGTCACCGAACCAGGCTGGAATGGAAAAGATCCCAGCAACATCTGGCTGATATTACCGGACGGCACCAAAAAGATCGTCGACACCGGCCTCAAGTTTTCAAACGGCATCGCGCTCTCCCCAGACCAATCACTTTTATATGTCGCCGATACCAAAAGCCATTGGGTCTTCAGCTACCAGATCCAGCCAGATGGTTCGCTAGGATTTAAACAACGCTTCTTCAAAATCGCGGTGCCAGAAACTGCTGACGACTCCGGTGCCGACGGCCTCGAAGTGGACACCACCGGTTGTCTCTATGTGGCAACTCGCATGGGCATTCAAGTTTGCGATCCAGCCGGACGCGTCCAATGCATCCTGCCGATGCCCAATGGCAAAGTGGCCAACATGGCTTTCGGCGGCCCAGAAGGCGACGTGCTATACGCCGCGTGCGGAGACAAACTCTTCAAGCGCAAGGTGCGCTCCCACGGCGTGAAGTCCTTCGAGGCACCGCTGGTGAACAAGAAGTCCAACGGCGGATAAGCCGCGTGAGGATGGGAATCCATGCGCGGGGATGGGGCCCAAGGGAGGGAGCCAGCGACACCCGCTGCATCGCGCGCTCCCATCCCAGTCCTCTCACCCCAGAAATCCGTTGACGCCCTGAAAGGCGAGGCACTAGGATTCCCAGCCCGAAACGTGGCCGTTTGACACGGCTAGTCAGGGATCACATGCCTGCCTTGAGTGCCCGCAAGCTGCCTTAACCCGCGCTTGCAGGATCAGGGCTTTTTTGTCTTATGTCTGAAGAACTTTCCTACGTCCTAGTCACACCGCACTCCGTTCGCAAATCGCGCACCGGCACCATCTTGTCGCGCCTGATTTCTCGCACCGCGCTGGACCTCGTGGCAGCCCGGATGTTTGCGCCCTCAGCCGAACTCATCAGCGCTTACGCCGAAACGCTGGTCACCTCGGAACAACCCTCGCACCGGGGCATTCAGGATCTCCTGCGCCGCTACGTGCTCTCAAACCTGACGCCCTCTGCCAACCAGCGCCCCCGCGTGCTCATGCTCGTCTTCAAGGGCGAAAACGCCGTGGAAAAAATCCGCGCCGCCGTGGGTCACATTCTCCACGAAGACCCCAGTGGTCAGACCATCCGCGACACCTTTGGCGACTACATCACTGACTCGCACGGAGAAGTCGCCTACTTCGAACCTGCGGCCATCGCTCCCCAAGACGCTGAAAGCGCCAAAAAGGATCTCCTCCTCTGGGCGGCCCATTCCGACAAAGAAGGCGGCATTCTCGACTCCACAGTCACTTTCCCTCCCGGGTCCCATGTCGAAAAGACCTTGGTTCTCATCAAACCCGACAATTTCCGCGTCCCAAGCACGCGCCCAGGCGGAGTCATGGACGTGTTCTCCCGCTCAGGCCTCTACATCGTGGGCTTCAAGGTACACCGCATGAGCGTGGCGCAGGCCGAACAGTTCTATGGTCCCGTGCTGGAAGTGCTCATGGAAAAACTCAAAGACCGCTCTGGCGAACAGGCTGCCAAGGCTCTGGAAGCGGAGTTCGGTCTTCCAGTATCTTCCGACACGAAGGCAAAGCTCGGAGACCTTCTCGGTCCCATCCATGGCCGCGAAAACTGGGAACAAATTGTGAAGTTCATGGCCGGCCGCAAGCCCAGCGACTGTCCCGAGGAACTTCGCAACGCTCCTGGTACCGAAAAGTGTATCGCCCTCGTCTACCAAGGCGTGGATGCCGTGCGCAAAACACGCGAGGTTCTCGGGCCCACAGACCCCTCCAAGGCGCCTCCCGGATCCATCCGTCGGGAATTCGGCCAGACCATCATGGTCAACGCCGCCCACGCCTCGGACGCCCCCGAAAACGCCGAGCGCGAAATGGCAATCATTCAGATTGCTGAAAATAACTTCAAAGCACTCGTGGAAGACTGGTACTCCCGCTAATCTATCCGCTGCCTTCAACCTTTCCGTCCCTTTTCGACTTTTATCTCCCGCTTGCCATGGAACTTGCTCACCGCGCCACCATCCTCACCCCGTCCCTGACCCTCGCCATCGACTCCAAGGCCAAAGCCATGAAGGCCGAGGGCATCGACGTCTGTAGCTTCGGAGCCGGAGAACCGGACTGCGATACGCCCGAACACATCAAGGCAGCCGCCATGGCCTCCCTCGACGGCGGCTTTACCAAGTACACGCCTTCCAGCGGCATCCCCGAACTGCGTCAGGCCATCGCCGACAAGTTCAAGGCTGATAACGGTATCGACTACAAGCCCAGCCAAATTATCGTCTCCAACGGCGCCAAACACTCCTGCTACAACGCCGTCCTCGCCGTCTGTGAACCCGGCGACGAAGTGATTATCCCCGCTCCCTACTGGCTCTCCTATCCGGAAATGGTGCGCCTCGCCGGGGGCGAACCCGTGATCGTTCAGACCACCGAAGAGAACGATTGGAAAATGACCCCCGAAGACTTCGAAAGCGCCATGACCCCGCGCACGAAGATGGTGATCATCAACTCACCAGGCAACCCCACAGGATCCGTTTACTCCAAAAAAGAACTCGAAGCCCTCGTCGAAATCGCCGCCACAGAGGACATCTTCATCCTCTCCGACGAAATCTACGAAAAGCTTACCTACGATGGGGCCAAACACGTCTCCGTTGCCTCTCTCTCCAAGACCGCCTACGACTTGACGATCACTGTCAACGGCTTCTCCAAAGCCTACGCCATGACAGGCTGGCGCCTGGGCTATCTCGCAGCCCCCGAGCCCATCGCCAAAGCCATCGACGCCATCCAAAGCCATTCCACCTCGAACCCCTGTTCGTTTGCCCAACAGGGCGGTCTCGCTGCCCTCAAAGGCGATCAAACTGCCGTAGAGGAAATGCGCCAGGAATTTGATCTGCGCCGCCAATACATGATCCAACGCCTCGGCACGATTGAGCGCGTCAGCGTCGTCGAACCCAAGGGGGCCTTCTACGTCCTGGCCAACATCTCCAAGTTCGGCCTCAATTCCACCGACTTCGCAGAGCAACTTCTCGCCAAACACCATGTGGCTGTCGTTCCAGGCGTGGCCTTCGGTGATGACCGCACCATCCGCCTCTCGTACGCGACGGGGTTGGACATCATCAAAAAGGGTCTCGACCGTCTCGAAGAGTTCTGCAAATCCCTCTAATCCCCAGTTCTTCAAACACGGACCGAGGTAGAATTACAAAAGCATCTGTCTTTCCCCTTGCCTTTGGCGACTGCCCGGTATTGTCTCCTTCCCCCCTTAATTTTTAGTCAGCGCAACCCTGAATCCTCACCGTTGGTCCCTGGGCGTCGAACTTAAGTCCGCACGCCACATGCGCCAGGGGAAACCCGGTGAACCCCGAATCCAAAGCTGCCTCTTGGCGGCATGTTAATCCTATGCCAGTTCGTCTTGGTCGATTTGAAATGCCGTCCTCCCTCGCTAAAGACGAGGCCTCCCGGTCGGATACCTACGGAAAGTTTATCGCCGAACCTTTCGAGGCCGGCTACGGACACACGGTGGGCAACTCCCTCCGTCGCGTCCTCTTGTCCTCACTCGAAGGCGCCGCCATCACCGCAGTGAAGATCCAGGGCGCGAACCACGAGTTCCAGACCCTCCCCCACGTGGTAGAGGACGTCACCGACATCATCCTCAACCTCAAAAAGGTCAAGTTCAAGGCGCACGACCACGAGATCCGGAACCTTGTCATCTCTGTAAACAAGGAAGGCGCGATCACGGCCGGCGACATTCAGGACTCCGCCCAGTGTGAAGTGGTCAACAAGGATCAAATCATCTGTACCCTTGACAAAAAGGTGAAGTTCGACGCAGAGCTGGAAGTCCGCGTGGGCCGTGGCTTTGCTTCCGGCGACCAGAATAAGCGCCCAGAACAACCGATTGGCGTCATCGCGATCGATTCGATTTTCTCGCCTGTCACTCGCGTCAAGTACGCCGTCGAAGCCACTCGCGTGGGCCAGCGCACCGATTACGACAAACTCGTACTCGAAATCTGGACCGACGGGCGCATCTCTCCTGAGGACGCCCTTGTGCAATCTTCCAGCATCTTGAAGCGCCACTTTGAACCCTTCTACGGCTACGACGAAAACGCCGTCGAATTCACTGAAGAGCAGCCTCAGCAGAGCCAGGAAAACCAGAAGCTTAAGAAGCTTCTCAACATGAGCGTCAACGAAATCGAACTCTCGGTACGCGCCGCTAACTGCCTCAACAACGCCAACATCACCACCGTAGGTCAGTTGGCGCAGAAGTCGGAAGGCGAAATGCTCAAGTACCGCAACTTTGGTAAGAAATCGCTCAACGAAATCAAAGACAAGCTGCACCAGCTGGGCCTGTCGCTCGGGATGAAATTCGAGTCTGGTTTGGTCGAACCTAATTCGGCTGAGACCGCGCTGGTCCAACGTTAAGCCCCGAGCCCCAAAAGCTAACCCTCACACCCACTCCTCTTTATGCGTCACAAACGGAACACCGTCAAACTCGGCCGCTCGCAGGCCCACCGCGACGCGCTTCTGGCTAATCAGGTCATCAGCCTGATTGAACATAGCCGGATCAAGACCACGCTGGCGAAGGCCAAAGCCGTGCGTCCCTTCGCGGAAAAACTAGTCACCATCGGCCGCAAGAACTCGCTTCACGCACGCCGCTTGGCTCTCGCCTACCTCCACCACAACCAGTCCGCTGTGCGCGATCTGTTTGAAAAAGTTGCCCCCCGCACCGTCGGACGCAATGGCGGTTACACTCGCATTATCAAGCTCGGCCAGCGTCACAGCGACGCTTCCGAGATGGCTTACTTGGAATGGGTGGATCAGGCGCACGCAGAAGGTGAACACGCCGTGACTGCTCCCGCTGCAGAACACGCAGAAGAAGCCAAGTAAGGCTCTAAAGCCACGGCATCGTTTCTATCAAGGGCGCGTCTTCCTGTTCCAGGAGGCCGCGCCCTTTCTCTTGTGGCCTTGCGGTTCTAATCCCTTTGCTCATTTATAGCCCGCCCCCGTTGCAATTCATCACTTTTGAATTAGGTTACACACCAAGCAACACGGAAATATAGCACGACAATCTCCGCCATTCCTATTTGCCCTGATAAAAGAAAGACAACGGGGTTAACGCATTGGGTTTAACTTTATGAGCCTTCCAAACCTGTTCACTCGCACGTCCGCCCCCCTCCCACCGCTCCTTCGTGCGCTCGCCGCGTTGCTGCTGCTCTCACTATGCAGTTGCGCCGGACTGCGCCGCATGGAAATGCGTCCCACGGAGGTATTTTACCTGGCAAATACCCCAGAGCAATTTGCCCCAAAACCGCCAGACTTCCCCCTGCCCATGCTCAACCAGGCCCCCCCCAAGAGTCGCATGATCGGCACCTTCCAATTCCGGACAGAAAAAGGTCGCGATTTCGCCATCCGCAGCGCCCTCCACAACGGTCGCCGCGTCGGAGCCGACTCCGTCTGGGTCCGCCACATTAACGAATGGGCCGAGCCATTCGCCTACGATGTACCCGCCCACTGGGAAACCCGGTGGGAAACCATCTACAGAACCCGCGTAATACGCGAAAAAAGGGGCCCCGGGATGCCTGACGCCGTACACCAAGAGAGTTTTCCAGTCACCATCCAGCGCAACGAGTGGCATCCCACCCAGCACGTCTCGGGGTATCATCACTACACAAGCATTGATGCACTCATGTTCCGCCTGAAATGAATCCTTGCTCGCGCCCCCACCTATCATCCCTATGACTTGGTTTTCATTCCATGCCGGCGACTTTGCCGTTGCGTTTCTGAGTGTGCTGCTTGAGGGCATTCCCTTCTTGCTCCTCGGCTCGCTCATCTCAGGGCTCGTGGACGCCTTCGTCTCCCCCGAGCGGCTCGCGAAGATTCTCCCTCGCAATCCTCTCGCCGCTGTCTGTATGAGTGGACTTTTGGGACTGCTCTTTCCCATGTGCGAGTGCGGAAGCGTCGTCGTGATCCGGCGCTTTCTACGCAAAGGACTCCCTGTGGGCTGCGCAGTCACCTACATGCTGGGCGCCCCCATTGTCAGTCCCATCGTTGCTCTCAGCACCTTCGCCGCCTTTCGAGGACAGCACCCGCTTGAAATGACCATGTTGCGTTTGGGAATGGGCTTTGTGATCGCAGTGGCCGTAGGTCTTATTTTGCAAAGGTTACCCGTCTCCACCGTCCTGCTTCCAGGCATCGCTGGACCCATGCCTTCCTCGCCATCCACGCGCACAGGACTACGCATCGCACCCTCCGAAGGCCAGTTCGCCGAACAACCCACCAGCCTCGGGGCGCGCCTCCAGAAAGCCGTCTATTCAGCTACGACGGATTTTCTAGATGTAGCCGTGTTTTTCATCATCGGCGCAGCCATCACCAGCGTGCTGAGCACTGCCGTCCACCGCTCTGTGCTCGACCCGCTGGCGGCAAATCCCTTGGCCGCTATTTTTTCTTTGATGTTCGTGGCGGTCGCTCTGGCGCTTTGCAGCACCACAGACGCCTTTATTGCCGCTACCAGTTTCCCCGCCTTCCCAATGACAGCTAAGCTCGCTTTCTTAGTTTTTGGTCCGATGTTTGACCTCAAACTTTACTGGCTGTACGGACTCATCTTCAAAAGACGTACCGTCCTGCTTCTCGCCTTGGGATTGTTTTTCGGCATCGGTGTCACTTGCTGGCGTCTCAACAGACTCGGATTCTAACCCTGCGCTTCACTGACCATGACCTCCCTATTCACTCGCTGGATACCGTCGCTCACGCTTGCCATTTGGAGCGCCGTGTTGCTGGGAACCTATTTCACGGGACGCCTCACGGCCTTCCTCCATCCATCGTTTCGCCCCGGTGTCGTGTTAGCAGGAGTCGTTTTAGCGGTACTGGCGGCCTTTGTCGCTTCCCGTCCCACTCCGCCAGAATGCTGTGCTGATGCGGATTGCACCCACCCCCTTTCGAGATCAAAAGGCGGCCGCTGGTTGACCTTCCTGATCTTAGTTTTGCCCGTGAGCGTGGCAGCGTGGCTTTCACCTGAGCACTTTAGCCAACAGGCCTTTGAACAAAGGGGCGTTGCCACCGATGCGACTGGTCTCGGTGAGCGGCGGTCCACCACTCCCACCCTCGCTGCCACAGCAGCTCCCGCGGCTACGCCTACGCCCACTCTCGCGGCCACGGTGCCTCCACTTGCGCCCCCTGAGCCAACGACAACGGAATCAACAAACCTTACCCCCGCCCCGTCTTCTCTGCCGGCTCCAACAACACCCAATCCCTCTCCCTCTGCCGCTCAGGCGCAACCGCGCGACAAAATGCCTGATTACCTCCAGAGAACTAGCGAAGGCTACGTTATCGTTGAGGTTCTCGACCTCCTCTATGCCGTTCAGGACTCGCAGTTGCGCAAAGACTTTGAAGGGCGTACGGTCCAGCTCATCGCACAGATGATGCCCTCTAAAGCAAGCGATGGATCTCAAACACGCTTCAAAGCGGTTCGCATGTTCATGACCTGCTGCGCAGCCGATGCCCGCCCAGTGGCCACCATGATCCAGGCAAATCCCCTCCCCGACCTCCCAGAAATGACCTGGGTGCGGATCGTAGGCAAAGCGACTTTCCCGGTGGAAAACGGCAAACGACTGGCTCTTATCGAAGCCTCCTCAGTCACTCAAACCAAACCTCCCGAGGAGACCATGCTGTTCTAGCACAAGCGGGATTGAACAAGCCTCGAAACCGACAGAGACTTCCTCTCCATGCTCCCCGACATCGAACGTTTGCTGATTCTTCAGGACCGCGACAAAAAGGCGCGTCTTATCCGTACCGAACTCAAAAATGCCCCGCTAGAACGCAAAGCGTTGGAACAAAAGCTTGCGGATGCCCGCCAACACGCAGGAGACGCCAAGCACCGTCAGCGTTCTGCAGAGGTCGAACAAGCCCGGCTTGATACAGAAATCAAAAGCCGCCACGGCCAAATCGCGAAATACGAAACACAGAAGCTCCAGACTCGAAAAAACGAAGAATACCAGGCACTCACGCATTCAGTGGAGCACGTTAAGAAAGAAATCGCAGGGATCGAGGACCGCCAACTCGACCTCATGGATACTCTCGAAAAGCTCAAACCAGAAGTCGCGGCGGCTGATAAAGCCGCAACCGATGCAGCAGCTCTGGTTCAACGACAGATTACCGACCTCGAAACCAAGTGCGCCAACCTCGAGTCACAATTGACTGAACTAGATGCCACACGCACGAAATTCACGGATGGTTTGGACGAAGATTTATTGGACACCTACAAGCGCCTATTCACCACCAAGACCGAAGCTGTCGTCGCATTAAACCACGAGGTGTGCGCAGGCTGCCACATGAAGGTGACAGCCTCTACGGCACTCGCAACGAAAGTGGGTAAATCAGTGGTCCACTGCGAACAGTGCAACCGGATTTTGTATCAGGGTGAACATTAAGAACCTCATGGGTTCTGAGGCGCATCCTTATCCGCCCTTTTCATGACAGTCAACGCATCTGCCTGAACCCAAGGGGTTCACAGCGGGTGGTTGAGCGCAGCGACACCACCGGAACACACGCACATAGCCGAAGGCCCCCCAGTCCGGACGCCAGCGACCGATCACGGTCAATACAAGGCAAACCAGTGGAGAATCTCCTGCATTCGCCGAAAATCTCCTGTTCGCTAGCCTCTATCCTTCAGAAGGTTAACGGATTTCCGAGCCGCAACTGATGACAAAACATCAGACAAATATGGCAAATGACCAAACGCCGTCATCCAAAGCGCACAAAATCGAGTTGACCTCCATGGGGGGGGGGGTAAAGTGACATTGTTGCATACGTGCACAAAACAAACTTACTCATACATGAAAACCACCTCAAACATCCTCCTCGCACTTTTCGCAGCCGCCACCCTCGGGAGCTTGTCAGCTTCCGCTTCCGCAGAAGGCGTCTACATGCAAGTAGACGGCGGCGTAGCGATCACACCCGATGTCGGCGTAAAACTAAACACACATACAAACCTCGGCACAATTTCGGGACGCCTCAAAACGAAAACAGGTTACGACTTCAATTATGTCTTGGGCTATCGCACCGCTGAATCCATTGCATTGGAACTTGAAACGGGTTACCAGGAGAACAGTTTCAGCGCTGTGTCTGGTTATGGAGCTCAACTCGCGGTAACAGGGAGCGCTAGCGCTGTTCCAGTGCTGCTCAATTTCGTTTGGACGCCAAAACTCTCTGAGTCGCTCAGTGCCACTTTCGGCGCAGGCGCAGGTGCCTCGGTAATAACGGCGGACATCGGCCTCCCCGGCGTCGGCAGTCTTCCGAGCGACACGAAAGTTGTTTTCGGCGGGCAGGCGAAAACTGGCCTTTCGTATAAGATCAGTGAAACTGTCTCAGCAGATCTTACCTATCGCTTGAGAGTATCGCAGGGTCCCAATTTTTCTTCTGGCATCGAGGCCAGCAAAATCACCAGTCATCTTGTGACAGCCGGTCTTTCCATCAAGTTCTAACCGAATTTCCGTAGGTGTGTGTTTCGCCGACGAGCCGACAACGCTCGTCGGCGTTTTTATGTCCGAATACGGCTTCCGCTACGGCTTAGCTGGGTTGCTTTTACGCATGTCTTGAAACGAGGCGAGAAACAACAACACGACAGCCACGCAGATGCAACTATCCGCAACATTAAAAGCCGGCCACGGATTAAACGGTGGGAATCCCAAATCGAAATAAAGGAAATCCACTACGTAACCGTGGATTAGGCGATCGGTGAAGTTACCCAGAATCCCAGAGATCAACAGCAGCACGGCAGCCAAATTGAGACGGCCGGGAAAAATGTTGCGCTTTAGCGCCCAGCTCAACCCAAGCAGCGCTACAACCGACAACCCGATAAAGAAGCGATTGCTGTCCTGAAGTACCCCAAAAGCGGCGCCCGTATTGCTAAAGTGGACCCAGTGAAACCAATTAGGGGCCACCTCAATATGGTCACCGAGCGCCAGATGCTGACGCAGCACCGGCCAGCCGGGACGCCCAAAATCCAGCCCGGCAGTCCATAGCTTGGTGGCCTGATCCAAAAGGTACAGAACCGCCACAAAGCTAACAGCAGCGAACCACGCTAAGCTGCAACACTTTAGCGGAGCGGGAATGGCCTCAGGCTGAGGCGGCGAAGGATCCGCGATTGCACCCGATGATGGGGGATGATCACTCATACGCTCGCCATCACACCTTGGCACGGTTCGCACAGCTCGGGAAACACCACAGAGCGTCCTACCGAAGGCTTGTGGCGCCAGCACCGCGTGCACTTGGCGTTGGTATTGCGTTGCACACGCGCCACAGTGAGTGCGCCTCGACGGATCTCCAAATGGCTAAGAATGAGCACTTCTTCCAGTTCCTCCACAGCGCCCTCGGTAGACGCAAACACCGCGTCATCGCTGATTTCCAGTTCCACCTCGGCCTCCTGTGCATTGCCAATGAGCTTCTGCTGACGGGCCGGCTCCAGCGCCTGGGCAATGACCCCCCGCAACTCGAGCCATTGCCCAAAGCGCCTTGCCGCCGCCTCATCCCGCAATGTCGGATCGGACTCTGGAAAAAGCGTCAGGTGCACCGAGCCCGAACGACCCGCGTGCTCCCAAGCTTCGTCCGCCGTGAAAACGAGGACAGGCGCAAGAAGTCGGCAGACCGCATCAAACACCTTGGCCATCACAACTTGCGTCGCCCGACGTTTTGGAGAATCAGCGCGATCGCAATACAAACGGTTCTTGGTCATGTCCACGTAAAGCGCAGACAAATCGACGGTGCAGAACTGGTTCAGCGTTTGGAACACCTTGCGGAAATCAAACACGCGATACGCGGCGCGGCACTCCTCGATCACGTCCTGCAAACGATTAAGCATCCAGCGGTCCACGGTCGTGGCCCCCTCCAAGGAGGCCCCTTCGGGTGGAAGGTCGTGCAGATTTGCCAACAAGATCCGGAGAACATTTCGAAACTGGCGGTAAGCGTCTGTAAGCAACGCAAAGGACTCCTCCGAGAACGGCACTTCATGCGTGAATTCCACGCTGGACGCCCACAGACGCACGACATCTGCGCCGTACTTGTCCACAAAATGGGCGGCATCCATCGGTTTAACGTAGGTGCCTTGCGCAGATTTAGAGACCTTCTTGCGCGTATCCTTATCAACAACAAAGCCATGCGTGATCACGGTGCGATACGGCGCTTCGCCACGCAACGCAACCGCAGTCAAAAGCGAAGACTGGAACCAACCACGATGTTGATCCGTTGCCTCAATGTAGACGTCTGCGGGAAAGTGCAGTTCTGGATGACGGCGCAGAACGGCTTCATGCGAAACACCCGAGTCCATCCAAACGTCCAGGGTATCCATTCGGCGCATGCTACCGATAGGCAACCCCAACTCGGCGCACCACCAAGCGTCGTCCCGCTCAAACCATACGTTCGTACCGTGTGTCTCCACAACATCGGCGACTTTACGGGCGGCATCAGCGTTTAGAAGAGGTTCGCCCGCAGCGGTGTAAAACACGGGAACAGGTACCCCCCAAGTGCGCTGCCGGGAAATGCACCAGTCGGCCCGAGCTTCCACCGTACCGGACATTCGGGTGCGACCCCAGGCGGGTAACCATTCCACCCCTTGAATCGCCTCCACAGCGCCTGCGCGGATGGCGTCAATGCGGATAAAGAGCTGCTCCACCGCCCGGAAGACGATTGGCGTTTTGGATCGCCAACAATGCGGGTAGCTATGCTTGTAGATTTGTTGTCCGACAAGTGCGCCGAGTGCCGCAAGATGTTCCACCACCAATTTGTTGGCGTCGAACACGTTAACTCCGACCCATGCGTCAACTCCAGCCTCCTCAGTCAAGCGCCCGTGTTCATCCACAGGCGAGAGCACCGGCAAACCGTTCTGCATCCCCGCCATGTAATCGTCCGCTCCATGCCCCGGAGCAATGTGAACCTGACCAGTGCCCGATTCAGTCGTGACAAATTCAGCAGTGATAACACGCGAAGTGCGCGGAAGAAAAGGGTGCTGCGCCTCGGCTCCAGCAAGAGCACTCCCGAGAACCTCCGCGACCGCCCCATGAGGGAGCAGCAGATCGCCCACCCCCGCCGGTAGCGCGTCGGGTAACGCGGCATCGGCAACCGACACCAAAACGGCACCGGTCGCCGCTTGGAAGGCCTCAACCAGCTTTTCGGCAACTACGAGCGTCCGTTCCCTGCCTGCTACTAAAAAGCGGCAGACTAGGTAGCGTTCGCGAGGATGCACTGCAATGGCGACATTCGCTGGCAAGGTCCACGGAGTCGTTGTCCAGATGACCATCGAAGCCTGCCCAGCCAGAGGGCCGCTCACGAGAGGGAACTCCACAAAAATCGCGGGGTCTTCTCGATCGGCGTATTCGACTTCAGCCTCGGCTAGAGCGGTTTGCGCACCGGTGCTCCAGTAAACGGGTTTTTTACTCTGATAAACGAGCCCCTTCTCGAGCAGACCGGCAAAGCTCCTGATGATGTCCGCTTCATAAGAAGCGTCCATTGTCAGGTAGGGCTTATCCCAAGAACCAAGCACACCCAAGCGGCGGAACTGGCCCCTTTGAATGTCGATGTATTTTTGTGCATACTCGGCAGAGCGACGCCGGATTTCCACCGGAGCCAGCCCCTGCGCCTGCTTCACCACTTTGAATTCAATCGGCAATCCATGACAGTCCCAGCCCGGAACAAACGGGGCACGAAACCCAGCCATACTACGCGACTTTACAATGAGGTCCTTGAGCACCTTGTTGAGGGCGGTCCCCATGTGCACGTCACCGTTTGCAAACGGCGGACCATCATGTAGCAGAAAGCTAGGGCAGCCCTTTCGAGCCTCCAAAATCTGCGCATACAAACCCTCAGATTCCCAACGGGCTAGCCGCTCAGGCTCCCGTTTCACCAAATCCGCCTTCATCGGAAAGTGGGTTTTGGGCAGTAGCAAGGTATCTTTGTAATTCTGGCTCATGACAGGGTTAGGGCAAAAAAGGACGTTCCGGGTAAACCCTAGTTCGCAAGTGGGAAAGGGTCAACTTAGGCAGCAACCGAGTTGACGAAGTTTCACGGAGAAATCACAGCTGCGAGGCCTTAATCCCAACAATCCAAGCGAGTCCCAAAATAAGTAAGACACACAATCCGCAAATGCACTGTAGCAACCTGCTGTTTGGGTTCGGCTTGCAAATCGCGATTCCAAGCCCCAGAGGCCCTCCCACCACAAACCCCCACAAATGCGCCAGGACATCCACGTTCCCCTTGCCCTCGCCAGCTCCGAGAAACGCCAACAAAGAAACGCCCGCTCCGAGCGGCAGCATCCAGCACCACCAAGAACGCCCCGTTCGCCGCTGCACAAGTCGCCCCAGAGCGTCGCCCACCAGCAGACCCAGGGCCCCGAACACTGCGGTAGACGCCCCCAGACTGCAGTGCGGCTCTGGAAAATACGCCCATGCTGTCAGCGCGTTACCCAACGCGCCCGCTAGCACCACGCTGAGCCATGCTAATCCTTGCCCAAAGGAGGTAATGAGCAGTCCACCAAACAACAATCCCGCGCACAAATTCGCCACCACATGGGGGACATCCGCGTGCAGCGTAAGCGCGGTCACTGTGCGCCACCACTCTCCCCGCTCGCAAACCAACGGCGAAGAAAGCACACCCGCAGCCCGCCAGATGTCGCCCATTTCCGCCTGAGTCACCGCAAACCCAATCACAATCACGGCCACGATCGCTAAGGACCAATGAGGCACAGCGGGAAACACCTCCTCCACTGGAGCCTCGCGTCCGGCTAGCTCAGCCTCGTAAGCCGCAAGCTCGGAAACGGCCCGTGACAGATCCTGTCTTGCGATTTGCAGGAACCAGTCGTCGCCATCTCTTCCAATAGCATGGGTAACGCCGCACGCAGCGAGCACTAACCCACGCTCCCGCGCGTCACTAAGACGGGTAAAGCGCCCAAGTTCCACAACCGGCGGTGAGCCCATTGGCGGATTATTTTCCACGCAGGAACCTCTACACTCCCCGAGCGCGTGAGCAAAGCGCGCGCTTCATGTAGAGCGCCACAAGACCTCGAAGGACATACGATTCAAAAGTAGGAGGCGAGCCATTTTTTATGAACCAAGTTATTGATAGAATCCACAAAATAGGCACTACAAAAAACAAAACTAACACCCCTCAAACATTACAATCTACCATCGAAAAACAGATGGGCGCATTTATTTCAATGATCATTAAAAATGATTTATCCATCAAAAAAACACTAGAAATAAGTTCCAACTACGGCTTTTCCGCACTCCATGTTTGTTCGGCGACAAAAGATCGACCGGGCGCTCACCATACAATCATCGATCCCATTCAAACCGCCCGAGGAGACAGAACATACATTCAAAACCTCTCGGAGGCAGGGATTGCAGGATTTCATTTAGTCGAAAAAAGGTCCGAGTTTGCGCTCCCTGAACTAGCCCAAACCCAAATGGGGCAGTTTGATTTTATCTTCCTCGATGGCTGGCACACCTTCGACCATTCTCTGCTAGACTGTCACTATGCCACCCGCCTTTTAAGAGTGGGAGGCTATCTAGTCGTCGGTGACCTTTCCGTCCCCTCTGTATTGCACGTGGTTGATTTTATTAAATCGTGGCCCTGTTACAACGAGCAAAGCTCCCTGTCTAAGCCCCTTTCGGACTCTCGCAATAAACAGCTTAGTCGACTATTGCTTTCCTCCATCAGCCGCCAAACTTGGGAGCACTTTCTGGCTCCCCGTCTATGTCGACATATTTTCCAAGGCGATGCTCTACAGATGATCGCACTCAAAAAAGTGTGCGAAGATAAACGCGACTGGCACTGGCTAAATCACCGCTTCCCCTAGTAGGCAGTACCGGCAAGAAAGTCGGATCTCCGATGAATACCTTTGGACTGGACCTTTATTAATTGACTAGTCCTTCCGAAGCCCCACGGCATGAGGCTAAGAAAGCCGGTGGTGACGCGAGGAACGAGCGGAACCACCGGTGATGCTTCACTACAGAGCCGAGTAGTCTGTTGCGCACCTAAGTTTCTTCGGTTCTGAACCAGAAGCTCCAACCCTCCGTTTTCTCTGCTCCCTTCTGTTAATTCCTCCCAGACTTCCCAGACGGAACAGGAGACCTATCCTTGAACGAGAGGAAACGGAGGGGGAGGAAATTTCTGAGATTTTGTTCTCGGGGGAGGCCGCCCTAGATCCGGCTTACACTACCGTACTGACAACTAATCCTCTGGTAAAGGATGCCCCTTGGTTTCAGGCGCAAACGGCAGCGTGAGGAGTGCCACGAGGAAAATAGCGCACATCGTCATGGCCGCGTAACGCAAGGGCAGTGAAGGATCAACCGCCTTGTACGAGCCATACACGTCAACAGTGAGCTTGGCGGAAAAGAAACTGCCAGCAGCGGCAGCAAACCGGCCGAAATTGTAACAGAAAGAAGTTCCCGTGCTGCGGAGTCTGCTGGGGAACAACTCGGGGAGATAGATTGCAAATCCGGCGAAAACACTAAGTTGCGCCATTCCCATCAGCGGCATCATCCAATAGGCATCCATCGGAGAGCTCATTTTCCAATAAACAAGGAAGGTGATCACCAGGGCTGCGGAAAATCCGATCGCAAAAGCGAGCTTACGGCCCAACGCGGCGATCCGGGTGAACAAAGTCATGCCAAGCGCAGCGCCGAGCATTTGGAGGAGGTACGCTTTGGTGATCGCTCCATCCACATTCGCCTTAACAGCTTCGGCAGCCACAGTCGTTTCAAAGTAGGTCTTGAATACAACCTTTTGCAAATCAACGGCATACTCCCCGATGCCCCAAAGTCCAACAACACCCGTACCGGAAATGAGTGCTCCAACCAGAAGATTTTTGCGCCAACGTTTTTGCGCCAAAAGACTCATGTAGGGACCAAAGATGCTCCCCTGAGGCAGTCCGCCCTGCTCCTTCAACCGCAACCAAGGTTCGGGCTCCTTAAGTTTTTTGCGCGTCAGAATAATCAGTAAAGCGGGTAGAGCACCGATGAGAAACATCCAGCGCCAACCCGTCCCTGCGACCAGAGTACCATTTGCCTCGAGGCTATCGATCCCCATTTTAGCAAAGCCAGCAGCCACGTTTCCAACAGTAGAAAGCACCTGAAGCAGACCAAGTGACTGAGCTCTAGCCTCGCTGGGCACGGTTTCCGCAATCAATGCAACCGCCAGACCAAACACCCCGCCGACTCCCAGCCCGGTTAAAAACCGGAACACCGTAAAGTCGGTTTGAGTTTGACTGAAATAACTCAGCCCTGTGAAAGCCGAGTAAATCAAAATTGTGAGCGTCAACATCTTGGCTCGACCGTACCGATCCCCGAGGGCACCAAAAATCATGCCTCCCACGCCCCACCCAATCAGAAAACACGCCGTTACAATCTTCCCAAATCCCTGAACCTGAGTGTCTGTTGGGGGAAGATGCATGAGACTCGTCAACGCAGGAATCCGAGCCAGAGAAAACAGTCGTTGATCTAGGCAGTCGAAAAACCAAGCAGCCGAAGCCACGATGATCACAAACCAGTGGTAAGACGACAGATGACTCCACCAAGGGCGGGATAAAGCTTTTTGCATGAGGGGAATAAGGTGCAGTTTAAGGAAGGAGACGCCGCCCACTTTCCAGAGTGAAAACCCCCACCAGCCCTTGATCGACAGTGATCGACCCAAGGGGATCCAGTGAAGCCTCGTGCTGGAAAAATGCAGCGGGCCGATTAAAGCGGTTCATTGGGAAGCTGAAAGCCACAAATTCAAACAAGTTTCCCAACCACCCGTTCCTTGACAAGATTCAGAAAAGTCCACAGCCTGCCCGCCGGCATAGGATTTAAACCGCCTCTCTTTTCGTGCCGCTAAAATACGAGCTTATGAAGCACCTTTCAAAGCGATTTCTCCGCACCCTCGCAAGACTCGTCGCACTGGCACTATTCATTTTTGGCAATTGCACTATGGCATCGGACTCCTACATCCAGCGTTACCAAGGGTCGCGACTCTATGCTTGGGACGGAAAGTATCTTTCCCAATATCAAGGCAGCCGATTGTACGAATGGGACGGCCACTTTATTAGCAAATACCAAGGCAGTCGGCGCTTTGAATGGGATGGCAACTATGTTTCTGAGTACCAAGGCTCCCGCATCCTGGAAATTTCAGGAAAACGGATACGCAAGTACCAAGGAAACACTCTTTTTGAGTGGGATGGAGAGTACCTGCAATCCTACCAAGGCGGACGGATTTTTAGCGTAGAAGGCTCGGTTCCCCAAGTCATTTTAGCACTGCTGGCCGCGGGTTACCTCTAGCCCTTTGCCAAAACTTAACCGTTTTGCAGCGCCTCCCGGTACACTGCGGCCACCTGCTGCGCCATTCGACTCAGATTAAAGCGGCTACGCCAGCGATGCAGCCCACCTGAACCAAGCCGGGAACGCAGCTCGGGATGAAGCAAGAGGGTTTGAAGTTTGCGCGCAAGGTCACGGTTGTCCTCCGGAGTGAAAAGCAGCCCGCACTCCGAATTGACAATCTCTAAAGGTCCACCAGCTGCGGCAGCGATGACGGGCACCCCACGACTCATCGCCTCCGTTAAAACCAGCCCAAACGGCTCGTCAGGGCTGGGTAAAACGAGCAAGTCCGAGGCACGCATCCACGTCCCTGGGCTTTGCTGGTGGCCCTCAAGTCGGACTGACTGCTGTAGGCCCAAAGTGTCGATCCTGCGCTGAATCTCTGATTTCAGAGACCCATCCCCAATCAAACATGCCCGAAACGCGATATTTTCCGCGCCCAGCATTGCCAAAGCATTCAGGAGGGTGGAGTGCCCTTTTTCAGGCTCCAGCCGCGCGGCACACAGAATCAAACGCGTGTTTTCTTCAATCCCCAGTAAACTTCGAGCGGAGACTCGATCCGGCTCTTCCGCTGGGGGAGCCCCAACTCCATTGTGAATTAATCGAATACGATTAAACGAAGCATCACCTCTAGACGTCATAGCTGCGGCCACCGCTCCGGAAATTGCAATCCAACGAGAGATTCGTGCACTCATCCAATGGTGCGCGCACTGGGAGGCTAAGCGGGGCAATCCGCGGCGAGACGAGCGAGCTGGTTTAATAAAATGTTGAGTAGCAACGACAGCGCCGCGCCCCGCGCGCGCAACCGCAGCGCACGACAATAAAGCGGCGACTCCATTGTGCGCGTGCACCACATCCACGGCCCTCTGCCGCAGCAAGGAAGCCAACCGTTGAACAGAGCGCACTGGGGCTCGGGATGCGTCCAGACTTTCCCATCCCCCCCCATTTTCTGAGACCTTTGCAGCCAACGGGGAGCCAACTCTCGCTCCGATGCAAGAGTCCACCCCGATCTCCCGCAACCCAGTATGAAGGTCAAAACAGTGCCGTTCGGTTCCGGCAAAACGATCTGAATCGGTCCAAATTATCACTCGCATGGATTCCCCTTAAATACGAATACAACAACTTCTCCAAAAACACATGAGAACAACGACACCACAAAATCCGTAAATTTAGAGAGTAAAAATAAATTCAATAGCCAGCTAGCCGAGTAATGCAATCCGAAACCATCAAAGAATAAATATCTATAATTCTCAGAAACCAAACATTTAAACTCTCGACATAATTTTAAAATCATTATTTTAATAAAATTTTATCATACCACTGAGCGCAGGACTGCTTCGTAACAAGTTAAAATTTTTTCCCACGCGTACTCCATCACCGAAGCGGCAATCAGTTGCCCCGACCAGGCCACGCCCTCGCGCAGCCTACGCAATCCGTGCTCTACCTCCTCACAGGACCCCGGCTCGTCCAAAAGGTATCCGCTCCGGCCCTCAGAGACCGCAACGGAAGCACCGGCGGTACGACTGGTCAAAACCGGCAGTCCAGAAGCTAAGGCTTCCACAATCACCATGCCCCAAGCCTCATACGAGGTAGGCAGGGCAAAAACGTCAGCCATGCCAAACCAACGATTAATCCGACCAGTTGAACCGACCACGTGCACCCGCCCTCTCAAGCCCAGTCGTGAAGCCCTGCCAAGAATGTATCTCGGAGGTAAGCGCCCAGCGGCCACAATGTGTACGTCCGAATCACCCAACGCAGCAACCGCCTCCATCAGCGGCAGCAACCCTTTGCGCTCCCACTCATTCGCGACAAACAGCACGACCCACGAGGAATCAGGAATCCCGAGATGCTCACGCATGGCGCGCCTGTATAAGGAGCGGAGCTCGGGATTAAACTCCTCGGGATGGAATCCGTTGGGCAAAATGTCCACATCGCTTGGAGCAACCTGATAAAACCGTAATAAGTCCTCTCTTACCGCAGACGTTAGAGCAATCAGGCGACGGTACTGTCTTTTACGCAATAGGTTATCTTCCATAGCGAGGACAACTTTATGAAATGGGTTCCAAGATTGCAGCAGACGAGTTCCCCCCCGACGGCGCATGCGGGAGTGTTCCCACCAAGCAGCGTGCACGCTTTGCATCCACACCACGCTCCCTTCGGGTGCCTGCACCCCAAAACCCGCCACCACATCCTGAGGGTTACCGCTGAGGTAACGATGCGTCCGGTACCTCGTTGCAGGCAAACCCAAGCCCAAGGGCAGGTCTAATCCCCCGAGTCGAACCAGATTAACGCCCAACGGTAATTCTTGGGGTTCGGAACACGACTGAACGACAACGGACACGCTACAACGGGTGCGCAGATGACGGGCCGCCTCGAGGAGCACCCGCTCAACCCCACCCCGTCTGTGACATCCCGAATAGCACAACGCGACCTTCAACGTATCTGACTCAACACACAACGTTTGATTGTTTAACGAATCCTGCGAGATAGAGTTCGTCTTCATAAACTTTTCACCGGTTTGCGGAGAGTCTGAGCCGCCTCTTATCGATTGGACCTTTAGGTAACGGTCTTTCAGCGCTGGATTCAGGGCGGTGCGCCCATCTATCCTCAAACAGGGCCATCCCAACGGCCGCCCAAGCGATCATAATTGCGCCTCTACTCCAGTAATGATCGACCAATCCGTGGACGAACTTACCCAGGACCAGAGCGCCAGCCAAAGCCAATGCCGAGGATTCCCCTTTTCTTGCCATGTGCCGACGCATCCAAACGCCGCCGACTAATCGTATGTGGACAGAAAGGAAGGCGAGCAACCCGAGAGGACCCGTCTCGGCAAGCGTAAGCCAGAGCACATTCGTAGCGTCAAATTCCTTGCGCAACCCGGTGCCCACACCAAGGAGAGGACTCCCCTTCCACTGTTCGATAGCCCACTCCGTGTTTAAGGCGCGAGCCTTAATGTTGTAGCGGTTGGGATCAAAGCTTGTGGCGTACTCGCGGGATGTTTCTGGAAGTAACGCCCACACGAGAGCAATCACGGGGATCATCAATACGGAGAGTTGGAGCAGGCGGCGATACTGCCCTCTCCATGCTAATAGAAACCCGATTCCAACGCCGGCCGCGATCCAGGCCCCACGCGAGAGCACAAGCGTTAGCCCGGCGGCTGTCAAAATAACTGCCGCCAAGTATCTCCACCGTGAGCGTGCCGAGGCTGCGGACCAGCATTCGACGCTCACAATCAGTGCAGAGGCGAGCGATGCGCCCACTCCATTTTTATTGAGTCCCCAGAAGTAGCTGGCACGGTACACCAAAGCCCCCACGGCAAGTAGCACGCCCACAGCAATCAAGGCATGCAGCACCAACTGCACATCTCGCATTTGACGCGGAAACTGCTCAAACACGGCCACAGCCGCTATCCAATAAAGCCCCATTTGAATGAGGGACACCGCAGAATTGTCTCTCCAACTTGGAACCGTCAGCAGGAAGGTCAGTAACAATCCTCCCCAAAGCATAGAGCTCATCCAGCCTACGCTACCACGCCAACCTCGGAGCACTAGAAGCGGCACGGCCAACAGCAGATGGACCTCCGAGAGCGAAAAGTGCAGCCCTCCAAAGCCAGACACATCATTTTGAAACGGGGCCAAACCAAACACCAGGACCAGCGGCAGCCAGGGCACCCACAGTGAAACCATCCAAAAAATCAGCACGTAAGCGATGCCCAAAGGCACAGCTAGCCACGCAAGGTCGGGAGCCATAATAGATGTGTCCTTCGGACGGCAAAACCACTGCACATTTAAAAAATTTGTGGCTTAAAGACTTCTAAAAAAGTTATCTCGGAGGGGCGCTCGAAAGAACAGAATGCGCCCCAAAAAATCATGCGCCACCTCGGTTCAGGGGCGGTGGACGAGCCTCAACTCGGGGCAACGCGCTAGTGGTCTGCCGCCGAAAAATCCAGGCAGCGTGGTCGGGACGGCCTCCCGGAAGAATACACTGTCGAGCCCAGCGTAAGGCGGCACCGGCTGTGGTGGCTAATCGAAGCGAAAACACACCAAACAAACCATGATGTTTAAGAAAATAGCGATCCGCGCCTTGAAAAAACCACTCCCTCACAGCCTCTTTTTGATTACCACCACTCTCCCCCCCAAGGTGCGTGACGGATGCTTCCGGCACCCAGTGAATCTCCCACCCAGCCTTATTGATCCGAAACTGCCAATCGGTCTCCTCGGCATACAGAAAAAAGTTTTCATCAAACCCCTGCGTCTGTTGCCAAACCTCTCTTCTGACCATTAGGCAGGCTCCGCTCAGCCAGTCAACCGCACCCGCCTTGAGCGCTTTGATAGCACCCAATTTTTGCAGTAGTCCAGAAATACCCAAGTTGTCGGCCCAAGCGCGCGCTGGACTTGGAAATGGATACCGTGATTCCTGGAACGTGGCATCACGATTTAAGAGGCGAGGGCCGACGACCCCCACGCTTGGATGGGCCTGAAGATAGTTGCGCAGAACTTCTAGTGCTCGATCTCCAACAAAGGCGTCGCTGTTTACCAACGCGATAAAAGGCGCGGTTGTGACACTGAACCCGTGGTTGTTGGCGGCACCGAATCCTCTGTTGCTTGTTAAGGGCTCGACGCGAAGTTTCTGAGGTTGCCCCAGTTGAATCCGAGCCCACAGGCACAGGGCATCAAGCGACCCATCGCTCGAAGCGTTATCTACGACACAAACCGTTGCCACGGAGGCATCAAGAAAAGCATTTTCTACGCAGCGTAAAGTTAGGTCCAAGGTGTTGAAACTAACAATCACTACATCGACGGCATCGATGGCATCCACCGCACTTGAGGCGCTTAGCGCGCAGACTCGTGAACCCCTGGCTGTTCCTTCCACGGTTGACCTCCTTCCATCTCAGGCGTCCAATGCTCCGAAGTTGTTGTGTGCCCCCAATTTTCCGGGCGAGGTTCCCGGACTGGCTGCGTGGAGCGACGCGGACGCGGTACCGGGCGCCCCAACCAGCCTTGCTGCCGGAATACCTCTAGCAGTTGGTCTGCGCGCGCCTTCCAAGAGTTGGCCTCCGCCTCCTTGATGCGAACGGAAGCGCGCGAACCGTCCTCGCGCAGAGCGGCAGCACAGGCTGCGATAAACGCGCCGGGGCCGGATCCCAGATGGCAGAGGTGCGCCATTTCTCGAAAACCCGCGACAGGGGTAGCCGCAACGGGCTTACCACTGGCAAGATACTCCCAAAGCTTGATGGGATTCAGGCTTTCGGTAAACGGCGTGCAAAGGTGCGGCAGAATGCACACGTCGAATCCGCGAATCACCTCTGGCACAGACTCATAGTGCACAGCTGGTCTGATCTCCACATTAGGCACAGAGAGAAGCTTTTCTCGTTCGTTTGCGGAAAAGAGATCAGGCCCACAGAGAACCACCTTTCCCCGAGGCCAGGCTCGGGCGAGGGCCGCCACAAGGCCTAGATCGAGGCGATCTCCGTGGAGAGTGCCCACATATCCGAACACGGGAGCGTTTGTGGTGCTTGGACTAACAGCTTTAGAGGAACCTTCGGACGTGTCCCTGCAGGAGAGGTAGTGAGCTGGGTCTACGCCGTTTTGAACTCTCACGATGTTGCGACACATTAAATTTCGCGATTTTTCAAGCGCCGCTGAGCAGACAACAACCAAGTCAGCCCTTGAGCAAAGGGCATTGTCGGCTGAGCGAATGCGGTCGCGTTCGGCTACGCCGATTGCAGGCATGAGGGTCCAGTCATCGGTGATGTCATAGATAACGGCACGCTCCTGAAGGCGGCCCACGAGCGGAGCCGCGAAATGATCGTTAATCCAAAGCAGCGGCGAGCGAAGGCCCGCTTTCGCTGTAGCCTTACGGATTTGGCCTTCTAACAAGCTAAGGTTTATTTTCCGGCACAGTGCGAGGGAATTGGGGAGTGGCTTAAAAGGGTTAAGAAAGGAGAGGCCAAGAAAATCAAGGCTTGGACGGAAGCCTGGTTGACGGAAGGCGGCAGCCGAACGAGTGCGCACGGCGTTAGAAAAGTCGCGGGAACGTCCGACGAAGAGCATTCGCATGCTGGGAAAGCGGCGAAGCCATTCGGCGCATAAGAACTGATTGCGCCGCCAGACTCCGTCCCAGTTTTCCAACGAAATAAAAATAACATCCCGCATAAGCTGCAGGCCACGGCCTGAATTTTAGGTTTTTAGAGATGAACTGCTACCAACAGTCCCTCCCACCTACTTGTTACGGAACTGGGCGGGCGCTTGGTTTCATAAAAGTCCCCCCCCACTGCACAAAATCACGTGCGCACCAAGCATCACAAACACACCAAGACGCGCCCTGAACTTGTACAAACCAGCCCGTGGCAACCAGATGGCCATCCTGCCAGGAGCATTCCTGGTGGGGGGTCAGTATAATTTCGAGCCTGAGCAGCCCAAGCCCCTAGAGCGGACCAGGGGAGTGCGCCCTCTAGCGGGAGCCTGCTGCGAGCCTGGTTTGACAGCAAACGCAGGTGCCAAAGAGTTCTAAGGTGTGGGTCACGTTGGTGTATCCCATTTGCCGGACAAGACGCTCTAGTCCGGCGGCAAAACAGGCGTCGAGAGTCTCCACGCTGGAGCATTGTCGACAGATAACATGATGATGGTGATGTTCACCCGTATTGAACTCAAAGCGGTATGTGCCATCCCCAAAATCACAGCGTCTCACCAGATGAATTTCTTCCAAAGCCACCAGGGAACGATACACGGTGACGGGATCGCACATACCTGAGGGAAGACGCCGGTGGAGTTCATCTGCGCTGAAAGGCCCGTGTTCGTGAATGAGAAGATCCAAAAGCGCCCGTCTGGGGGCGGTGATTCTGTAGCCTGCTTTTTTTAGGGTCAGCAAAGCATGGTTCAAACGTTCGCTGGCACAGGCCGGAGAAGCGTCGTGAGAAGCATCCATGCGGTCCGCAGCGATGACTACCGGTGGCGCGCCCTAGTCAACATGATCTCGTTGCCCTCAGGATCTACACACATTGCGAGGTGGGCGGGTTCTTCGGGGGTATCGACAGGATCCCTTAACACGATTCCGCCGTGGCTTTTAATAAGAGCGCAGCCCTCAAACAGGTCTGCGACTTGGAAGGCTAGTCCGGTCCATGTTCTCTCTGATTCTCCTCCAGAATGGATGCCGATGATGGAATTGGCGATGCGCAGCTCGCATACCACTTCGTTCTCACGGACGATTTCGGCATCAAAAACTTCACGGTAGAAGCGTGCTGCGCGCCCCATGTCTTTTGCCCAGATGATGTACTTCAGCCGTTCCACGTGCATTTGTCGAAGGTAGCTCAAGTAGCGACGAATTCCAGAGAAGAAGTAGAGATCAGGTGAGAGTGACTGGAGGTACCGCGACAGCCTGCACGAAGGCATGCATTTTTTGTGCATCCTTACGCCCAGGTGAGGCCTCGACACCGCTGGCAACGTCAACAGCGTAAGGGCGAACACGTTGTACTGCCTCGGCAACATTCTCAGGCTCAAGGCCTCCAGCGAGGGTGATGCTCAAATTTGGGCAGGCAGCGACTGCCTCAGCTGCAAGGCCAAGGTCGAGTCGCGCCCCGGTGCCGCCAAAGGCCCCTGGCACAGAGGCGTCTAAAAGAATCTGTCGGGTGCTCCAATTCGCTAGGCTGGCGGATTGAGTTGGATTCTCGAGCCGAATGGCGCGCACGAAGGAGTGACCTAGCGCAGCAAATTCCTCGCAGTACGCCATGGTTTCATCGCCATGAAACTGGATCACATCGATGAAAGGAAGTGTCGCGATGCGACAGGCTTCTTGAAGGGGCAGATTCACGCACAGGGCGACTCGGGTGACAAAACTGGGGAGTGCTTTGATCCAGCCTGCGGCCTGATACAAGTCAAGGTAGCGCTTGCTGCCGGGCCAGGTGTTGAATCCGAGAGCATCCGCGCCTGCATGGATGGCGGCTTCTGCGTCCTGGGCAGTGGTGAGACCGCAAATTTTGACACGTACCCTTTGGGGACTTTGGGGACTTTGGTTAGACACGGTTGAGGAGAGAGACTGCTGCGAAGAAAGGCTCATGGGACCTTGAGCATGGAACCATGGTAGGTGATCCAGTGCCAGTGCCCATCGTGGGTGCGGAACCGAGCGGAGGCAGCCCAAGTGAGTGAGGTTGCCACCAAAACTGCGACGGCAAGGGGACAGGGGTCGAGTTTACCCGAGACGGGCAAGCAGGTGGAAGCCGAGATGAAAAGGAAGGTGTTTAGCAGGGCTAAAGCCACGAGAAGCAGCCAAAGAACAGGGGTACCTTTAACGCCCAAGCGCAGCACTAGGGGACGGAGGAGAGCGTTCCAAAAACCCATCCAAAGAATCACGAGAACCAATCCCAAGGGGCCGCCCACGCTCACTCCAGTCACGGCAAACACCCCCGCGCAGGCTAGGCCCGCAAACAACCAGCGTCCGGTAAACTCGGCCATGTTACAAACTTAGCACGGAACTCAAAGGTGGCAACGGAAGGTGCCTATGAAATTGAGAAACCATCCTCAAATCTACTCCCAGA
>CAIWVL010000164.1 GCA_903916085.1 uncultured Spartobacteria bacterium
CTTTTCCATGGGCTTTGAAACCGCTGAAGTCAACCTCCGCGGAGGCGTGCAAGCCATGGGCATTGTTCGCAGTGAAACGGAGGATGAACTCACTTTGGTACTTCCTGGCGGCGCCCTGCAAAAGTTCGCAAAGACCGACGTCAAAAAGGTAAGCAAGTTGCCAACTTCCATGATGCCCAGCGGGTTGAATCAGGCGCTAAGTGTGGAGGACCTAGTGGACTTGGTGGCTTATCTTTCGTCGCTTCGGGCGGCAAAATAGGTTCGAACGCCTTTCGGTTGCGGGAGCAGGGTTTCCGTAGGCCTCATAGGCAGTACGTCAGGCTCCGCGTTGCCACGGGAGTGGGCTTTCCCTGGGGAGCGCGGAGCCCCGCTCCGCACCCTGGGGGGGTGGCCATTTTAGGCGCCTGGGAGGAACTTGCTGCTTATTGTGCGCCCGGGCAGTTTGAGGAGATGGGGGCCGACCCGAGACGGACCGGGTATTTTGCTGTTGGACGACATTAGTTTGGGACTCACGAGTCGTGGATCCCCGGTACAGGCAATTCGTTATTGGTATGATGATTGCCAAGAGGGCAACGCTCACTCAGTGGCGTTGGCTCACTCAGATCAATCGCTTTCCCCTCCCGGAGGATGATTGAGGAAATGCGCGCTATCCATTTATTCCGCACATGAAGTCGGTGGATTTTAGGGGGATGTCAAATGGCTCCAGCGGCATGGGGTCTGAGTGGTCAAGAAACGCGTGGCAGATTTGAAAGAAATCCGTTTTCGTGTTTACCCGGCGGATGTCGTGTAAGAAACGACCACTCGGCTCCACTCCCAGTCCAATGTAGTTTAGGTACTTCTTCATCTGCTGGATGTAAGAGTTTTCCCGGATTGCGATGTCGGCGCGCATCTCATACAGGGCGTAAATGTATGCTAACACGTCTTTTCCCGTCGGGACAAACAGTGGTTCGCCCCGCTGATGCTGCCGAATTTGTTGGAACAACCACGGGTTGCGGATCGCGCCGCGACCGATCATGAGACCGCGGGCGGAGGTTTCGTCGAGCACCTGCTGGGCCTTCGTGGCGGAGACGACGTTTCCGTTTGCTAAAACGGGGCAGGGCATCACTTCAACGGCTCGGGCGATGAAATCGTAGTGGACTGTGGAGCGATATTTTTCTGCCACGGTCCGACCGTGTACGCTCAACAAGTCGAGGGAATGGCGGCGATAAACGGCCAGCAACGGCTCAAATACCGCGGGGTCATCAAAACCGATGCGCGTTTTGACTGTGAACTTAGTGTCGATGGCTTCTCGCAGTGCACCCAGAATGGAGTCTATCTGGGCGACATCGCGTAGGAGTCCGCCACCGGCATTCTTGCGGTAAACGACAGGCACTGGGCAGCCTAGATTGAGATCAATGGCTGCCACGGGATATTTTTGCAGTTCGCGAGCTGTGCGAATGAGTGAAGGGATGTGGTTGCCAATCAATTGCGCAATGGCAGGCCTCCCTGTGGGGTTGGCGGTGATGGACTTAAGGATGGCAGGATCTAGGACTGAATCTGGATGTACGCGAAAATACTCGGTAAAATAAAGGTCGGCCCCACCGTAATGGACCATGAGTTTCCAGAAGGGCAGATCCGTGACATCCTGCATAGGAGCGAGGGCGAGGATGGGCTGGGGCTCTGTTAGGAGAGCGTCGAGTTGGGAGGTAGCTGGGGTGCTCAGGCTAGAAAAAGGTGAACGAGAGTGGCTATCATGGCGCGGCCTCTCCGTCTGCGTTGAAAATCAGAGGAGACTGCTTAATTCATCCCGGTTTGAGAGTGCACGTTTCGACGTGTAAAACTTTGCCAATGGCATGACGTCTGGCAAGTTTAGTGATCTTGGCATGTAAGAGGGACTCCTTTCCCACTAAAAACGCCACACGCGCCGTACTGCCGACTGGTAGGTAGTTCGGCGAGAAATGACGCATCGGTTCGCTTTTGAAGTCCCAATGGGGCGAGCCATGGCAGCCTAGGAAGAAGCCCTAGGTTTTGGATGAAAAAATCCACAGCCCTGTCGGGACGTTTTAATTCCGGCTTTTTAGGCCGTACGTTCCACCCGCACCCTAGCCTCGTGCGGCCCTTAACGGTGGAATGAAGAACCGCGAGTGCCTGCGTGCTATTGCTTGACGGAGCAGCAACTCGCCTCAGACCGGTTTGGCACAGCGCTTTTTTGGTTCCACGGCATCCTGGCCAGTAGCACGGCCAGGCCGCAAAAACCGGTCGCCCCAGCGAGCGTCATTCCCAGTCCGATGATGAGCGGGATCCACCCAAAATGGGAATCCACTGTCATGCCTAAAATGGAGCCCGCAGCGCCTAAGACGCCCACCGTCAACTGAACCTGCCTCATCAAGGGCAGCGCATCGGAGGCTCCCCGCTCGGAAGGCAATCCCGCCGCGACCCAAGCCTCCGTGCCACCGTCAACAATCGCACACCCGCGCACTCCCGCTGCAGCCAGTCGCTTCGCTGCTCGCGCGGCGCGGCCGCCACTCTGACATAGAATCAGCACTCCGACACCTGTTTCAGGGCCGAGGCCAAAATCCACGGGATTCAGCACATCCAGCGGAATGGACTCGGCGCCTTGGGCGTGCACCGTATCAAACTCGGCGGGGGAGCGGACGTCGATGAGCCTCGCGCTGCGTCTGCTAACAAGCGAGGCTGCTTCGCGAACGGAAACGTGGGTCACTGGAGGCCGTTCTTCTGGCGGAATCGTTTTTGTTTGCTCGAGAGTTGCTGTGCGCATGGGTTTAATTTATAACCCAACGGTTATGAATTCAAGCGCTAAGACGCCGCTCCGGACTGACGAACTCGCCGGAATCGCGGCGCTATTTCGAACGCTCGCCGATCCTCTGCGTCTTCAGATTTTGCAGAGCGTGTGCAGCGGGCCGCGTTGCGTTTCTGCTCTGGTTGCGATCGTGGGAACGACTCAAGCGAACGTTTCCAAACATCTGAAACGTCTTGTGGAGGGGGGTGTTCTGATTGCGAAGCCTCAAGGGCGGCAAACGTTTTACGCGCTGGCTAATGGGCTCCCGTTACGACTGTGCGAGCTCGTCCACGCGGAGGTGCGTCCTGCTTTGCGCGGTGTTCATTGAGTTGCGCAGTTGTGTGGAGGCCGGTTTTCGTGCGCAGGGGCGCTCAAAACTCCTTGCGTTTCTCGCTGCTTAGGCAGTGACAGGCAGCGTGTGTTCCTGTTGACTCGGCACTGCGTGGGGGGGGCGGCCGTGGCCGAAAAGCTTTCGCCCTTTCCGCGCTAGCTGAATGTACCAGCGCATCATCCGTTCCCCCCTATGATCCGCAGAACGTCTTTATCGGTTGCCTGTGTATTCCTGCTCGGCTGTGCGCCCGGTGTGCTTGGCGCGGATGCCGCAACCTTGTGGTCCCAAAAGGTGCAACCGCTCTTTGATGTGCAGTGCGTGAAATGCCATGGGCCTATTGAGCAAAAAGGGGGCTTGGAACTCGATACCCCGCAGTCCATTCTCAGGGGTGGCGAGGATGGCGTCGTACTGGTGCCGGGCAAGCCCGAGGATAGTCGACTTTTTAAGAACCTGGTGGCAGGCGTGGATTCTCACATGCCTCCCAAAAAGCAACTTACCGATGCAGAGCGAGAGGTGATTCGCGAATGGATCGCGGCGATGAAAGTGGTGCCACTTTCCGGTGGAGAGAGCGCGTCACAACAGATTGCGTCGCGAAAATTTGGATCACTGACAGAGGCCGTCGATGTGCTTGTCGCAGAAGGTTGGGAGCGGTTGGGGGTTAAACCTGCTCCGGCATTGGAGGACCCAGCCTGGTGCCGTCGCGTGACGTTGGATCTTGCTGGCCGCATTCCTACGCAGACTGAGTTGGACGAGTTCCTCAATGCCCCTGCCGAGACGAGGCGCGTGGGCCTCGTCGACAAGCTGCTAGCGTCTAAGGAGTATGCTGTTCGGATGCGGGAGCTGTGGGATGCATTTTTGATGGGCCGCGCCAAGCGTCCGGGGCAGGATGATCGCAGGAAACAGAACGGCTGGTGGGCCTTTCTTGAGAGCGAGTTTCAGGCAAACCGTCCCTGGAACGAGACCTTGCGCAAGGTGCTAGCGGCACGTCCGCAGAAGCCAGAGGAGAAGGGGGCGACGTGGTTCCTTTACGAACGCAAGAATGACCATCAGGCGATTGCTGAGGCCGTGGCCCCCGTGATTTACGGTACGAAAATGGATTGCGCCCAGTGCCATGATCATCCGCTAGCGCGTGAGATCAAGCAGTCGCATTACTGGGGTTTGGTGACGGCCTTTAACCGGGGTAAAAACGTGGAAGGAAGCACGGCCGTCGCGGAGTCTGCCATTGGCGGGTACGTGAATTTTACCAATTTGAAAAAAGAGTCCCAGCCTGCTGTCGTGACTTTGCTGACAGGGCGTTCGCTTTCGGAGACTTGGCCTTCAGGTGACAAGAAGGAGGAAGATAGCGACGATAAGTACGTGGATCCTGCCTCCAAGGTGCGCGTCCCAAAGTACTCCCGCCGAGAAGCTTTTGCGGAGGCCGCGACGCACGAAAATCCGCTCCTTGCGCGCGCTTTTGTAAACCGGATGTGGGGGGCTTTTTTAGGGCGCGGGATTATTCATCCGGCGGACGAAATGAATGCCCGCAATGTGCCCAGCCACCCCGAGCTTTTGGAGTGGATGGCTCAAGATTTCGCCGCCAGTGGGCATGACATCCGCCGATTTGTACGCGGCCTGGTGTTAAGCGGAGTGTACGCCCTGGGAGCAGGGGACGCGGCGCCCGAGTCTTTTGCAGCCGCTTTGGAGCGACCGCTTACGGCTGAACAACTGGCGCGGTCGTGGCGCGTGGTCGTTGGCATGGCACCAGAGGACGAGGGACTCCGTCGGGCGGTTGTCACGGCGATGCCTGACGTGTTGCCTCGCGAGTACAACGCGACCTTTCAGCAAGCGCTTTTTTTGAGTAGCGCACCCGCTTTTTCTGAAATCCTTAAACCTAAGTTAGGCAATACGTTGGAGCGCCTGGCTGAGCTTTCCTCTGCGGAGGCCCGTAGTCGAGGCGCGTTTCTTGCAACTTATGGTCGCAGTCCCGACTCCGAGGAACTCGCACAGGCGACTGCATTCCTCAATGCCCGCCCTGAGCAACCCTCGGAGGCTGTTCGCGACTTGCTTTGGGCGCTCATGAGCAGCGCCGAGTTTTTAACCATGCCGCGATAATGAATTCCCCCGATCTTGCTCCCGGCCAGTGTCCTACAAACGAGCACCTGCTTCATCGGCGTCTTTTCCTTAAAGGCCTTACCGGTGGAGCTCTCGCAACGGTGTCGAGTTTCTCTGGACTTTTTCATAATCCCGCTTTCGCGGCGGAGACAAAAAAGGCGCAGAAACGATGTATCCTGCTGTGGTTGTGTGGAGCTCCCAGTCAGTTCGAGACGTGGGATCCGAAACCCGGGCGGCCTACGGGAGGGCCTTTTGGGAGTATTCCAACCAAGATTCCAGGCGTTCACTTTTCCTCGCTCATGCCGCACTGTGCGAGTATCGCCAACAAACTGAACGTTGTGCGTAGCATGAAGACGACTCAGCCTGAACATTTTCAGGCGATCGGACTTTTGCAGCGTGGCAATCCAGATCGCGCGGGATTTACCCGACCTACCCTTGGCAGCGTGCTCTCGCACGCGGTTGGGCAGTTGGATTCGCCCATTCCAAACTTTGTGTTGCTGGATCCCATTCCCGGCGGCAACGAGTTTGAGTCTTTCAAGGCTGGCAATTGGGCGGGATGGCTCGGGGCCGAGCACGCTCCGGTACGCCTCGGCGGGGATTACACGAACCTGCTCAATACGGCGGGGGAGAGCATTCCACAGAACGATCGCGAGGCTCGGGAAATTTTGCGTAAGTTTCTCACCGCCAAATATGAACGTGATCGCAATAGTGGCGTCGCCCGCAGCCAGAATGCTGCTTTCGAGCGCATGAAGAGCATGAGCGCGTGTGCAGACCTTTTTGACGTAAACAAGCTCCCGTCCAAAGATCGCGAACGCTACGGTCCTGGCAGTTTCGCCCAGCACGCCCTGATGGCGCGGCATCTGGTGGAGCATGGAGCTCCCTTCGTCATGGTGGCTAATGGTATGAACTGGGATAACCACGTCTTTCAGCATGAAATTCATCAAATGCTGGTGCCTGAGTTGGACCGGGTTGTATTTCATCTCGTGACCGACCTCGAACAGCGGGGGTTGCTGGACTCTACGCTGGTGATCGCCATGGGTGAGTTCGGTCGCACCCCTTGGATGAATCCCGCCCGAGGGCGCGATCATTATCCCAATGCCTGGAGCATGATGATGACTGGGTGCGGTCTCAAGCGAGGCATTGTCACAGGTGCAACCGATGCCGATGGCGTAGATGTCATTGAAAAGCCATTCACAGAGCAAAATCTGTTCGCCACGATCTTCACCGCCCTTGGGATCGATCCCTACGCCGAATACGACCTCCCCGGAATGCCCACCTTTCACCGCGTCGAAAATAGGGTCCCGCCTATTCGCGAGCTCCTAGCGTGACCCATGAAGCTCACCCTCACTCACGATCATAAACTTCCCACGGGCGTTCTCGGATTTGCCTTCACCCCCGAGGCCACCGGCGCTTTTGCCGCCTGCGTTGATGGTGTCCTGTACGCCGTGGATATGGCCACAGGCAAGGCCGAGCCCTTTGATGGCCGCCACCAATCCTTCGCCTCCAGCTGTGTCCTGCTTCCGGATGGCAAGACTGTCGTCTCCGGCGGCTACGACGGCATGCTCCTTTGGCACGACGTGGAAACCCGCCAGTGCTGGCGCAGACTCCAAGCCCACCGCTTCTGGAACTGGCAGCTCGCCCTTTCCCCAGACGGCACTCGCGTGGCAACCACCACCGGCCAATACATCCCCGGCGGCTGGAAGTACGAGCCTGCGGCCGAAACCGAGCCTTCCGTCAAAATCTTCGACACCAAGACCGGCGACCTTGTGGCGGCCTTCGGGCACACGCCTCCAGTATTGAGCTGCGCTTTTAGTCCCGATGGACAGCATTTCGCCGCAGCCAACATGATGGGTGAAGTGCGCGTTTGGAACCTGCACTTCGCGGACTCAGGGAAACCCGTGGCGCAGTGGACGTCGCCGGATTTTACGTCTTGGGGCACCACCAAAACCCACCATTACTGTGGAGGCATTTACGGCCTTGCCTTCTCTCCAGACGCGACCTCGCTCTTGGGTTGCGGCATGGGGCCCATGGGAGATCCCATGGCGGGAAACGGAAAGATGACTTGGCAGCGTTGGGACTGGCAACGGGGCGAACGCGTCGACCAGATTAAAGACGGTCAGCACGGCTCGGGCCTGATGGAATCTGTCGACTGGCACCCGAGCGGCTCCCACTTCATCATGGCTGGCCGCCAAGCCCAGGGCACTTGGAACGCCGCTCTTTTTTCCGCCGATGGCTCTCTTGTGCATTCCTTGGACACCAAAAAGCGCATTACCCACGCCCGGTTCAGCGCTGATGGTGGCACGCTCCTCGTTTCAGGCGCAACCGGCCAGCCCAAGCGCAAGCTCGACGTCTGGCCGGATTGGGGCAGGGTTCAATCTTACCGCCTGGAGGTATGAGCATCGCACGCGGCAGTAGCCCTTGCGCCAAGGTGCCTCAAGCTCTCTGTTTAACTCTGCCGCGTTGGGAATGATGAAATTCATCGATTCGCTCAGGTTAACGGCATGAGCCCGGGGATTGGCCATTCTGAACATTTTGGCAAAAGGAGAGGAACTCCTCCTCTAACTGGACCTTCATTCGCATTGCTCTGTTGCCGACACCCCGCCGGGGGGCGTCCGATGATTGGCAGGTCTTCCGGCGCTATCGCTTGCACGTCCGTCTCACCGCCGTTGTTCCATGTGACTTCTCGCAAACCCGCGTTGGCCGTGGAAGCGTCCTCCGACAATGATCTCGGTTCCGTAACCTCCAAAGTAGGGGCCCTCATCGTAGGGATAATGTGTGCCATACGCTCCAGAGTAGGGGCCGTCATAAGGGCCATAGCGGCCATAGGGACCGGGTTCGTAGGCGGGAACGATACAGCCGACTGAAAATACAGCAGTAAGCGTGGCCCCAGCGGTCAGGAGTTTTTGCTTTGTGTTCATGCGATGCCATGGGATGGATAGTGCGTTTCCTGTACCATACCCAAAATGCGGGCGTATGCTATCAGGCCAAACCCTGAGGAATCGGGGGGGGCTCCTGCACAAAATGCCAAAGGCATCGCCGACGATCGCCCGGGGGAGCGCGCGACACGCAACCCCGGGGATCGAGGAAAATCACTGCCCCTTAATGTCTGGGCAGTGAGTGGAGGGCTGACACTAGGGAGTCCACTTCCCCTAGCGTGTTGTAGAAGGCCAGCGAAGGTCGCACTGTGCTTTCCACCCCAAAATGCCGCTGGGTGGGAAGCGCACAATGGTGCCCTGCGCGAACCGCGATGCCTCGTTTGTTGAGGTAATCCGCGATTCGCTCGTTGGAAACCCCGGGGATGAGGAAGGACAGCACGCTGGCCTTGTCGCGGGCTGTGCCAATTTGACGTAGCCCACGCACGCTTTGCAGCGCGTCGGTAGCATACTCCAGCAAGGCATGTTCGTAGGCGGCGATCGCGGGAATCCCTAATTGGAATAGGTAATCAATCGCTGCTCCCAAACCAATGACGCCCGCGATGTCCGGGGTTCCTGCCTCGAACTTTTCAGGGGCGCGCCGGTACACCGTGCGCTCAAAGCGGACATCCTCAATCATGTGTCCGCCGCCTTGGTAAGGAGGCATCGCTTCCAGGAGTTCCGCTTTTCCGTACAAGGCTCCGATGCCGGTGGGGCCAAATACTTTGTGTCCTGAGAATACGTAGAAATCAGCATCCAGTGCAGTCACATTTACGGGTAAATGTGGCGTGGACTGGGCGCCATCCACCAGCACGCGGATGCCTTGAGCATGCGCGAGGGCGATGATTTCCTGTACCGGATTGACCGTGCCCAAGGCGTTCGAAACATGTCCCACCGAAACGAACTTGGTCCGGGGACTGAGCAGTTTGACATACTCTTCCAGAATCAGCTCGCCCCGATCATTGATGGGAATGACCCGAATGCTGGCTCCGACCTGTTCTGCCAGGAGTTGCCAGGGTACGATGTTCGCGTGGTGCTCAAGTCCGCTGAGGATGATTTCATCCCCAGGGCCGATGTTTTTGCGCCCATAAGTCTGGGCTACCAAGTTGATGCCCTCGGTAGTGCCCCGAACGAACACAATCTCTTTCTTGTCGGCGGCGCCGAGGAAGCGACGCACGTTCTCTCTTCCCGCCTCAAACGCGGCCGTCGCACGATCACTCAGCTCATGGGCCGCCCGGTGGATGTTTGCGTTATCGCGTCCATAAAAACGCGAGGTCGCATCAAGCACCGCTTGAGGTTTATGCGTAGTGGCCGCGTTATCGAGGTACACTAGCGGATGCCCGTGTACCCGCTGGTGCAGGGCAGGGAAATCGCGCCGTATGGCGTCGATGTCAAAGGCCGTCAGGCCCGGTACTTTTGGCACCGCCTGTACAGTGGGCTGCGAGAGGAAGTAAAACGCCGTCCCGGTATCGATGCCCTGTACCTCGTTTATGGCGAACCCAGAGTCATCGCCGCGCGCTCCCAAAAGTCCCTCGTGACTCGGTTCCCCAAAAGGGTACGAGCCGGGGGCACCGTTTTCGTGAGCTCCAGAGTTCACCGGAAAGTTCGCGCTCTCAGTGGGTACTGAGGGCGTCTCACTCGCCGGTTCCACCACCGGATGTACCGGCGGTTGGGACGTAGACGTGGAGGGAAAACCTCCCGACAGACTGTTCCCGCCGGCCGGAGTTGTGGGTGGCTGCGCTGCAAAGGGGTTTGCCGGAAACGCAGTCGGGAAGTGCGCCGGCAGCGCGGGTGCCTTTGCGCCCGAAGGCAAGTCACTCGCGCTAGGCGTTGAACTGAGCGGCGTTTCCTTGAACAGAGCGTTGGCAAGATGCGTGATGAGTGCCGTGCCAGTGTCATCGTCCCCGATTTGGGTAGGTGTCATTGGGTGAGGCGGCGCTAAATCAAGCCTTGGGATAGACATACTCGTGGTAAGAGTTCACCGAGACGTTGTCCAAGCGCGCAATGGCGTCCTCGGTGAGGACTGCCGCCGAGAAGTAGCGGGTGACCAAGTGAGAGGCTATCGAGTTCTCATTTGTGCCCATGTAACGCACGGACAGGCCAGGTTCAACTTCTCCAGTGACGCCTGCTTTTTGCAACCCAACGACGCCTTGATGCGCTTCACCTACGCGCAAAAGCAGAATGGTTGTTTTGCCCGCTGCGTCGATGGCGAGTTTGTCGCTGGGAATAAGCGGGATACCGCGCCAGGTGATGAATTGGGAGCCCAAAATGCTCACCGTGGGAGGTGGCACACCACGGCGGGTGGCTTCTCTGCCGAAGGCTGCGATTGCCTTGGGATGTGCCAGGAAAAAGGCGGGCTTCTTCCAAACCAGAGACAGCAGTTCGTCCAAATCGTCTGGGGTAGGTGCGTCCTTGCGAGTGACAATCCGCTGGGAGGGAGCTACTTCTCTGAGAAGGCCGAAGTCGGGATGGTTAATTAACTCCCATTCTTCGCGTTCCTTGACGGCTTCCACCGTGATGCGCACCTGCTCGCGCAGCTGATCCACCCGGTTACTGTAAAGGTCGGTTACGCGGGTGTGCGTGTGGAGAACGGTCTGAATGGTGCTCAGGTGATACTCCCGAGGATCCTCCACGTAGTCGATGAAGGTGGTGGGAAGGCGGGGTTCACCCGTATTTACGGTAAGTAGTTCGACCGTGGGGCTGTTCAGCTTAGAGACGACCCGGTTGATACGGTACACGCCCCCGTCTACGTCCACCCAAGGGAGGAGTTTGTGCAACCAGCGCGGCGTGATTTCGCCCCACTGTGGGATGGTGACTGTTGCCGTTGCTAAATTGCGTGCGGCTTTTGCGCTCAGGCTAAGCTGTGGGTGTTCTGTGTCGTTTGTGGGCATAGAATGGTTTTGTAAATGTGGAACAGGAAACAGGCGGGACATTCTCCGCGGCGTGCGGTCGAACGGATGATCCCAGAGAATACGCATTCGCCTCAGGCTCTTGCGTAGGATAATGCTCTGACGGTCGGGCCGAAATTAGAGCGAAACGCCTCCGTAGTCCGGTCGGCGGGCGGCATTTTGAATGCCTTCGTTCAAACTCCTTGGAACGTACAAGTCCCAAGAGTCTGAAAGTTGGAACGAGCGAATCGCAAGAAAAAATCAACGATTCCCTGAGGCAGCGATCGGCTTTGGCTCGATGTTTCTGATGCGCGAATGGATGAACCGTGTTTAGGGGGCAGTCTCCGACAGTGCGCCTTGAGGGGACTCAGGCTTGGTTTGCTCGACCGCCCTCGCTGAGAGTTGAAAGCGGGTTTGTTCCGTGGCTTCGACAAGAACGACCTGACCTTCGTGTACTTTAATTTGCACGGTGCCGAAGCGTAACGCACCCACTCTTTCGACGACGAGCGCGGCCCAGTCGAGGGCAGAATCTTGCGTCGAGGGTGTCCGGCGATTTTTTTGGGCCGAGCGCCGTTTGGAGCCAAGGGAGGCGCGTGGGGAAGAGTTTAAAGAGTCCGACATAGACGGGGTTGAGGCGGGCTATCTAGCGAACTGAAAAGTAGACATGTCTGAATGGTGATCGTGTAGATAGAGGTTCAGTGTTGGGGATTAACTGGGATCTCCATTCCTTGAGCTTGTGAGATTCTGGCGTTGCGTGCAAGGTGCTATTTGTTCAAAAATTAGGATGAAAGCCTCAAGTAGAATGTGTTACAGCAGACATGCGAGGCGTAGTTAGGTTCTCTGGAGGCCGGATGATAGGAGAGTATCAAATGCCTGCAATAAAATACCACTAAATTGGTGTAGATTTATGGCGGGCGGGCGCCCTGATCTCCCGTCCCTCGTGCCCAGTATCGCTCAAACGGTCGGATCGCTTCGTAAAGCCCACCACGCCGTGGGAATGGCGATTGCGGTAACGCGTCCCATCCGAGTAGGTAGTCCGGTGATAAGCGCCGCATCGGTTTGCTTCTGAAGCCCCAACGGGGCGAGTGATGGCAGCCTATGGCGTTGCCCTAGGCTATTATAACTCGCCCCGCATGCGCCATTTCTCGCCGTACTGCCCACTAGATTGACCAAGCTCCAGCCGGAGCGCGTAGGCAGTTCGGCCACAAAGGACGTATCTGTGGTCTCAGATAAGCGCTCCCAGGCTTAGTGGCCGCCTGTGGGGCGAAATAAGCTCAAGACGATAGGGCCCTTTACCCCAGCAGCCCGTGCTCGCTCAGGATCGTTGCGTAGGCGGTTTCGCCTTGGCGGACGTTGGCTGTCCAGTCTGTGCTGGAGCCGCCGTCGGCTCGGTCGCTAATGAACTTGTAACAAATGAACTCCGTGCCGGTAGCGACACAGGCTTTGGCGAGCGCATAAGCCTCCATGTCCACAAGATCGGCAGGGATTTTGAGATTTGGATCCGTCACAAAGCTGTCGCCTGAACTGCAAGTCAACCCGCCCTCTCCAATGGCTAACACGATGTGCTCTTCATAGGGCGTTTGCCCTAAGGAAAACCCTAGGGGCGCAACGTCCATGTCTCTCTGTACAAAGTGCGTGCAGCGATGGAGGCCGCTCCCCACCGTGATGCCTCCCGCAGTGCCAAAGTTCCAGACCCGCTTAGGCCGGTGCTTTTCAATGAGACGTGCCGCCGCTAGCGCAGCATTCACCTTGCCCACTCCCGTACAGAAGACGTGCGGGAGTGCTGTCAGATCTGGCGCTTCTTCTCGGATGGCAAAAAAAACAAGGTCATTCATGGTAGTCGAGAAGGGAGGTGATCTGGATGCCGCGTTCTTTGAGCTTGGTGGCACCGCCCAAGAAAGGGAGGTTAATGACTGCGCCGAGATGGATGTCTTCAGCCGGTACGCCAAAGTGTGAAGTTAGCAAATCAACGATGGCGAGTGCTGTACCACCCGTGGCGAGCACATCGTCAATGATCATCACGCGCTTACCACTCAGAGCGGATCCCGCCTGCAGGCTGATGGAGCCGGAGCTGTACTCGTAGTCGTACTTTTGGGTGACGACCTCGCCCGGGAGCTTGCCCGGCTTGCGGGCCAGATGCATGGGCAGCTTAGTGGAGAACGCGATGGCCGAGCCCCACAGAAAACCGCGCGCATCGGGGGAGACAATGGCGGAGGTGTCATGTGCGCCACAGGCTACGGCGAGCCGATTGACGGTCCATGCAAACGCGGCTGGCTCCTCCACAATCGAGCAGATGTCGAAGAAATTGACGCCCGGCTTGGGCCAGTCCGGCACAGTACGGATGATTTTTCGGAGCTTGTCGTTGTCCATGGGGCGGGTGGTAGCAGAAGTGGCGCGCGCTGCCGTTTACTTGAACTCTAGCTTTGTTTTGGGCAGCAAAGCGCTGATTTTAGCCTGAGTCTCCGGCGAGAATGGTTCCTTGGCGGGTACCAGGCGCATGGATTTCAACGTGCGGAAATCTTGGAGTATCGCGATGCGTTCATCCGTGAGAGGAAGTTTGCCGAGCTCGATGTGTTCGAGTTGCTTGAGGCTGGAGAGCGCTTTCAGGTCGGCGTCGGTGAACTTGGCGTGCGCGAGGCTAATGCTTTCAAGATTGGGCAGGTGTTCGCAAAGTTGACGAAGGCCTTCGTCGTCGATCTGGCTGCCGCGATGGCTAACGCGGGTGAGCTTTGTGAACCCCTCGAACGTGGCGTATGCCTTCCCAGTGATCTGGGTGCCGACGATCGAGAGTGTCTCAAGGTTTTTCAGCTCCGCCAGCTGCGCCATGCCGCCATCCGTGAATTTGCCGTTGTTGGTAAACCGCAGGGCCTTGAGGTTCGTCAGTTTGGCAATGTACGGAATCCAATCATCGTTGAACTTGGTCGAGATGACGTTCAGCGACTCCAGTGTAGTGATGTGGCCAACATGCTCGAAGAAGGCTGCGTCATACGGATCCTCCGTGCGATGATCGTGCGGTCCGGCACCTGGCACGGCGAGGTCGATCAGGCGCAGGCTCTCGCCGTCTAAGGTCTTCTCCACCTTTCCTTTCGCGCTCGTCACGACACGCGTGACAGCTTCATCGTGTGGGTCGATCGCAGAGGCGCTCATTGTGGCGAGGGCGCCGATCACTGCGACGAGGAGGGGGGTGGCAGGTTTCATGGATGAAAGGTGAACTGGTTTATCGATGGGGCAATTCAGTCGCTCCCAATTCTTGAATCGCAGCTTCCTTTGAATTGAATCATTTGCCAAGTAAAACGAACGCCTAAACTAACGCAAAAAAGAGGGGGCACGCGGAGGTGCAGAGAGCGCGGAGAAATTACGGAATAAACTTCAAAATGACTTTTCCAAAAAGCTCCGCATGAAAGTGCATTTTTTTGGCGATCTAAGACGGGAAAGGTGATATTAACGTTTCACCTTCGTCAGTCCTATCAAAAATCTATGAACCGCACCCTTTTAATCACGGCAATCACCGCAACTTTTGTACCCCTGATAAACGCTGCTCCACTCGTGTACGAGGGCGATGCTGGGCTTGGAAAAGGAAAAAACATCGTATTCATTGCTAGCGATCACGAATACAAGAGCGAAGAGATGCTTCCTGCGCTTGCTAAAATCCTCGCAAAGCATCACGGGTTCAAATGCACGGTGTTGTTTGGCCTGGATCCGGACTCAGGAGAAATTGTGCCAGGAAAATCGAACATACCTGGAACTGAGGTTCTCAAAGATGCCGACCTCATGGTGGTGTTTACGCGCTTCCAAACCCTTCCTGCGGAACAGATGCAGCCCATTGTCGACTATCTAAATAGGGGTGGCGCAGTGGTTGGGTTTCGGACTGCTACGCACGGTTTCAAATTTCCAAAGGAAAGTCCCTTCGCAAAGTATGACTTCGCCTACAAGGGGGAAGATTATCTGGGGGGATTTGGACGCCAGATTTTGGGCGAGACTTGGGTGGGACACTACGGTCCTAATCACAAGTCTAGCACCCGCCTCGAAATAGTCGCTGAAAAGTCCAAGCACCCCGTGCTTACCGGAGTTCAAAATGCCTGGGCCGAGCTTGGTGGATACAACGCTTATCCAATCGAAGGAAGTGAAGTGCTTGCAATGGCACAGCCTCTTCTTGGGATGACTCCGGATGCACCGGTTGATGAATCTAAAAAGCCAATGGCTGGTGTCTGGGTGCGTAACTACAAGAGTGAGTCAGGGAAGATGGGGCGTGTTTTTGCGACCACTTACGGAGGGTCTGGAGATCTCGAAAACGATGGTTTCCGTCGGATTGTGATCAACGGCTGCATTTGGGCTGTGGGACTAGAGTCAGCCATCACTCCGAGTTTACAAACTGAGATCGTTGGACCCTACCGCCCAACTTGGATGGGTAAGGTCAAACGCAACGCCCATGTCAAACCCGAGGCTCTCAGCGGCTGGAATTCCACAATCCTTCCAGAATAGCGGTGTAGTCCTTATTGATACACTCGGAGAAGCCAATACCGCGAATCACCTAAAATTGTGAATTAAGCGAATGGAATAACGCATCTTTACAAGCCCCGACTGGGGCTTGTTTATTCTTCAACGGGTGATCCCATCGCGCTGCCACGGGCTGCGATGAGTCGCCTCAGAAAAGGTCAAGTGAAGATGCTCCGTTCTAAGAGCGCCTAAAAAAGGCAAATTCACGCGGAGGTGCGGAGAACGCGGAACTTTTACAACACCTTATTTCGAAGGTTATTCCGTAATTTCTCCGCGCTC
>CAIWVL010000165.1 GCA_903916085.1 uncultured Spartobacteria bacterium
ACTCACCTTTTGACGTGAAGTAAACCCGAACACGGAAAGAACGTCGCTTTCCTCAATGTTACCTCCGCAAAAGGCAACCAACTGGTCGAGCATCGACTCGGCATCGCGCATCCCTCCGTCCGCCCCAACAGCCACAGCGAGCGCAGCTTCTGGGCTAAGGTTGACGCCCTCCTGTGAAGCGATGTGCATGAGGTGGCTCGCGATCACCGGCGCACCGATCCGCTTAAGGTCGAAACGCTGACAGCGCGAAAGGATCGTCGCTGGAAGCTTTTGAACGTCCGTGGTAGCGAACAAAAATTTCACATGAGGCGGCGGTTCCTCAAGCGTCTTGAGCAAGGCGTTAAAAGACCCCGGAGAAAGCATGTGCACTTCGTCCACAAGGTAAACCTTGTAGCGGCCCCGAGACGGCAGGTACTTGACGTTTTCAATGATAATTTCGCGCACCTTTTCCACCTGCGTGTTGGAGGCGGCGTCAAATTCGAGAACGTCCAAAGAATTGCCTGCCGTGATTTCTCGGCAGGAATCACACTGATCGCAGGGGGTGAGCGTCGGCCCGGTACTTGAAAGGCAGTTGAGCGCCTTGGCCAGGATACGAGCCGAGGAAGTTTTGCCCGTACCCCTGGGGCCGACGAACAAGTACGCGTGAGCAAGGCGATTTTGCAGGATCGCGTTTTTCAACGTCCTAGTGATGTGTTCCTGCCCGACCACGTCGTCAAACGTTTGGGGGCGGTATTTGCGGGCGAAGACCGTGTAGCTCACTTTGGGATTATGGGGGAAAGAAGGAAGGTTTGCCAATAGGGACCAATGGGAACCAATAAGGACGCGCAACATGGGCAGTGCAGGCTTTTCAGAAACCGGCAAGGCTCAGAGCGCCAGACCACTACTCATCAGAATCATCCTCATCCTTGAGCGCGAAGACGGTGCGAGCGCTTGCGTTAAAGTCCATGATGCCTCCGTAGCGCCCCCAAGCGACCATCGTTTGGAGAATTTTCTCCGGGTTGTCGTACGGCAGCGCACTCGCGATGTCCTTGAGAATCTGGTCTGCATCCACCTCATCCTGAAGCTTTAGATACTCAATAATAATGTGAAAAATACGCAGATTATGGATCTGGTCACAGAAAATCTGGCGGCGCCCAATGCGATCCGCCGAGAGAAACCGCTGCCCAAGCTCCGTAAGGCGAACATCATTCTTTGGCGTATCCACCATCTCCAAGATTTCCGCCGCCTTCACAATGCCGATCGTTTCTCCAAACTCCTTACCGATTTCGTTGGAGATGTCGTAAATGTTAGTGAGATCTGGAGTGTCCCGTAAGATACTCAACAGCCCTAGAATCTGCCCCACAGGTACGTAAGGAATCGATTCCATGCGGTTGCGTGCTCGGGAAATAGGGGCACCCGAGACTGGGCTGGGCTCGGGCGGATGGTCGGGGAGGGTCAAGGTGGTGATGGTCTCGTGGATGACCTTTACCAGGCTCTGAAACTCGGGACTCTTGGAGTCGCGCGGGTAAGGCAAATGATTTTCCAACACGAGCCCCAGCCGCCCTGGGCGCGGAAAAAGAATGCAGATGCGAGTCGCCATCTCCACAGCCTCCTCGATGTTGTGGGTCACCATGAAGATACTCTTCAGACTGGTATCTTTCTTGTGCCAAAGGCCAATCACCTCGTGCCGCAGGTTCTCTGCGGTCAACACGTCAAGAGCACTAAAGGCCTCGTCCAAACACAGAATCTCAGGCTCAGACACCAGGGCTCGCGCAATGCCTACGCGTTGCCGCATCCCGCCGGAAATCTCTCTGGGATAAGCGGCGTGATAGTTGGAAAGACCGATGAGTTCGATCGCGTTTTCCACGGCCGCGTCTCTATCCGCGCTAGACATACGCTTGGACATCAACCCGACGGCAACGTTCTGTTCCACCGTGAGCCACGGATAAAGGGCGAATGTTTGGAAAACAATGGAGGCGTGGGGATTGATCCCTTCCAGCGGATGCCCGTAACACAGCACCCGACCGCTGGTGGGCTGGGCGAGGCCCGTGAGGCAACGCAAAATCGTGGATTTTCCGGAGCCCGACTGTCCCAGCAATGCCAGCAACTCGCCCTCGTGCACCGCAAGGTCGATTTGATCGAGCACCTTCATCTCGCTCCCGCCTGCAACCGTAAACGACTTTGTGACGTTACGCAGTTCGGCGATGACAGGAGAACCCTGTTTAGCGGAGTTAGGGGCAGGAGCGGAAGGCTGGAGCATGATTAGTCGAGACGGAAACGCCGTTCGGCAAGACCGTACAGGCGGCGCCAAAGCAGCTGGTTCGTGGCCACCACAAATAACGACATGGTAGCAATACTACAGATGATAAGAGGAATGTCGCCACGCTGCGTGACGTCAGCGATGAAAGCGCCAAGGCCATCGGCCTTAAGGGTTGTGTCGCCCCAGGTGGCCAATTCGGCTACGATGCTTGCATTCCAAGCCCCCCCTGCGGCCGTGCACGCGCCTGTGACCCAGAAGGGGAAAATTGCAGGCAAAATTAAAGTCCGCCAAAGGGCCCAGCCACGCAAACCGTAAGTGCGTGCGGCATCTTTGAGATCGTTGGGAATGGCCATAGCCCCAGCGATCACGTTGAAGAGCAGGTACCACTGCGTGCCCATAGCGATGAGCAAAATGCTTCCCCAATTCATGGGGATACGCCAAGCCACAAACACCCCCACAACAATGGGGAAAGTCATGTTCACAGGAAATGAGGCCGCGATTTGTGCCAGGGGCTGTGCAATCCGGGCGACGCTTGGTTTGAACCCGATCCAGACACCGATGGGCGTCCAAATGAGGGTGGCCAGCACGGTCATGCAAAGCACCCGTAACAACGTGAGGAAGCCGAGGCCCAGAATTTTCCCGAGTGTATCCAAGGACACAGCCTGTTGGACCGTGCGAATAGCGGCGATCACGCCCACCAACGCCTGTACGCCCACCCACAGACCAAACCCGCAAACGACAGCCATGAAGACGCCCTTCCAAATGCGCGAACCTCCACCGCTGACAGGCGTGCTTGGGGTGACGTCACGGCGCGTGAGCTTCCTCAGAAAGTCAACCATAGGGTGGAACACATTGCTCCCCAACCACTCAAACACATAAGCACCGCGCAGAATTTCGTACACCCAAGAGCGTGGTGCTTGACTGGCCTCAGTGAGCTCCATCTTGAACTTGTCTGCCCAAGCAATGAGGGGCCGCCACACAAACTGGTCACTGGTCACGATGACAAAAAGCATGGCCACCACTGCCCAAAAGGCGCCCAAATTGTCGCCCCGCTCCACCGCCGATGCCATGTACGAGCCCAAACCGGGTAGCTTGATGCTCTTGTTCATCACGCTAATAGCCTCGCTTTGAGCCACGAAAAACCAGCCACCGCCAAAGGACATCATCGAGTTCCACAGCAAGCTGTGGGCGGAAGCTGGCACCTCCAACACAGTAAAACGCTGCCAGCGGGAGAGCCCAAAAGTCGTGGCCGCTTCCTGTAAATCCGCAGGAATGGTGACCATCGAATGGTAAAACCCAAAAGTCATGTTCCAAACCTGCCCCGTAAAAATCGCAAAAATACTCGCGCACTCCACGCCCAACAGGCTCCCCGGAAACAGCGCCATAAAACCCGTGACCGTTGCAGACAAAAATCCGAGCACAGGCACTGACTGCAACACATCAATGGCCGGAAGGATCAAAGCGCGAGCGAAGCGGCTTTTTGCGGCGGCATAGCCCGCGGCAAACGTGAAAACCAGAGAAAAACCGAAGGCCACCCACATCCGCAACAACGTGCGCCCCGCATAGTAAGGGATCGTCCAAACGCTCGTTTCAAGCGGTTGCATGGCGCTTTCATCGAATCGCACGAGCATCCCCTGCCCGAAGTGTAACACGCTCCAGAGCAAGCCAAAGAGTCCGCCCAAGACAACGACATCCAACCATCCAAACCGGCCGCGGTGTTCGGCAGCAGGGAGGTGAGACAGGTCAGGATTCATCGGTGAGCACGCTGCCAAGCAAAGCGCCCCTAAGGCGAGCCGAAGTTTAATTTCTTCAACGCCCGTGGCCCACAAAAAGGCAAGTAACGGCCACTGCTCATGCTGGAGGCCAATCCTGCGCTTGAGCATTGGCGCTATAAATGCCACGCTAATAAGCTCAGACAACAACGCATTATGTCCGCACGCACTTCCCTCACACCTTTCCAACTCAAATCGCTGGATCTTTTCTGCCGCGCACTGGCCTCCGATCGTAAACTGCGCACTTGGTTTGCCAGCCTAGCCACATTGCCATCTAACCTGCGGGCAAACGCCATCATGCAGATCTCCAACGACATGCGCCGCAACCAGGAAGACAACGGTCTTATCGGTGCCATCTGTTCTATCTCAGATCCCGATGTGTACGCGGCAGCCACCGAAGCCGTGAACGCCATCACCCGCTGAGTCGCTTCTCCAGGCTCCCTCCAAGGAATGGAGACGCCTGTTTGAGACATGGCGCGCCCGGGTCGATCCATCTAGGCTTCCGCTGATTTTCCCCCTAAAAACGCCATGTCCACGATCGCAGTCCTCGGCACTCTCGACACTAAAGGCATTGAACACCAGTTTGTTGCCGATTGTATCAGCCAGCAGGGGCACCAAGCCTTGCTGATCGACGTCGGCACGGGTAACCCACCCCAAATCGCGCCTCAAATTTCCAGACAAAACGTTGCCGCAGTCGGCGGGGTTGACCTGCAATTGATCTGCAACGACCGCGGTCGTGCCGTGGAGTTGATGAGCGCCGCCGCACCGCAGATACTTCGCAAACTCCACGGAGAAGGTCGCATTCATGGAGTCATTTCTCTTGGGGGCGGCGGTGGTACTGCCATCGGCACCGCCGCTATGCGGGCCCTCCCGTTAGGTTTCCCCAAGCTGATGGTGTCTACGTTGGCGAGCGGCAACACCGCACAGTACATCGGCGAAAAGGACATCGTTATGATGCCCAGTATCGTTGATGTAGCCGGCCTCAACCGGATCTCGCGCCCCCTGCTCGCCCGCGCCGCCGGGGCTATTTGCGGGATGGTCGAAGCCGCCCAAGGCGACGACCAAGACGAGGACCGTCCTTTGATTTTCGCAACCATGTTCGGAAACACCACCACAGGTGTGGAACGTGCACGGCAAATTCTTGAAAATGCGGGTTACGAAGTTGTTGTGTTCCACGCGACTGGCACTGGAGGACGCACCATGGAGGCCTTACTGGAGACGGGCGTGGCAGCGGGTGTGCTCGACTTCACCACCACCGAGTGGGCCGATGAAGTCGTCGGCGGAATGCTAGGTGCAGGGCCGACTCGACTCCTCGCGGCTGCAAAATCCGGCACCCCAGCCATTGTGACGCCGGGTTGCCTGGACATGGTCAACTTTTTTGCCAAAGAAACTGTCCCAGCCAAATTCAAGGAGCGGAACCTGTACGTGCACAATCCCCAAGTGACCTTGATGCGCACTAATGCTGAGGAAGCAGCCGAGATTGGACGCGTGATTGCCACCAAGTTAAACGCCTCCACCGGCCCGGTGACCGTCCTCCTTCCGCTCAAGGGTGTCAGCGCCATTAGCTCGCCGGGGTTTGTCTTCCACGACGCCGCCGCTGATGCTGCCCTGTTCAAGGCTATCCGACGAACCCTGCGTCGAGACATCCCCGTGCTGGAACTTCAAACCACGGTAAACGACCCTCTCTTCGCTGAAGCTTGCGCCAACGCGCTTTTGGAAAACATCGCAGCAAAAAGCAAGAAGGCCCCACAACGGCGCTAAGGCAGTAAACGCTGGATTCTAGGGAAGAGCAAAAGACACAAAGCACCTCCCATTGCCTCTCATTGCGGGGCACATGCGTTTTTGCGCTTGGGCAATCCTGTGCAAGCGGCCGGGCACCCACTGAGCAGGCTCGCCTAACCCGCGCCTCTACCAGCCCCCACCAGCCCCCACCAGCCCCCACCAGCCCCCACCAGCCCCCACCAGCCCCCACCAGCCCCCACCAGCCCCCACCAGCCCCCACCAGCCC
>CAIWVL010000166.1 GCA_903916085.1 uncultured Spartobacteria bacterium
GGTTTTTGATGATTCGCACTAAGCCGAATTCGCCGGTCAACTTTGACGTGAATGAAGAAGGCATCGTAAAGCTCTTCAATGAATTTGACCGTTACCAGACTCGTGTATGCCACGACAAAAACGCAACAACCGACGAAGCTCTTGTCTATAACCTAGCTGAGATTGAGCCTAAGGGAGATTACTTTCAGGCTAATTTCCAGTTGGTGAGTGCGCTGGCTCAGATGCCGCATCTAGACCCGGTATTGGAAATTCAGAAGCGTCATGGCAAGGAGCTCACTGAGATTGAACGTAAAGCGTTGGAGCGGCGATTGCGTTCCGCAGCGTTTTGGGTGCTCCATTACGCCAAGGAGGAGGAAAAGACGCGTCTGCAGGACAAGTTGCCTGAGAGTGCAGCGGGTTTGAGTGCGACACAGCGGGCATTTTTGCAGCGCTTAGGCTTGGCTCTGGTGGATGTGGCTTGGGAGGAAGATGTGCTGCAGGCGCTGGTATTCGAAACGGCGCGGTTGACGCCGATTGAGCAACCGGTTGGATTCAAAGCGATTTACCGCGTTTTGCTAGATAAAGAGGCAGGGCCGAAGGCGGGGAACTTGTTTGCCTACTTGGATAAAGACTTTTTGCAAAAGCGGTTTGCAGAAGTGAGCTTGGATGTGGAGGCGTTTTGGCGCGAGTCCGCAGTAACTCAGGAGCAGTTGACCCATTGGATGATTCAGCAGAAGGAGAAGATCGCGTCTTACTCGCACGCATTGCACAGCTGCGCAGGCGGGAATGTGCTGGAGCTAACAGTGGAGATGAAGGATGGAAAACGGCATTTGCGTCGGGTTTGGCTCGATGCGACACCGGACGTTTCTGCCATGCTTGGCAGTTGGGCGTAAGGGACACTGATGGGGTTCAATGGGGGGGCGGATGCGGATTTTTATTATTGCGCATGCCTTTGAATCCCTCTCTGTCCTATTGAACCCCGGTGCCTGAGTGTCTCGCTCGAAAAACGTCTCTCTTCTAACCTTGTGAATCTCTCTAAACGCGGTGAATACGCCCTGCGAGTTGTGCTCGATCTAGCCATGGCGCGCAGTCTCGGAGAACCCCTCGTTCCTCTGACCGCTCTGGCCGAGGCTCAGAAAATTCCTGTGACTTTTCTAGAGCAGATCTTGCTCAGTCTCCGGCAGGGCGGTTTCTTGGGGTCAACTCGCGGTAAAAATGGGGGGTACACGCTTGCCAAGTCCCCTTCTGAGATAAGGGTGGGGGATCTTATTCGTTTTTTGGACGGTCCCTTGGCCCCGATCGCCTGCGCTAGCCACACAGCTTATCAGCGCTGCACTTGCCCGGATGAGAAACACTGCGGCGTGAGGCGTCTTATGATGGACGCACGGGAGGCGCTGGTCGGGGTTCTCGACGCCGTGACTCTTCAGGAGTTAGCTCAACAGACCCTAGCGGGCATGCAAATAGATGGTGTGCGTCCAGCCTTAATGGAGGTGCTCCTGAAGCCCGCTGCTCGCCGCAAACCTAAAGGATCTGCTGAGGATCCTGAATATCTAATTTGAGACATTGGCGTGCGCTTCCATTTAGATGTCTCGGCTACTTTGTCCCGGCAGCTTTCAATTTCTGCTGCATTTCTGCCGACACAGACTGTAAACGCTCGGTAATCGCTGGCAGACGTTCCATTCCCAACTGTACGAATTCTTGGGTGACTCCAGGCATTTTCTTAAGGAACGCCTTACCGCTAGCGCTTTGGTAAAAAGCGATTAGTCCGTCGACTTCCTCTTGAGTAAAGTTTTTTCGATAGACTTTAGCGTAGGAATCTTTCATTTTTTTCCAGCTCATTTCTTCAGAAACAATCGTTTTTAATTTTTCTGAAAACGCTGGCATGACCTTCTGAAGCTCCTTTTGTTGCTCTGGAGTTAAAGTTTGCTTCGCAAATGACTGGTTTATCATGTTTGCCATCATGCCATTGATCTGCTCAATAGAGCCTGCCGCTTGTTTTTGAACTTGCGTTAGTTCAAGTAGTTTATCCAGAGATGCTGCTGAAGGTTCTTTTGCAGAGGCTGTCAGAGGCAAAAGAATTGTCAAAATAACTAATCCGGCGCATGTAATGGAGTTTTTCATGGGTGAAACTTTCATAGTGTGAACTGCGGTAATTTTAAACTAGTGCTTTGGTCAACATCAAGGCTAGAGCCTCGGCATTAAAGGGTTTGAGCAGGAGCCCGGCAAATCCCAGCGATTTTACATGCTGTTCTGAAAACTTTCCCGCGTGGCCTGTTGTCAGAATGATGGGCATCTGCGGGTAGAGGGCATGTAGCTCTCGGGCAAGGTCGATCCCATCCATCTTAGGCATGGTGAGATCCGTTATAACCGCATCAAAACGACCCGCTCGGACCTGTTCCAAAGCGTCCTCTGCTGTCAGGGCCACGGATGGCTTGTACCCCAAGGCTGCGAGGCTTTCTCCCATCACTTCCCCAACCAGTTTCTCGTCGTCTACGAACAAAATCCGCTGACCTTGACCTTGCGGAATAGTCGTAGAGCGAGGTGTCGGCTGCGCTTCCATGGCGTGCGTTGGGGGGAAGTACATAGTGAAAGTCGTGCCCTTGCCGACGGTGCTGTCTACTGTGATCCAGCCGCCCCACGCCCGCACTGTTAAGGCACCCACGTAAAGCCCGAGGCCGGTCCCTTGGCCTCGGGGTTTTGTTGTGAAAAAAGACTCGAAAATGTGAGGCAGGCTCTCTGCCGGGATACCCTTTCCAGTATCGATTACCTGTATCTGAACCAGTGGCCGCTCCGGCAACGCTGGGAGACGCCTCCGGTGCTCCTCGGTGGGTATGAACAGGCGCAGGCTGGTGACGATCTTTCCCTCCTTATCGCCGATGGCATGCCACGCATTGATAACAAGGTTTGTTAGTAGGTTCTGGAACTGGGTTTCTTCACCTAAAATCTGAGGCAGATTCGCCTCCTGATTGCTGGAAAGTTCAATAGCGGAGGGGAGCGTGACTCTCAGAATTTCAAGAACGCCGTTCATAGCCTTCCCCAGATCAACCGGACCAAGTGAGAGCTCTGGCTGTTGGTTGGACGCGAGGATGGAGCGAACTAAGTGGCTTGCCCTGCCCGAGGCGTGAATGATTTCTTCAAATTTGCGGAGGCTATCGCTCGGAGTTCCGGGGATACTGTGGCCTTTTTCTGCAAGACCAATAATACCGCAAAGGATGTTGTTTAAGTCATGTGCCGCTCCGCAGGCGGTGCTTGCAAGTGCCGCAAGCCTTTCCAAACGGGCGAGCTGTGCTTGCATACGCCCTCTCTCGTCTTTCTCCACCTCTACTTGCCTCTTCATGGCGAGAACGTTCTCTTGCATTTGGCTACATTGATTCAAAAGCCTAACCTGCATCTTGCGGAGCTGTCCGACCTCCTCGAACGCTTCGACTCTGTGGTGATTGCTATTCACCTCCGGGCGGTCCACTTCAGCTCGCAGGAACTTAGCGAGTTTGCCAGGATCAAGCGACTCAGGCAGGATGTGGCCTGCTCCGCATTGTCTGGCGTAAGCCTCGTCTTCGGGGCTTAGCAGAATGTTGCTGAGTAGAAAAATTTTGCATTCCGCAAGGGCCGGTTGCGATCGCAGCGTTTCGCAAAGTAAAAATCCGTCGAACTGGGCTGCGTCTAGCGGTATGAGCGCAATGCTTGGCTTGGATTGAAGCGCACAGGCTAAGGCCTCTTCTGGAGTTGGTGCCGTGAGGATTTGGAAGTGGGGGGCTAACGCGGAGTGGAGTCGGACATCAATCCTAGGGCAGGCCAAAAGGGGGAATCCGAGCATGGGCAAAAAGTTTCCCCACGGGACCCTGAGCTTCAACCTAAAATGTGTGGCAGCCCGCAAGCTCAGGCCGTGGTGTCTTGTGCCTGGGAGTTATTTTAAAAAGCGAAGGATCAGAGGGTAGCGGAAGCTTTTTCCACCGCTGGTTTGAATCGAGGCCACGATCACAGCCAGCACGTTCACGACGTACAATGTCCACAAAAAGAACGGCAATGCGAGGAGCCCAACGATGCTCACAGCGAGCAGCAGTCCGCCTAGAACGGAATACAGCGCCATGGAGATCTGAAAGTTGAGGGATTCTTTGCCCTGTTCGTCAATGAAGGTGTTTTCATTTCGCATTATGAGCCAGATGATGAGTGGACCGCCCAAGTGTGCAAGCCAAGGCAGAAAACAGCCCGCAAGGGCTGCTAAGTGGCACAGCATTCCCCAAGTGCGGGCGCGTTTTTCCTCACGGTCATAAATCGGAATCATGGCAAGGTTGTGTCGAATTTGGTGTGAAGTTAGTTGGGCTGACGTTCAGTGAGTCGGAAGGTTGGGAGCAGAGGCAAGGGAAATGCAGTCCCAGAGTGGCTCAGCCCGTTCTTAAGCAAATGTAATTCTTGAAAAATGGATTTATTCTTGCACGCCTGCCCCTTAACTTGAGGGGGTGAACAGGCCGCGCTTTCTTTCAATTTTCGTCCTCTGGATGGCAATGCTTTTTGCTCAGTCGGTACTTCCTACGCGTGCTTGGGCCAAGGAATGCTCCAGTTGCCGAGGTTCCGGCACAACAAACCAGACCTGCTTCTTTTGTAAAGGAACCGGTAGAAACGGTAGCTTTAAATGCTCGTTTTGCAATGGAAAGATGTTTGGCAAATGTTCCAGTTGCAATGGCACCGGACAGGTCTCTGACGGTCATGCCGCAGCCGCGCCAGCTCAGCAAATTTGTTCGACTTGCCAAGGTTCGGGAACTTCTAACTCCCAGTGCTTTTTCTGCAAAGGAACCGGCAAAAACGGCAATTTCAAATGCAACTTTTGTGAGGGCAAAATGTTCAGCAAGTGTTTTTCATGCAACGGCACTGGCCGTCGTTAGCCAAGGACTTGCCTACCCATAGATGAGCGTGGCCACATTTTAAGCTTACGGCGCAGGGTTTGTTCCCGCTAGATTCAGCCCGTGTCCGCTGTTCCAGATGCCAATGCCGTTTTCCCCCAGAAACTCCGCAACGCTTGGGATGCTGCGACGTTCGTCAAACTAACCTTGAGCGCCCCCGTAGACACGGAGTCGCTCGGCGGCCTGCGCAACTTGAAGGCGCGACCTGTGGAGCTCAAGGACGGGCGCCGACTCAGCTTGGTTGAGTGTTTCCCTACCCGCGAGCTCACTCGCAATTATCCGCCTCAAGCGGGAGTCGACGTTTTGGCGGACGCCTTCGCCACCAACTTTAGCCGTGCGCATCTCTTCACCACAACGGGCGACTTTCAGTTCCGTCGTGAGCTCTCCGGAAAAGTCACCGTTAAGGCCTCGCGTCCCGCATTTTCTCAGACATTGTCTTTAGAGCATGACCGCCAGAAGCCGGATCGCGCTGCATTGGCGTCCTCGCCCTTCCTGCAGCGCTTGGGCGTGACCAATGCCGAGGGCGCGCCTCGTCCGGGAATGGCAGGCAAGCTTAGGCAAGTGCAGCGGTTTGTTGAAATTCTTGGGCACTTACTCGACGACTGGGGCTGGGACGGGAGTCGCCCCCTCAAGGTGGCTGACATGGGAGCAGGAAAGGGCTACCTCACTTTCGCTTTGGCGCACGCCTTGCGCACAAGGGGTTGGGAGGCTCATGTGATTGGAGTCGAGCTCCGGACGGATCTTGTCGATAGCGCCAACACGGCGGCTCGTGAGCTCGGTTTTGACAGTCTGGAGTTCGTGGCTGGAAGCATTGGCCATTGGCAGCCTGATGGGCCCCTTGATGTTTTAGTGGCTCTGCACGCCTGCAATACTGCGACCGACGACGCTCTGTTTCAGGGCATAAAGAGTGGCGCTGGCCTCCTTTTGAGTTCTCCCTGTTGCCATCAGGAACTGCGCCCGCAACTGGGCCTTCCGCCCGCGCTCGCTTGCCTGTCGCGCCATGGAATCCTTCAGGAGCGCCAGGCTGAGATTGTTACGGACGCCCTGCGCGCTCATTTGTTGGAGTTGCGTGGTTATGACGCTCGCGTATTCGAGTTTGTGGAGCCCGAGCATTCAGGAAAGAACCTGATGCTGGCCGGGGTACGACGCCAGTCAGGCCCCAGAGTGCCAGCGGTCATTCGGGAGGAGTTAGGCGAGATGTGGCGAGCTTTTGGGTTGCGCACTCAGCGCTTGGCTGAGCTTCTTGAGGAGGTACCCCAGTGAGTTTCTGGACTGTGGCTGAGATGCAAACGCTGGCACGCCTGAGGACTGGTTTTCTCAATGGTACGGCCGGGCAAACCGATTACTGGCGCGAAGAAGGGGAGTTGGAGCTGTACGATCGCACCTTTGCTCAACGCATCGGTTGGAAGTGGAACGCGGTGCTTGGCGAGCTCTCCCTGCGTCATTGGAGCCCTCCTTCTCGTCGACTGGTGGACTGGGGATGTGGGACGGGAATAGCCGCGCGCCGCGTGTTGGAGCATTGGCCTGACGCCTTCGATTCGCTCGTGCTCTCTGATCGTTCTCCCCGCGCTCGCGCCTTCGCTCACGGACGCGTTCGTTTCGCTCACCCGCAGATGAACGTGCAGGTGGCCGCACCCGATGCGGTGGAGTGCGCAGACTCTGTTGTGCTTTTGAGTCATGTGCTCTCAGAACTTAACGACGCTCAGCTTCTCTCCGTTCTCAATCAGGTAAAAAAGGCTGCCGCCATCATCTGGGTGGAGTCTGCCACCCACGACAATTCTCGCCGGTTGGTGTCGGATGTGCGTGAGCCGCTTCTGGCTGCCGGTTGGAATGCGGTCGCGCCTTGCACGCATTGCGGTGCCTGCCCCTTGTTGTCGGAGCCAAACGAACGGCATTGGTGCCATCACTTTGCGAAGGTTCCGTCCGAAGCGCACCAGGATTCCGGGTGGCGAGAATTATCCGAGCGCCTGAATGTAGATTTGAGGGTTTTGCCGTACAGCTTTATCGTGCTGGATCGGCAACCGACTCAATCGAAGGATGTGGGCTTATCCCGCGTGGTTGGTACGCCACGCGAGTTCAAGGGGTACTTGAAAGTGCTCGCCTGTGATGCAACTGGGCTCACGGACTGGATGCTTCAAAAGCGCGATGCCCCCGAGCTCTTTAAGAATTTGCGCCGGGGAGGGCGTGTGCCGCTGTATCGCTGGCGTACAGAGGGGCAGCGGATCGTGGAAGGTTGTGAAGAGTAGGGGGATCTCTGCTCCATTTGTCTCGATACGCTGGTGAATCCAGCGTCTCGCGTGGAATCCCATTTTCCAATAAGTTCCACCGAGTGTAGAGTACCGGAACCCCATGTCCGACCCCTTCGTTCATCTTCATCTGCACACTGAATATTCCCTGCTCGATGGTGCCGTGCGTATCCCGGCCCTGATGAAAAAGGTCAAAGAGTTTGGAATGCCGGCGGTTGCGCTCACGGATCACGGTAATCTCTTTGGGGCTATCGAATTTTACCAAGAAGCTCAAAAGGCTGGGGTGAAACCCATTATTGGGGTTGAGGCCTACATGGCACCTGGTTCCCACAAGGATCGTGGTGGCACTGGGGGTAGGGAAGCGACCTGCCACCTGACCTTGCTCTCCAAGGACGCAAGCGGCTATGCCAACTTAGTCAAGCTGGTGTCCACGGCTCACTTAGACGGCGTTTATTACAATCCACGAATTGACAAAGAGTTACTCTCTCAGTTCGGGCAGGGAATCATCGGCCTTAGCGGCTGCCTTGAGGGGGAGATTAACCAAGCGATCCTCGCTGATAACGAACCCCGCGCTTGGGAACTTGCTGCTCAATATCGCGACATTTTAGGTAAGGAAAACTTCTTCGTGGAACTGCACGATCACGGTATCGAGCAGCAAATCCGTTGTAATAAGCTCTTGCCCAAGATTGCAAAAGATTTGGGGCTCGGCTTAGTAGCAGCCAACGACGTTCATTTTTTGGAGCGTTCTCACCACGACGCCCATGACGTCATGATCTGCATCGGCAAGGGTTGCAACGTGGCCGATGAAAAGAGGATGCGTTATGTGCCGGAGCTTTTTCTTAAAAGTCCGCTCGAAATGTCGACCCTCTTTCGGGAATATCCCGAGTCGGTTCGGAACACGCTGGAAATCGCGGATCGCTGCAACCTCAAAATTGAATTCGGCGTTCCCAAGTATCCTGCGTATGAACCGCCATCTGGAATGGATCAAAACCAGTATTTGCGCCAAATCTGCCAGGATGGTCTTGGCGGGCGTTACGGTGCGGAGGCGGAATCAGCGGTTATTCAGGAGCGTTTGGAACGTGAACTGGGACTGCTTGAGAAACAGGGTTTTGTTAATTACTTCCTAATCGTTTGGGATTTTATTAACTGGGCGAAAAGTCGTGGTATTCCTGTCGGCCCAGGACGCGGTTCAGCGGCGGGTTCTATGGTGGCCTACCTCATGGGAATTACGGACATTGACCCGATTAAGTTTAAGCTACTATTTGAGCGATTCCTTAACCCGGAGCGCGTGAGTCCGCCGGATATCGACGTTGATTTTTGCCAGAGCCGTCGTGGTGAGGTGATTGATTATGTCCGGGTAAAGTACGGCGAAAGGGCAGTTGCTCAGATTGCGACCTTTGGCACCATGGGTGCGAAGTCTGTCGTGCGCGACGTGGGACGGGTCTTAGGCTGGAGTTACGGCGACGCCGATCGGGTGTCTAAGATGATCCCTAACGAGCTGGGAATCACGCTGGCTGGATTCGACAAGAAGAACAAGGAAACGGGCCAGGTGGAACACACCGATGGTGCCATCGACAAAAATCCTGAGTTGCGGGCGGCCGTGGACCATGAACCGGCGACGCGCCAGCTCTGGGAGTACGCCTGTACACTGGAGGGTCTCACCCGTGGTGTCGGTGTGCATGCCGCAGGCGTGGTTATCAGCGACCGGGATCTCTCTGAGTACATCCCCCTGACCCGCGCCAACGATGGGTCCATTGTGAGCCAATACCCGATGTCGCCGCTGACCGATCTTGGCATGCTCAAGATGGACTTCCTTGGGCTCAAGACGCTCACGGTCATTCACGATGCAGTTGCGCTGATTCGGCGGAAGGTTCCTGACTTTAACATCGACCGGATTCCTCTCGTCGATCAGCCGACGTTTGATCTCCTGAACCGTGGCGAAACAGTGGCCGTGTTTCAGCTTGAATCTGGAGGCATGGTCAAAACATGTCGTAAATTTGACATTAAAGACATTGAAGACATCAATGCAATTCTTGCCCTGTATCGTCCAGGGCCTATGGACCTGATTGACGATTACATCAAACGTAAAAAGGGTGAGGCTAAAATCAAATACGCGCATCCTCTTCTTGAGCAGGTCACAGCAGATACCTATGGGATTTTTGTGTATCAGGAACAGGTCATGCA
>CAIWVL010000167.1 GCA_903916085.1 uncultured Spartobacteria bacterium
AATCCTGTGCAAGCGGCCGGGCACCCACTGAGCAGGCTCGCCTAACCCGCGCCTCTACCAGCCCCCACCAGCCCCCAGTTACTCCATCACGCTCTCGAGCGCGACAGAAAGATCGTCATCGTCAAGCACTGGAAAGACCTTCAAATCCATCAAGTCGCCCCATACGTAGGAATACTCAAGAAGCTTCTTGGCATCTTCGGTCTCCAAAAGATCGTACCCGCCACTCAAGTCGGCCCGCGTCCATCGGCCCAACAGCTTCACCCCCACAGGAGGCAGACCACCCGTTTTTTGAAACCTAGAAATCCCCTCCGCTCGCTTCTTTGTATCGGGACTCCAGTCAAACGTTAGCATGAATTTCATAGTCGATTCCTCGTTTGATTATTACCTTCGCAGCACCGCAAAATTCGCCGTTCCCGTTTGTTTCGCCGCCTATTTTCGGCAGGGGCATCTGTAGCAAAACGGAAAACCCACACGAACTTTGCTACGTAAGAAAGGTGATTGAAGCCTTAAAAAAATCGGATTTTTTGAGGCCGTGCATTTACTTCTCCAGCCCACTCTCAGTGGCTTGTCTGCACAGACGCAGCGATTTCAAGGTAGCCAATCAACATCTCATCAAAAGTCTGCTCTCCCCAGTGTACCCGCTTGTTGGGGTCCGGATTGGCTTTGTTGGCCGCGCTATTATCAAACACTCCAGTTACCCGGATCCGACTTCCCTTTGGGACAAACTTAGGCTGCTTGTAATCATAGCTCAGCTGCCAATTGAAATCGTAATGCGGGATGTCTAGCAGCGTCTCCGTGTGGCCATCTGTGTGAATCACCTCATATTTGAAAGCCTTACCGCGCACGTGCATGTGCGCCATGAGACTCGTCACATTTAAATCCAGCGGCACCTCTTTTTCTGTCGTCTCGGAGTGGCTCGCCTCCCCCGGCGGAATGTTCAAGTTCTTCTTCGGTATACCAACTGCCTTAATCTCATACTGAGGCGGCGTTTTTGCAAAAACTAACCCAATCCGCATCTGCTCCTGCACGGGATGTCCATTTGGCGTGTAGTGAATCTGAAACACCAGCCTAGCCCCGGCAGGCAGCCTGCGGGCAAACCCTTGCGGATACATGCGACCGCCATTTCCGGGCACATACGCTGCCCAAAAACTAGCCGCCGCATCGCCTAATTTTTTTACAGACGCCCCCTTTTCAAGCACCTGAACGATCACATGGTGGACCACATCGCGTTGGGTAGGAAGTATCTCATAGGCCGTCACCCACTCATCTCGGGTCAGCCCTGTCTCAAGAACAGCCACCTGGTAAGGCATCGTCCCCTCAGCCTTAATGGCGAACGCCTTCGGCAACTGCAAAATTAAATCCGGCTTTGCAATGGACCAGTCGTCCGGAAACTGGACGTTTTTGGGGGCGTCCGCAGGATCCCCCAGGGGACGATCGGTTGAACTCACCCAGGCTAACAAATCGGCCTTGTCACGCGCGGAGAGCGAACGATCATTGGCCCACGGATTCTCCTGGCCCTCTGGCACGGGAGCGGCAAACCAAGGTGGCATGTGCCCCCATTCCACCACTCGGCGGATGGTTTTCGCCCGCTCGTTTACGGACTCAAAGTCATCAAAGGCGAAGGGAGCGATGCCCTTCTCCCGATGACAACGCAGACAATTCTGTTGGAGTATTCTAGTAATGTCGCGGTGATAGGTAACGTCAGCGCCTGCAAGCCGTGGTTCAGCTGGTAGATCAAGCTCGCAACCCGGTGCCTCAGTAGCGTTCAGGAGCGGCAAGCGCCCAGCGAGAAGAGCCTCAATGGCGTCACGCAGAAACTGCTTGCGGGGAGCCTCTAAATGATAGCCGAGGCCATACTGGTCATCGATTGCACCTCGATAGATCAGAGTCCGATTAGGATCCAAAAGAAGCGCCTCAGTGGTCGAAGAGGCGCGTAACGCAAAGGCGAGAGACTTGTCCAAGTCGTTGACGTAGGGGGCCGTCAGGGCATTCTCCTTGATGAAGGCAGCGACGAGCTCGGAGTTTTCGCTGGAAAAGGGGTTGACCAGTAGCAGGGAAATTTCCTTGGCGGCGAGCTCCTTATGAAGGCGAGCGAGGGTTGCAGCGTAGCGTTTGCTAACAGGGCAAGTGATGCTCGTCATCGCCACAACGAGTCCCTTCCCCTTAAGCAAATCGCTCAGGTGCATTTGTTGGCCGTATAGAGTGGTGAAGGCCGCATCCGGCATCTGTCTTCCCACGCCGACGTCCCCGCCACGCAGCACACTCGGGCCGTCCAGTTCCGACGTCGCCGCAAAAACAGGCGTAACAAACCCAACGAGGACGGCAAGGCAGAGAGCTAAACTCCAGCGGATCATCACTAAGTAAGAATGAGAGGACAACGAAAAGGACTTTAGCAGCAAGTTGCGTGCCCGCAGGCAGTAGATCGATCAATGACGGAGCTCAAATGGCCTCGCCCGAGCACCTGATGAGATCTTCAAAAATCTCGGGATCCTCCGTTTCAGAAACGGAGGTCTGAAGGTTCAGCTTAATAACCCGAGACACTCAAGTGTGAGTAGGGACTGGCACTTAAAGCAACTCAGCGATCTGAACGGCATTCAGAGCGGCGCCCTTCAGGAGTTGATCGCCGACAATCCAAAAGGCGAGGCCGTTATCCAAAGCACAATCCAAGCGCAGACGGCCGACCTGACAGTCGTCCTGACCGGCGCAGGCTAGAGGAAGCGGGTATTTGTTTTGGGAAGGGTCATCGACAATTTGAAGTCCAGGAGCAGCAGCGAGGGCGGCGCGTGCAGCGGCGAGCGTGACAGGACGCTCGAACTCGGCGTTTATCGCTACTGAATGCGCCCTGTAAACGGGCACTCGCACGCAGGTGACGGAAGCCCGGAAGGTGTCGTGATGCATGATGCGACGTCCTTCATTCTCCATTTTCATCTCTTCACGCGTGTATCCCGTGTCCAAAAAGCTGTCCACATGCGGGAGCACGTTGAAAGCGATCTGGTGCGGATACACACTGTTTTGCACGGGCCGTCCGCTTACGGTGGCGTCCACCTGGTTTCGGAGCTCCTCAATGGCCTGAGCACCCGTGCCGGAGACAGCTTGATAAGAGGCGGCGAAGACGCGCTTCACGCCAAAAGCCTGATGCAGAGGCCACAGCGCCATCAAGCTGATCGCTGTCGTGCAGTTAGGGTTAGCGATGATCCCGCGGTTACGTGCAATGTCTGCCGCATTAATTTCAGGCACGACCAACGGCACGTGTTCATCCATGCGAAACGCGCTGGAATTGTCCACCACGACGGCGCCGGCTTGAACCGCGACGGGGGCAAAAGTCTTTGAAATCGATCCGCCCGCGCTGAAGAGAGCGACATCCACCCCTTGGAATGAGTTTTCGGTGAGAGTCTGCACTTCGACCTCGTTTCCAGCAAACAGCAGTCGACGACCGGCGGATTTCACAGAGGCTAACAGAGTGAGCTTACCCACTGGGAAGTTTCTGCGCTCGAGAACTTTGAGCATTTCCTCACCCACGGCACCAGTGGCACCAACAATCGCGACATGAACATTCCGACTCATAAGATAGCGACAAAGATGTACAGAGTAAGCGGCACGATGCAAATACGCGTTCACATCCCATCCCAAACACTTGAACTCCTAGACGACGCCGGAGTGCTCCAACGTCGTTTTGTCATCTCCACGTCGAAGTTTGGCACGGGGTTTGAGCCCGGGAGCCACAAGACCCCTACGGGTGAATTCCAGGTCGAGTCCAAGTGGGGTGCAGGGGCACCGTTAGGCGAAATTTTTGTGGGCCGAGTCGCCACCGGTCGTTTTGGCCGGGAAGAAGATGAGGCAGATCACGTGCAGACGCGTATTCTTTGGCTGGAAGGAATGGATCCAGAGAACGCCAATACGCATGGACGTTACATTTACATTCATGGCACCAACGCCGAGGGGGCACTAGGCTCGGCGGCGAGTCACGGGTGCGTGCGCATGAGTAACAAAGAGGTGGCGGAACTCTTTGAGCTCGTCCAGGTGGGGACCCGCGTTTGGATTGAGAACGCTAATGATCCGTATGAAGCGTGAAAAAAGCGTTGTCAGGCGTGGTCAATGTCCTAAAGATGAAGGCTCGCCATCCCGGCGGAAATCCTATTAAACCAACACTTATGAAACACATTGCTTTGTTGACTCTCGTAGCAGCTGCCTTCGGCCTCGGTGCCTGCGCCAAGGACACCAAGTCCGCCTCCCCCTCTTCCCAGCCCGTTTCCAAGAACGTCAAGGGTTTCAAGAAGTAGTGCAGTCGTCGGTCTTTGGACCGATTTTAAGAGCCAGGTTCTCTCCGGAGCACCTGGCTTTTTTGTGCCTTCTTTCCGAACCTCACCGCGGCGTACGACACGAAGCGAAGCAACGCTTCATTTGCCAGATACCTGACTCTGGTTTCTCGGATACCTCTCGTGGCCCCATCCCAGGCCAAAAAGAAAGCAGATTTTTACGGGGGTGAGCAGAGGATCAGGAACATTTTGAGGGCATCATCCGACGATGTGAGAAAGCGTAACGGCCTACATTTAGAGCGACGTAAACGGCATGGGCCAGCTCAGCGTTCAGCCCACCCTAAAGTGAACAATCCCAGGGACTGTGGTGCTCCAAAAAATACGCACTGTAGAACCAGCCTCAAGCGGAGCCATTTAGCTTCAGGCGGAGCCTTTTGCGCTCACCTCTTTCACCCTTTTAACGTTTTTCGATTTCTCACTTGGAGCGTTCTTTTTCGCCTTACATGCCCCGCCTTGAGGCGAAGCAACGCTCACTTTTGTTTGCCGCTTGGTGCCTGATTTCGAGGCGGCCTTGGGTCTCTTCTTGGGCTTAGCCGTTGGCACAGGCACCTCCATCGCTGGAACTTCGGCAGGCGCGTTGAATGCAGAGTCTGGTGCGAAATCGATCCCAAAAAGGGCGCTCAAATCTTCACCAGCAAGCTCTTCGCCGACAGCTTTCGACAGCAGTTCTTGGGCGCTTGAAGCAAGCACCTCGGAAGGATCCACGCTGCGCAGTCTAAAAAACAGGCTCGGATCAACGTCTAATTGCACTCCGACACCGTAAAGCACAGCCGCCACGTGCTTACACATGTCTGCCCAGTCTGGACAGGAGCAGGAAAGCCGAATCTCTTTGGGTTTGGGAAAAAGCCCGTTCTCAGAGTCAGAAATAACGCTTAGAACTCCCGCTCCGAGGTGGCCAGAGAGAAGATCCAGTAAACTTCCGACCTGGCCTGCACAGGCCTCGCAGATGGATTGCCACTCTGAGGCGGCCAGAGGAGCAATGGTTACATTCACCTCATAAAAAGAAGAACCTACGACGATCGCGCTCACTCGCCCCGGTTCAATGGCAAGATTGTACACATGGCCCTGCCTCAAATAGCTACGGCCACGGGGCAGGCGGTATTCGTAATCGCTGTATTTCTCCAGATTCTGACACCAAGCCTTTCCCCAGAAGGTTTGCACCAATTTTTTGTTTCCCGTCGGAGCTGAGATTGGCACTAAAATCTCGCCCTTTTGACGACGGCGGCTCAATTCCGTCTCAATATGCTCCTCACGTTCCAGCCGACTATCGTATGGATACCACGACATGCGTGTAACTTACACGAGAGCCGACTGTATGTCCAAACGTACGAACTCGAGAAGTTCAGCATTAGTCATTTCCGTAAGAAGCCTCTCCGCTCCCCCATTACTTCCGAGCACATCCTCAGCCAACGCTCCCTTTTGCGCCATCAACGCGTCCACCTTCTCCTCAATGGTCCCGGGGCACACAAACTTGTGCACCAGCACATTGCGTTTCTGACCAATCCGATAAGCGCGATCGGTTGCCTGATTTTCCACAGCCGGATTCCACCAGCGATCAAAGTGAATGACATGATTGGCAGCGGTGAGCGTGAGCCCAGTCCCACCCGCCTTCACGCTGAGCACAAAAAAGGGCGGACCGTCAGCGCGCTGAAAGGACTCCACCAATTTGGGACGCTGCGCCACAGAGGTGCCTCCGTGTAAAACTAGACCCTGGCGACCAAAAATGCCGGTAAGGTACGCAGCAATGGGCCCAGTCATTTCACGAAACTGCGTGAATATCAGGCAGCGCTCCTGACGCTCAGCGAGTTCCGTAGCGATCTCTCCGAGACGCAAAAACTTGCCACTTTCCTCCGACACATACCGACCGTCCCCACTCCAGTGACTGGGGTGATTGCACACCTGCTTAAATTTAACAAGGTAAGCAAGGACCAGACCACGGCGCTCATTGGGATCGAGAGTTTCATTGGCGAGATCAGCCTTGAGCTGTTCGACGAGTTTTCCGTAGAGAACAGCCTGCTTCTTGGTAAGGGCGCACCGAGCTTGAACTTCGGTTTTATCAGGCAAATCGGAAATAATCCGGCGGTCCGTCTTGAGCCGACGCAACAAATACGGCCCCAACAGCCGACGCAACGGAGCATATCCGTGAGGTTTGGTCGCAAGATCCCGAGCCACATCAGCAAACTCACGGGCTTTTCCTAATAAGCCAGGGTTCAGAAAATCAAACAAACTCCACAAATCCCCGAGCCTGTTTTCCACGGGCGTCCCCGTAATTAATGTAAATATTAATTTATATTATCAAGAAATAATAAATATTATTAATTTTATGTAT
>CAIWVL010000168.1 GCA_903916085.1 uncultured Spartobacteria bacterium
CGGGTGCCGCCAGACAGCGTGCCTGTAGCGAGTCCGGCAGTGGCGCAACCACTGGCACCGCGTCCACCTCCTGCCGATGCACGTACTTTGGCCGCACCAAACGCCGACGCCAAAAACGCGAAGGCTCAAAATCAATCTGCTCACTCACTTCTTCACCAATCTTGCGCCAGAGCGAAGGCTCGTTTTTCACAGCCTCAGGCACGAGCACTTCCTCCACAACGGGTAGATGCTTCGGCACGCGGGGGCCGCGCTTGGCTTTGCGACGCACTTCTCTTTCCGACCTCAAAGGCTGCGTCTCAAATGCCTGTGGGCCGGATTCTTTTCCCAGCGCCGGTCCCGGTGCCGTTTGCTCCTGCAAAAGAAGCTGCAATTGAGCATCGCTCAACTGCTCACTCTCCTTTCCAAACATACGCCTCGCCAGAGCGTCCAGTTTTGCACGCAACAAACGGATCTCAATCTGGGCACCCTCCAGTTGTTGGCGCAGTCCATCCACCTTTTCAAGAGAAGACGCCAACTGCGCCTTTAGTTCTTTTTTGGTGGGTGATTGTGGAGACGTTCCAAATAGAACAACTCTTTAGTCCGCTACATCTAAGCGGTATTGATAAAAAATTATCACCGCTCAAACCAGGCTCGAAAGCGCGCTCCCCGCATGTCCACGCCGGAAGTCAAAAGCGATAACGCCTCCGGACTCAAACATAACTTCACGGCCCCCGCATCAATAGGCGAAGGCCACGCAAACGTACCCTTTTCCAAGCGTTTTACGAGCACCCAAAGCCCAGTGCCATCCCAGTACAACATTTTCAATCGGGAACGACTTCGATTTGAAAACACAAACAAAGCCCCCTGCAAAGGATCCTCCTCGAGACGATGCATGACCACGGCAAGGAGGCCGCTAAAGCTCTTGCGCAAATCAATCGGTTCGATTCCCAAAAACACACGCAGGCTGCCAGTGAAATTAAGCATGCCTGCGCGCCCCGGATTTGCTTTCAGAAAGCTCCAATAGCAACTGCGCTAGCAGTGGAACGCCTTGTTGGTTAAAAACCTCGGCGCGGGCACCGCCACACAAATGGATCACAAGGGCCGCCTCAGCGCCTGTTCGCATCAGCGGCGGGCCATTGAGTACAGCCTCTACAAAAGACACTGGGGTTTGAGCGTCTCGCACAGCGGGGCTATGTTCGAGAGTTCGCTCCTTGTGCACCCAGGAGTAGAAGGTGACTGGATTAACGCCTGCGAGTTGGGCAAAGCGTTTGGCTGTGATGCCGCTGGCTGCAAACTCCCGAAGCAGTTGCTCCTTGCGTTCGCGCGACACACGCCCTCGCCTGAGTGTGGCACTCTTTAAAACCGCGTCGCCTGCTGGATCTGGAAATGTCATGCATAGACGTTTCTGACATTTCAGCCGCCTCGGCTAGGGGCGCTAGGCGTACCGCTTACGTTCCAAATCACCACCAAAGACAAAAAGCGCCCCGCCCCCTACCCTACTGCCCCACCTCCGGCCATTCCTCAAAATGCGCACCCTGTTAAATTTCTTATTTCATGTTTTAGGGAGTGGCCTGCACCGCCGCTGTGCATTGAATGTCAGTGAACACTCAAAGTGTACCACCAATGACCGAAATTGGAGTGTTCAAAGTGTACCACCTGCCGGGGTGATCAATTCCTAAAAACGCGGCGCAAACTGCCGAAGTTTTTGGGGAATGGCCAATCACCTCCAGCCTCCGGCAGAGCCGGAGGCTTGTGCGGTGAGCCGCTCAAAGCGGCTTGGTTTTATTCGGCGTCTTTTTTTAGTGGCTCGTTTTCTGCTTTCTAACTGTTAGGAAACTCCATCTGATCCAAACGTTGATTCTCTGCTTCTTGCTCCTAGATGTACCGACGGATCATCTCCGTATTTCTCCCGACGCTATCCACAAAGTACCCTCTCGCCCACAAGTTCTGTCCCGCATAATTTCTCTCCCTCTTCAAAAAATGCAGGGCAACATGTATTGCGCTCTTGCCCTTCAGGTACCCCACCACGCTGAATACCGCCAACTTCGGCGGTATGCTGATCAGCATGTGGACGTGATCGACCATCACATGCCCCTCCTCTATTCGGCATCCTTTTTGTTCGGCCAATCTGTGAAACACACTTCCGAACTCCCTCCGAACAACGCCAAAAAACGCTCTTCGGGATAAATATGATGTGGTATTTGCACTGCCATTTTGTGTGACTGAGACTCTGGTAGTCTTCCATGGTTTGGGTTGGGTTGTTCGCTTTGCACGGTTCACAACCTCACTCCCATGGAGGACTGCCTCATAAGTCAAACTCTGAGAGTCTCCCCAGCAGAGCTGGGGGATTACCTATTGGATATTTAATTTCGCACCCCACGCAAGGAACACAGAAAGCACGTGCTTTTTATCGATCTCGACCCATTACGTCACTCCCACGATTCCGGATATTGTATCAACGTGGGGTGTATTCCAGATTGTGGATAATATCGAACGGTTTGCCAACGAACTCGGCCGTCCGATCCGCCCCCTCGGAATCGTAGCTACAAAGGTTCAGAAAAACTCACTCCACGACCGAATAATCCGCGAATTGGAAAATGGCATGCTTTTCAAAGGCAAAAAAACAGAACTCGAGCAGCCGCCGCTTTTCCAGAACATCATCAAACAAAACGTGAATACGGCCCGCGGGGCTGATTCTGAGGCAAATCTTCGCACGTTTAATTACAAATACAAAACCAACACGGACGCATTTCGTGGCCTTACTAGGGAAATTATCGACCGATGCAACATGCGCAAACGATGATTAAGCTTTTGAAGCAACTTGCCGAGCTTATTGCAGACGAAGCGGATCAAAACCCTTCATTTGCCGGTAAGCTCAACGCAATCCTTGATCCTCTACCGAAAAAGCCTGCCGGTAAAGGCAAGGTTAAGGACACGGCTGTGCCAGACGTTTTTACTGAGTATCAGGCAAAGGGTGCAGACGAGTTTTCTTTCTGGTTGCGCACGCTTGACCTTGTCACGCTAAAAGCCGTCGTGAGAATAAGTGCATTCGACCCGACTAAAAAACCTCTAGGTGGACGGACCCCGATAAATTCGTCCCGCTTATCGTTGAGCAAATTCAGGCGCATATGAAACGCGTTTCAGCGTTTTTAACCATGAATAGCGATGATGTAAAAAAACAGTAGATCTTATGTGGAGAGCCTTCAACTTAATCGATTGTAACTGGAAAAATATTCCTCACAGCTCTGGAGCGGCTATTTACGAACGCAATAACAAAATAGTAGAGACTGCAATTGATTCGTTCATCAGCAATGGTATCGTGGATGGAACAAAACTCAGCGCCCATTGGTTTCCAAAAATTACTGCAGACGTTTTTATATCGCATTCGCACAACGACCAGGAAGACGCCATCAAATGTGCAGGGTGGCTCAAGGACCATTTTGGCCTAGATTCATTTATTGACTCGTGCGTTTGGGGCTTCGCAGATGATTTGTTAAAGGTCATCGATGACAAACACTGCAAGAATTTAGGCGAAGATACCTACTCTTATTCCAAGCGCAACCGTTCGACGAGCCACGTTCACATGATGCTTGCAACAGCGTTGAACGAAATGATAGACGCCGCAGAGTGTGTTGTATTCATTAATACGTCGAACTCAATTACTACGGATGAGGCTATCAGAAAAACAAAATCTCCGTGGCTGTTTTTTGAACTTGCGGCCATGCGACATATTCGCCGGAGAAAACCAGAAAGGATGCATATCATAGAAGAACAACATTTTTCTATGGGAACGAAGAAGTCTGCGGAGTTGAAAGTTGAATACGTAGTTCCTTTGCATGAATTGACTGCGCTGGGAGCAGATCAATTAAATTCTTGGCTGAAAGCTTGGGAGAAGACGTCAGAAGACGGTGCAAATGCGCTCGATGTCCTTTATGATCGACACCCAGAAAAAGGAAGCGTTCGCCACTAAACATTCAAACAATACCATTAACATTCAATTTTTGATTCATAATTATGGCACGACGAGTATTTTTCAGCTTCCACTATGACCGCGACATCTTCCGCGTAAGCCAAGTCCGTAACAGTGGCATCACAAAGGGGGCGTTCGAACAGGCTGGCTTTATTGACCATGCAGACTGGGAAACGCTTGAGCGGCAGGGAGAAGACTCAATCAAACGTTGGATTAATGCGCAGTTGAAGGGTGCATCGGTCACGGTTGTCTTGATCGGTGCTGAAACATTCAATCGACCATGGGTGAATTACGAAATCCAACAAAGCTATGCCGATGGGAAGGGAATGCTTGGGATTTATATCCATAAGCTGAAAGACCCAAGGACAAGCCTGCCCGACTCCAAAGGCCGCAATCCTTTCGAGAATATTTTCGTCACGGACTCTAATCCCCGTCGATACTTGAGCGACATTTACCCCACGTACGATTGGGTTTCAGATAATGGGTATGCTAATTTTGCGAACTGGGTCGAAGCTGCGGCTCGCAAGGCCAGTAGATAGCAAATCCTCCTCAAATCAACTTCTCCGGTTATGCCTGCAAGCCCACACCACTCCTTGATACCGAGTTCACTTGCGGGTGCCCGTATCTGGCTGTCCGGCTCCATTCCGGATGCCGGTGACATGACCGAAACACAGCGTGACGCAATTGCCGGTTTTGTTCGTCAATTCACACGTCTTATTTTTGAGCGTGGCGGACACATCGTTCACGGCAGTCATCCAAGCATCACGCCGATTTTGCTCGATGAGGCTCGGAAATACCAAGTGCAAGGGGGAAGTAGAGATCGCTTAATGCTGGCCGTTTCTCGGTACTTTTCCAAGAATCCAGATAACGCCCCTGTGGACAAATGGCGGAAGCTCGCTTTGGTCGACGAGATTCCGGAGGCAAATGGGGACCAGCCTCTCGCTCAAAGTTTGGAATTATTGCGAAAGTGGATGGCTTACAGGTGTGATGCGATTGTGGTCGTGGGCGGAAAGTGGTGGCAATCCAATGCAGGTGTTCCTTCCGAACTTCACCTTGCAATCGAGCGTGGAATTCCGTGCTTTCTTTTGGGGGGACTTGGTGGTGCGGCTCAGGATTTTCTGAACAAACACCTACATGTGTTCAGCTTGCTCAAAAACGGATTTGATGAGGCCGAAAATAAAGAGATTTCCACTAGCGACAATATTGGCGACCTTGCAAATAAGGTCTGCAGTCAACTGGAGCGGCTTCCGTTAGTTCGTGGACGGGGAACGGATGGCATCTCATTTCGAATATTGGCACTGGACGGTGGAGGGATAAAAGGATCGTTTACTGCGGCAGCAATAGCTTCTTGGGAAAAGCAAACCGGCCTCCGCGTTGTTGATCATTTTGATCTTATTGCCGGGACATCAACTGGCGGCATTCTTGCCTTGGGTTTGGGTTTGGGGCTTTCCGGCCAGGAGATGCTCGATTTCTACCAGCAGCGTGGCCCGGTGATTTTTCCCATCACGAGAATCCGAGGACGCATTTGCCACACCCTGAGGCATATTGTGTGGCCAAAATATTCTCAGGAAGTTCTCCATCGAGAATTGCAAGACGCTTTCTACAAAAACAAAGGAGGCAATCCGGTTAAACTGCGAGATTCCCTCTGCCGACTCGTAATTCCAACATATCACGCAGTCGCGGGTGCATCGCATCAGTTTCGGACACCTCATCATTGTGATCTTACGGCGGATGCGGACACAAATGCGGCTGACGCTGCGCTTGCCACTGCAGCTGCGCCAACATTCTTTTCCGCTGCCAAGATCGCGAATATGGTCGCTGAAAGTCGTTATTTCGACGGCGGTGTATGGGCAAACTCACCCGCGATGGCTGCGATTATTGAGGCCGTATGCTTTCTGCGCATACCCCTGGAGCGAATCGATGTGCTCAGCGTTGGAACGACTGAAGAACCTTTCACTGCGCGGGGACAGGCACGTCCCGGCTTATGCGGATTGAAGCTTCGGGCTGGCATCATTGGTTGGTTATGGAAGGGCAAAATCATTGATCTGCTGATGAATGTACAACAGGAGTCGTCTTTGCGCCTTGCTCGCAATTTGGTTGGTGAACCAAAGTTTCTCAGAGTCAACACCGTGACGGTTCCAGGGAGTTATTCCTTGGACGGCTCGAAAGAGATCGGTGAATTGGCTGATCTTGGAAATCGAGCGGCACTCGAACCGGCTGTTCTCGGCCAAGTAAAGTCACGTTTCTTGAATGGAGTTTCCGTCACTCCGTGGGAGAAATACTAAACGGTTTCAGGGCGCCTGATCCGGGCGAAGTGGGGTGTGAAGTTAGCGTGATAAATTCGCAAACATCGCGGCGTAGATGTGGGTAAGTGGAGCGTTGAAAATTGAGAAACAAAAACGTAATTCTTCCAAACGATCTGGAGCTTTTTGCTCAACTTACGACCCGATGCATTGACTAAAACAGAGCAGGGCAAATTGTGATTGAACCAAAAGACAAACTCCGCGCCCGGGGCACTACCAAGCCCGACCGTGCCAACGCTGTGCTTGGCTGCCTTTACCAGCCGAAAGTGGGACGTCTGTTGATAGCGTGAATGGAAGTTTGTGGCTTTGGTTGAATGGGGCTCAGTCTATAGCTTCTGGAACGTAATTTTGGTCAAAATAAGTTCCAGTGTAGTCGATCCGGACACATGAGATAGACATGGTCTCAGGAAGGC
>CAIWVL010000169.1 GCA_903916085.1 uncultured Spartobacteria bacterium
GATGTTGCCTTTTTTTAGGCGCTCTAAGGAGCCAACGGTGATAGCCTGAGGTGAGGTCTGAGGACTTTATCCATAGCTCTAATCACTCGTCACGAGCTTCGGGAAACCCCTAGTTTCCTTTAGTCTGCGGCCCGATGGCTTCCACTGCGATTCGCTCGAACCCGAGCTTCCAGGCCGGCGATTCCGCCTTCAGGGTAAATCGCGCGGCATCTTCCCACATCGGATCCGCGACGAGAGAGTGCGCATCCACGCCTTTGGCACGCCAGGATTCCCATTCAGAACGCGCAGACGCCTTATGCAACTGTAGGTTACGCACCTCCAGGGTGCCGTTGTTGGCGCGCCAACCGATACGAGGCGAGAACGCCTTCATCTGCTCGTTCCAAGCGGGCTTGCCAGGAGCAGGGACGTCAAACACCCATTCCTTATCAGTCCAGTCCGCACTGACATCGACGTCTGCCCGGGGGCTCATCCAGAAGTAAACCTTCGAAATGAAAGAATGGACCCCCAAAGCAGCCCTTCCTGGAGCACTGGCGCGTAGTTGCGCCCTGAGCCGGTACGTGGCCCCGGGTTCCAATGGGATTTCTGCCCCAAAGATCACAGGGGAAACCTTGGCATCCGCTGCGTTCTCAGCGGAGAGCAATAGCGACGCGCCTTCCGGGGTGGACTGAATCACGGCGCGCCCACTTCCCTGCGGCTTGGCGCTCCAACGCCAACCCGTTGGCATGGTGTCGGGAGCACCGGCAAGCGCGGGCAATAGGTTGGGGCCCTCATCGGGACCAGCTTCGGCAAAGTTCGTTCGAACCGCTCCGCCCGGTGCCCAGTACAGGTTGGAATCAAAGGTGTTGTGCGTAAACGGAACCCGCAGAATGCTGAGCACCGGCGTCTCCGCTTTTTCAGAAACAACGATGTTTTTTTCAAAGATGTTCCCCCGCATGGTTAAGCCGCTGGGCAGAGGCACCTGAGTTGGATGAATGTCCATGCCGCGCATCCCTTTCCAAGCGGGCTTATCAGCCACGGACTCAAACCCTTTCACCATGGTCGGCATGTGGCGGTCCCAGTAATTTTGTTGGATGGTCCAGCCGTGAAAATCGACCTGCCAATCGCGGTTATCTACGAAGATGTTGTTTCGCACCACGCAGTCGCGGGCACCGTGGGCGTGCATCCCGCCGCGACCGCAACGGGCGATGATGTTACCAATCACATCGGCGCCACCGGAATTGTCATCGAGGTAAATACCCCAAGCGAAATTCGGGGTGACAGCCTTACCGTTGTGCATGCTAAAGCCGGGCACGTCATGGATGAAGTTGTAAGAAATCAACGTCCCACGGGGCGTAATCCAGTCCCGACCGCCGCTGTAAATCGCTCCAGTGTCCTCCGTTTCCAAACACACGTCGTGGATGTGGTTCCAGCTGATGTCATGGCGATTACCTGAATGCATGATACCAAACCGGGGGCCGTGATGAATGTCGTTGTGAACGGCATGATTCCCGACACCTCCGAGGGACACACCCACGCCTTGCTTGTAATAGATCCCAAAATCATGGATGTGGTTGTGCTCCGCCACATTCCCAGCCTCCGTTAAGGTTGGAATGTCACCACCGGTGAGGAAAATTCCCGTGTTCCCAATCTGCTCGATGGTGTTGTGTGCAACCCGGTTGGCGCTCCCCCGTGACACAGCCACGCCACTCCCGCCCCAATCCCCGACGCTCCGGATCCAGTTGGACTCAACCGAGCAACGCTGCGTTTCCACAAGAGAAACGGCCGTGCCATCACAACCTTCCATCGTAAACCCGCGCCAGACCACATCGTGCGTGCCCGGTTCCAGATGCAACAAAGCTTGCGCGACCACCACAGACGCATCTGCTGCGGCTCGCCCCGCTGGTGGCCAGTAGTAGAGAAATCCCGCGTCCCGGTCGGCGTACCATTCGCCGGGAACATCCAATTCCTCAAGAGCATTTTGGAAAAAGTACCGATCCCCCTGGCGAATCGAATAGCTGCAATCTCCAGCCAAAGTCACCTTGCGCGTTGAAGGATCCACCGACTGCACGCGTACGCGACTGTTCCACCAGTTGAAGCGCGGGAAGACAACGATTTCGGCGTCGGCAGGCTTGGCCCAGGTGCGCAGGTCGCCCGGGAGGACCTCAAGGGAACGTTTGTCTTCACCGGGGATGTCGGCGTACATGGGGACGGACTTACCATCCGCGAACGCCCAACCGCCGCTCACAGGCTGAGCAGGGTCAAAGTTGGGGTACCGGGCCAGCGTTTGGCGGGAGCCATCCAGAAGGACCTGACGAACGCCTGCCTTGAGCTTGGCCGCCGCACCAAGCGGTGCTTTGTAAATCCCGTCCTTCCATGGAATCCAGCCTTCCAAGTGGATCGCGCCGCTCAGGACTGGCTGTTCACCCATATAAGCCCGCCACAAAACGGGCATGCCTGGCTCACCAGAGTCTTGGGCTTCGAGCTTTAAGGGTTCCACAACCGTGTAAGTGCCCGCGCGAACTGTGATCGTGGGCTGTGTCTTGTCGCCAGACTTACGGGCTTGACGCACTGTATCCCGCGCCTTTTGCAAAGTAGCAAACGGGCCGTCACTGCCATCGGCCGTTGCGGTTGGCTTGGTGCCGGACCAAGCATCGTTACCGCTCGGAGCCACAAACCATTCGGACGAAAAACAGGAGGGCGAGAAAACCGCCAGCAGTGCAGCAGCAGACAGGGGGAGTACGCGAGACATCCTTGCAGCGTGCCTGTACGACGGGGAAAAAGACAATCGTTTAGCGCGGGCATCCCATCGTTGCGTAGAGAGCGTTGGGCGACGCGACAGCACAACTCAGCGGACTCAGAAGCGAGCTCAAATGCCCTTCCTGCGCCGTTTTTCAATCCGTTTTAGATTGGGTATTTGTACGAAAGAAATCGCCTTCTGGTGTAATCCATGCTAAATGCCCGAATGCTATCTGAATCCTTTCGTGACCTCGGCCTTTCGCCGGAACTGCTGAAGGCCGTCGAACAAATGGGTTTCGAACAGGCCTCGCCTATCCAAGCGGCAACTATTCCCGCTCTACTTTCTGGTAAAGACGTCGCCGGTCTTTCCCGCACCGGCTCGGGTAAAACCGCTGCATTTGCCATTCCCGCAGTACAATGCGTGGACCCAACCTTGGGTGCGCCTCAAGTCCTGATCATGTGTCCGACACGCGAGCTCGCCGTTCAGGTTGCAGGTGAGGTGGGCAAGCTCAGCGCCTTCAAACGTGGTGTCAGTGAGCTTGCCATCTATGGAGGCGCACCTTACGGCCCGCAATACCGTGGACTGCAGGACGGCGCGCAAGTGATTGCGGGCACTCCCGGCCGAATCATGGATCATCTTCAGCGTGGCTCGCTGAAGCTAGATTCCATCAAGATGATCATTCTCGATGAAGCCGACCGCATGCTAGACATGGGTTTCAGGGATGACATCGCGACCATCCTCCAGCAGGCCCCTGAGCAGCGCCAGACGGCCTTCTTCTCGGCCACGATGCCTCCAGCGGTCGAGCAGCTCATCAAGCGCTACACCAGCACGCCCTTCTGGGTCCGCCTCGAAACACGCGCGGAAGCCGCTCCGAACATCGACCAGTGCTACTTCGAGGTCGGCCACGGTTCGCGGATCGGCTCGCTTTGTCGCGTGCTTGAAGCGACCAATCTCAAGTTCGGCATCATTTTTTGTTCCACAAAGAACTCTGTGGATGGAGTCACCGAACACCTTGTCGCGGAGGGCTATCAAGCCGATCGGCTGCATGGTGACATGTCTCAGGCGATGCGCGAACGTGTTATGCGCCGCTTTCGTGAACGCAAACTCGAGTTTCTTGTGGCCACAGACGTCGCCGCCCGAGGCATCGATGTCGATGACATTGAGGTAGTTCTGAACTACGATCTGCCCCGCGATCCAGAGGATTACGTGCATCGCATTGGACGCACGGGTCGAGCAGGCCGCAGCGGACGTGCCATCTCCTTTGTGACTCCCCGCGAGATGTTCGGCTTGGAGCGCATCTTCCGTCTCACTCGCATTAAAATCCGCCGTGAGAAAATGCCGACGCCTGCTGAGGCCGCTCACAAAAAAACCGAGGTGCTCGTAGAATCCGTACAGGCGCTCATCGCATCGGGCGATTTCCAAAAGAACGCTTTCGGGGCCAAGTCGCTTTTAACAGATGGCGTTGCGCCTGAAACTGTAGTGGAAGCGCTCTTGCACATGCTCACCCACCGGCGCTCTGGCGGCAAGCCTGCGCCTGCCACGGAAGAGTCCTCCCACGAGGCGCCTTACCGGCAACAGCGCTCCCGCAATCAGTACGAGTCTAGCGAGCGTCCCCGCCGTTCCTACCCCGCGTACCAAGGTGGAAGGTCTGCCTCCGGCGGTTCCTCCTCGTATTCGAGCGAAGAGCGCCGCCCACGCCCTGAACGCGATTACTCCGCGCCAGCACCAGCGCCGACTCGAAAACCCGCTTTCCGAAAAGAGCGCCCCACTGGTGCACACAGACCCTAGTAGGCAGTACGGGCTAGAAAGTCGGATCTCCTGTCGACATTTTTGGAATGAATCCTTAACGGTCGCGGACCGCCTCCGACGCCTCCGCGAGGGGGCTAAGAAATTAGCCGCTGATGATCCGAGGAACTAGCGGAACCACCGGTAATGCCCAAACGAAGGTCTGCGCGCCGGGGGTTCGCAAGAAACCCCTCACATGGAACTCGGTCCGCGTGGGTTAAGAATGTTTCTTGCACTCCTGCCGAAGCGCAATCCGTCTGGTACGGTATTCCGGTTGTTCCAGTCGCTGCGCTCCTATCACCACCGACTCTCTTCCGAAGCCTACGGCTCGGTTGCCGACTTGGACTTTCTCACAACCCGAGCCATTTAGACGTACAGCCTGCTAGGCCCTAGGGACCGTACAAACGAGGGAATCAATTTCACCAAACTCAACAATGTCACATCTTTGTGACCCGGCACCAGAGCTTCTCGGGGTTGACCTCTCGTCACTTTCTGGATAGAGCACACACCCGTGAATACTTCCCCTAAACTCTCACTAACCATCCTCGCGAGTGCATTCACCCTCAGCGCAGGTGCGCTTGTGGCCGCACCCGATCTGATGAACATCCCCTTGGTAGACATCCAAGGCAGACAGGGTGCCCTCGCCGCGTGGGAGGGAAAGGTCATCCTCATCGTAAACACGGCGAGCGAATGCGGCTATACTCGCCAATATGAAGGACTGGAAGCGCTCTACCAGAAATACGCTCCCAGGGACTTTGTTGTCCTCGGCTTTCCAAGCAACGATTTCGGCGGTCAGGAACCCGGCAGTGAAGAGGAGATCCAAAAGTTTTGCACCTCTCGCTTCAAAGTGACTTTTCCACTTTTCAGCAAGGTCAGCCTCCGAGTGAAAGCCCACCCCTTGTTCACCGCTCTCACCAGCCCAGAATCTCCCATTCCAGGACCTATCACCTGGAACTTCAACAAGTTCCTCATCGGCAAAGATGGAGTATTGAAAGCACGTTTCGCCTCTGACACCGAGCCAGACTCCCTAACGTTGCGAAACGCCATTGAAAAGGAACTCGAGGCCGGTAAAAAAAAGCGTTAAGCTGCGTAGCACCTTGAACCGGCAAAGGTTTTTCTGGTTGTCCTTCGTTTAGACTACCATTGGGGGGTTCAGGCTGCTCACTCCCCAATTCTTCCAAAAAAATACCAGCCGCGCACTCCAAAGAATGCGCGGCTGTTTTTTTCGATCACGCAAAGTTGCGCAACCGGTGCGAACTAAGATCCTGCAATCTTGTAGTCGCGGGAGTTAGGCAGCGTGAGACTGCCATCGGCATTGGCCTTCACGGGTGCTGGGCCATTTGGATCGAGCTTCTCGGACATCACGGAGTCGTTGAGCGCGAGGGTCTGATCCCACTTGAGTTCCTTGCCTGTGTAGACAGCGTACCGCGCAAGAGAGGCGGAGAAGCTGCTTGTAGCACCGTAGTAGGCGTCGTTGTGAGGTGTGTTGCTTCGAATGAAATGATGCAACTCGTTGTGCTCCACCTGATAAGGATTCTCAGACTTCCCTTCAAACTTCCAGATCACGTTGCCCTTATAGTCGCTGATCTTGCCCACTTCACAAATACCCTTCGTGCCACGGAAATCTTCACTCACGCGGCCGAGCCCAGGGTACTGACGGCACTGACTGGCCACCGAAACCCCGCTCTTGTAGATGAAGTTAACGGCGAAATGATCGAAAATTTCGCTGGGCTGATCGGGCGTGATCACGCGACGGCCGCCGACACCAAACGCGCTGACTGGAGTTTCCCCGAGGAACCAGTTTGCCACGTCGATGTTGTGTACGTGCTGTTCGCAAATGTGATCACCGGAGAGGTACGCAAAATGGTACCAGTTGTGCGCCTGGTACATGACATCCGTCATGCCTTCTTCACGCTTGCGCCACCAGATACCGCCACCGTTCCAGTACACATTGGCTTGGATAATTTCGCCGATCGCTCCGTCCTTCACGCGCTTGTAGGTTTCGCGATACTTTTCGTCGTAATGACGCTGGAGCCCGACCACGACCTTGAGGCCCTTCTTGTCGGCTTCCTGAGCGGCGGCAAGAACCTTGCGAGCGCCGGAAGCGTCGATGCACACGGGCTTTTCCATGAACACATGCTTGCCGGAGGCCACAGCTGCTTCGAAATGGAACGGGCGGAAGCCGGGAGGCGTGGCCAAGATGACCATGTCGATCTCGGCGTGCTGAAGAACCTTCAGATAGCCGTCTAACCCCACATACATGCGCTCAGGAGTGACGTCCACTTTGTCGCCATGCTTAGCCTTGAGGCCCTTCACTGTATTCTCCACGCGATTGGCGAAGGCGTCTGCCACTGCAACGATCTTCACGTTGGAACCTGGCACGCTCAGAGTCTGGTCTGCGGCACCTGAACCACGACCGCCGCAACCGATTAGACCGACGCGGATAAGGGAGTTTTCTGCGTTGGCCTGGCCACGCATGATGTAAGGAAATGCCGCCATTCCAGCGCCAAGGACGCCAGCGGTTTTGATAAGTTCACGGCGCGAAAGCACCGAGGTTTGAGTGTCTGACATAGGTGGGAACGAACTAGGGTTGGGGGTTAAGGCTTGAGGAATAAACGACCTCTCAGAGTTGATCCAGCGCAGTCTAAAAAATTAGGGCCGCGCTTCTAATTAAGAAGGCGGCCCTAAAGATTTTAACCTAACTGGAGGCTCAATTAGTGGGTTGCCTCAGTCTCGCTCTTGGCGGACTCATCGCGCTCTTTCATAGCAGCCTTGCGCGAGAGCTTCACGCGGCCCTTATCGTCGATGCCGACGCACTTCACCCACACGAGTTCCCCCACCTTCACCACGTCTTCAGTCCGGTTGACCCGGAAATCGGCGAGCTCAGAGATGTGACAGAGGCCGTCCTTACCGGGGAGCACTTCCACAAACGCGCCGAAATCCTTGATGGAAACCACGCGGCCTTGGTAGGTCTGGCCCACTTCGATTTCAGCAGTCATCCCGGTGATGATCTGACGAGCGCGTGCCATACCTTCAGGATTGTTGGAGTAGATGTGCACCTTGCCGTCGTCGTCGATGTTGATCTCACAACCGGTCTCAGCAACGATGCTCTTGATGTTCTTCCCGCCTGGCCCGATAAGCTGGCCAATCTTGTCCACGGGAATCTTAACCGTCTCAATACGAGGAGCGTACCTGGACATTTCGCCGCGGTGCACAGGCATCACAGAGTGCATGAATGCAAGGATCTCCGTGCGCAACGTCTTCGCCTGATGGATTGCGTCCACCATGATGAAGTGCGGTAGGCCGGTGAGCTTCAAGTCGAGCTGGAAGCCTGTGATCCCGGCATCCGTGCCGCAGATCTTGAAGTCCATGTCACCGAAGTGATCTTCGCTTCCGATGATGTCGGAAAGCATGGCGTGACGGTGCAATTTATCGCCTTCGAACTCGGTGACGAGCCCGACGGAAATCCCTGCCACGGGGGACTTTAGAGGGACACCAGCATCCAAAAGCGCAAGACATCCACCGCACACGCTCGCCATTGAGGTTGAGCCGTTCGACTCCATGATTTCTGAAGAAACACGGATGGCGTAAGGGAAGTCTTCAACCGACGGGATCACCGGAGCGATCGAACGCTCGGCGAGTGCGCCGTGACCGATTTCGCGACGACCGGGGCTGCCTGTGCGGCCCGTTTCACCCACCGAGAAGGGCGGGAAGTTGTAGTGCAAAATGAAGCGCTTTGTGGTCACGCCGCCCGTGTAGCCATCGAGCTCCTGTGCTTCGCCAGTGGTGGCGAGTGTGGCCAAAGCGACTGCCTGCGTTTCGCCACGTGCGAAAAGCGCGGAGCCGTGCGAACGCGGGAGCATACCGACTTCGCCGGTGAGCTTGCGTAATTCGTTGAGCTGACGGCCATCGCAACGTACCGCCTTGTCGAGAATCGAGATGCGGAACGCCTTCTTCTGCAAGTAGTCGAATGCCTGGCTGACTTCGAAGGAAGTTGCTTCGGGGAACTGAGCCTTAACAGCCGCTGCGACTTCAGAGCGGAGGGCTTCAACAGCCTTGCCACGAGCCACTTTGCTCGGGAGGTAGATAGCAGACTCAATCCGGTCACCGGCCACTTTGTAGGCGATCTCCATGAGGTCGTCGCGCACCAACATGAGAGGCACTTCGCGCTTGGGCTTATTGACGGCGGCTGCGAGCTGCAACTGAGCTTCCACCAAGGCGCGCGCATGGATCTGGGCGAATTCGAGAGCCCGGATGAAATCCGCTTCGGGGATTTCATTGGCTTCACCTTCGATCATGACGCACTCGTCTTTGGAACCAACGTAAACGAGGTCCAAATCGCTGTGCTCGCGTTCAGCGTGGGTAGGGTTAGCAATGAACTGACCGTTAACACGACCGACGCGTACGGCACCGATGGGGCCTGCGAACGGGATGTCGGATACCATCAACGCGGCGGAAGCGCCGTTGATGGAAAGCATGTCAGGATCATTTTGGCCGTCAGCGCTGAGCAGGACGGAAATGATCTGCGTGTCGTACAGATAGCCCTTGGGAAATAGGGGGCGCAGCGGACGATCCGTCATGCGCGCGGTCAGGATTTCCTTTTCGCTGGGACGTCCCTCGCGACGGAAGTAACCGCCGGGGAACTTGCCAACAGCAGCGGCCTTTTCCCGATAATCAACGGTGAGGGGGAAAAAGTCCTGCCCTTCCTTGATCTTGGTCGCCGACACAGCGGAAACCATGATGATGGTTTCACCGCACTGCACAGTGACTGCGCCGTCGGCGAGTTTGGCGAGCTTACCGGTTTCGAACTGAATGGTGGTGGAGCCGATGTGGCTCGATACGTTATGGATCATTGGTTTTGTATAAAACCCGGAGATTAAGCCTGTTCCCTGGCTCGTAGCCCCGCAGTCTCTCTCCTCCTGCGCAAGTGGCTGCGGAGAGAGGAGTGAAGCCGCGGGGCTCCGTCCAAGGGTCTCAGGTTCCCCTCCCCGGGTCACTGAAGTGGGGAAAATTGGAGAAGCGGAAAGTGTCGGGGGAGAGAGGAGGAAACGGGAGCGCGAAGGGCGCTGTTTCCAAAAAACAGCCCCCAAACATCCCCCCAACAGGTTGGGGAGAGGTCAAACGGGGGCGGCTTTAGAGGGGCGGTTATGTGGCCAAAAATGGCGGGACGCTGATTAGCGACGCAGATTCAATTTTTCGAGGATCGCCTTGTAGCGGTCGTTGGAAGTGCGCTTGAGATAGTCGAGCAGCTTGCGGCGGCGGGCAACCATCATCAAGAGGCCACGACGGGAGGAATGATCCTTGGAGTGAGCCTTGAAGTGTTCCGTGAGCTGAGAGATACGTTGCGTCAGCAATGCCACCTGCACGTCGGCGCTGCCCGTATCTTTATCGTGAAGGCGAAGCGCCTGAATTTCCGTTGTTTCTGACATAAATCCTGAATTCTTGAACTGGCTATTATGAGTGGGTGCCGACGGGAATCAAGTAGTTCCTCAGTTTCCGAGCGTGAGCCGCACCGCCAGTAGCAGCGCGCCATAAGCGATCCCCGCACACGAAGCCGCTTTCCAGCGCCACGGCGCCCCACTCACCCACGCGATCGCGTCCCGCAAAATGTAGGGTGTGCCGATAAAAAATAGTCCCGCAACAATCCACCCGTACACTAACCCGACGAGCCATAGCCTGCAGTACTCGGGCCGCATCCAGGCGGATTCAAGAAGAGGCTCCGCCCCTAGGAGCAGCAGCATGCCCAAGGCCCGCACCGCGAGGAACTCCCGCACAAACCGCAGCATGAGCACGGCCGCCAGTACCGTGAAAAAGAGAAACTTCGTGCGCATCACGCTGAACTCGCCCAAGTCTGTGAACGCCACAAGGCCTCCAAACCAAACCGCCGCGCCGGTGAAAAGAATCACCCCAGCAGGCCCCGAACGCGGAAACCCCTGCAAATGACGCTTCAAGGCGGTTCCAAAAAACAACGCCCCCAAATGCCCAAGCAACAGCAAACAACCGACCACGAACAGCGCGGTCTCCAGAGACAGAGAGTAAATCATGCGGAGCCTTAGAGGAAACCCGAGCGAAGCGCATCGCTCAAGGACGAATGGGATTCAATGGGAGGAAATGAGGCTCAAAGGGAGAACAAAAAGCTCTGGCTGCATGAGACGCTTCCATTGCCTCCCATTCCGCCTTCACACTTTGCCACCTCCCCGCAAGACTCTGCATACCGCCATGTTTTCCGACCGCCTAAAAACCATCTCCGACAACATCCAAGCCGCCACCCAACGCGCAGGACGGGGCTCGCTGGCACCCGTCCAACTTGTGGCAGTTTCCAAAACGCACCCTCCCGAGGCCCTCTTGGATGCGGTCGAATGCGGGGTCACACTTTTTGGCGAAAACCGCGTGCAAGAAGCGAAAGCAAAAATCCCGCGGCTCCCTTCCCGCTGTAGCTGGCACTTTATAGGACATCTACAGAAAAATAAAATTCGCCAAGCTCTTCCTCTGTTTGAACTTCTCCATGGCGTGGATTCACTGTCCATCGCCCGCGAAATTGATCGCATCGCCGCAGAGCTCGGCCTGTTCCCAAAAATTCTTTTGGAAATCAACGTTGCAGGTGAGTCCACAAAGTTCGGCTTCTCCCCAGCCCAACTCACTTCCGATCTCGACGCACTTCTGCAACTCCCTCGTCTCCAAATCGAAGGGCTCATGACCATTCCCCCGCCCGCTCCCGAGCCCGAACACTCGCGTAAGTACTTCATCACGTTACGCGAACTCCGGGAACGCCTCCAACGCGAAGCCGGACTTCTATTGCCCGAGCTTTCCATGGGCATGAGCGATGACTACGCGATTGCCATCGAAGAAGGTGCCACACTCGTCCGCATCGGAAGTGCCCTCTTTGGTTCACGCGGCGCAAAAAAGACGTGGCGCCCGACCGGAAGTGATTCTCTGGACGATTGAGTGGGATCCGTTTAAGATTTAATCGTAGCTAGTCTCCCCGTCCCCTCCCCCAAGTCGTATGGACGTCCGAATTGAACCCACCAACATCGCCCTCATCGGCCAGGAAATTGCGATCGCCTGGAACGACGGCGAAGAAAGTTTTTTTCCCTTGGAAATACTGCGCCGAAACTGTCCCTGCGCCGTGTGCCAAGGCGAAGCGGATGTCATGGGAATGGTCGAGCGACCGGAGCGGCATTTCGTTGAGGGTAGTTTTGAGCTGAAATCCATCCAAAACGTAGGTGGATATGCGCTCCAACCGCTCTGGGCAGACGGCCATTCTACCGGATTATTCTCATTCCTCTACTTGCGCAGACTCAGCGCGGAACTCCTCAAAAAGCAATGAGGCTCTGGACGCGCATTGGCATCGTGGCTTTCACCTTGGGCAGCTGCGCAGTGGCCGGCTTCCTTCGGTTTCAGGAATCCTCCGAGAATAAGGAGTCCGTTCCATTCGAACTATTTGACACGGTTCAGACTCAGCTTCTGGCACTTCGTGCGCAACACTACGAACAAGCCTATCAACAGGCCTCCAGCCAGTTCATGGATCGCAACGGGCTGGACCGCTTTATCGAAATTGCCCGAGGCGACTCCGCCGCCGTCCGCCAGGCCTCGCGGTGGGAGTTTGGTATGGTCCAAGACACCGGCATCGGTTCCGAGGTGGAGGTGCGATTCTTCTTGCCCAGCGGCGAGGCTCTTGCTGCCGTTTACACAGTCATCCGAGAAAATCGGGAATGGAAAATTGACCACGTGGCTTTTGCCCCCCTCACTCAGCCGCGCGCAGTGAACGGTTTGCGGCTGTAAGCTTGCCGGGCAATCCCCGACAGCCCTATTTGAGGCCGTACATCCAGCGCTGTAATCGCTCCACCATCCCGCGACTCAGCAACCGACTAGCCGTTGTCGCAAGCCGCGCCTCAAAGAAATTGCCGACAGCAACCCGTGGCGGTGGATTTCCTGCGTTCAAGAGCTTCTGAATCAAACGTGCCACTTTTTCGGGAGCACAAGCCGCCTTCATTTTATCAGCTTCAGCAGCTCTAGCATGCGCGAGCATCGGCTCATAAGGAGCGCATTCAGGCAGATTTAACTCCTTGGTGCGGTTCAGAATCTCAGTTGAAACATCCCCAGGCTGCACATCCACCAAGCGAATGGGGGTGCCAGTCAGCTCAAGGCGCAGACATTCGCTACACGAACTCAGGGCCGCTTTGGCGGCGCTATAGCCTGAGTTAAAAGGAATCGGAAACTGAACGGCCAAGGACGTTACATTGATGATCATCCCTGCCTTACGCCGACGCATCTCGGGCAGCGCCAGCCGGATAAGCTCCAGCGGACCAAAAAAAAGCGTTTCCATCTGAGCTCGTAACCCATTCTGGACAAGCGCTTCAAGGGGCGCATTGATCACGTCCCCTGCGTTATTGATGAGCACATCAAACCCGCCCGACTCCACTGCCGCCGCTGAAAACGCGGCTGCGATATTCTCGGGATCATTCAAATCCAACGCCACCGGATGAAACCCAGTCAACACGGGAAGCCGCGAAACGTTGCGAGCCGTGCCCCACACTTCCCAGCCCGCTGCGCAAAGTCGTTTCACGACAGCCAAACCAATGCCCGAGCTTGCACCGGTGAGGAAGACGGTCTTCGAGTAGGACGCGGTGGCCATCAATCTTGAGCTCCGGCGCCGGACGTCACATGAGCGGTAGCCGTCTTATTTTTGTGAAGCCACGGGAGGTTCCACAGGTGGCAATGTTCGACAACGCGTCGCTTCGATTCATCGAGCATCTGCGCCTTGACTTGAGGCAAGTCCGCCCAATGGACGCGCGCCTTGTAATGATGCTCCTGATGGTAACCGTTGTTGAACCAGATCCAGTTGTAAAACGAGCTGTAGCAGCTCACTGAATCATCGAGACGACTTGTGTGAGTGGCACCGTGATGTTCCAGATAGTTTTCTGCGTAATTGAGCACCTGACCGATCAGCCACAGAGGTAGATAGAAAAACACGAAGTTCTTCCAGGAAAGAAAGATCAAGAGCGCCCACATGGCAAATAAGACCACAAACTCCAAGTGAATCTGGGTCCGGCGACGCTGCCGTACGCCCTCTTTGTAAAGGGGAGTGACTTCCGAGCGAAACACACTCTTGAGAGTGAAGGACCAGAACTCCTCCTCTACGTTGGGGTCTTTGGAAAAGCGATAACTTGAAGCGTAATCTACGGTGGTGTTGGTGATGGGATTGCGCCGGTCGTTGTTTCCCTTGTGATGAAACAAATGATGAATGTGGTACAAAGTCTGAGGGACCCCCAAAGACAGAGAATTCATCAGACTAAACAAGTCATTCAACTGGCGACTTTTGAAGTACGGCGTGTGAATGTGATAGTGCGAGATGCACTGGTAGTTGGTCAGGTAAATGAACAAAATCCCGAGGGCGAACATGAGTCCAACGGGGATGGAAGCCCAAAGCGGTGCCGTGAGCGCCCAGTCCGTGAGCGCGGCGCTTCCAACAATCAAGGCCACGTTCAAAACGGCCAACAGAATCAGAGGGATGTCCTTCCGGTTTCTCAGCATCCCGACTAACTAATGCAGGACGGATCTAAAATAAACTACGATCCTTTAAATTTCATGCGCGATCTTTGGGCATTCAGGCCGTACCGCCTCCTCTTTTCGGCCGGTTTCCTCTCCGAGCTCGGGACTTATGTTTCCGAGGTCGCCCTGCTGCTGCGCATCTATGAACTCGTTGGAGAACAAAAGCAGTACATTGGTATCACCCAAGGCATCTTTTTGATTCTCATGATTTTAGGCACTCTCCTCGGGGGCGTCTTTGGCGAGGGGAAGGCCAAGAATCAGATCCTTGTTTTCTGTGAACTCGCCCGCATTCCCATCCTGCTAGCGATGCTCACCTTTTCTAGCTCCGCCTGGGTGCTCATTTTAGGGAACGGCTTGGTCGCGTTTTTCTCCGGTGCCTTCAACCCCACACGCCAGGCTCTCATGAACGAGATGCTGCCCCCAGGGCTCGTGCACCGTGCAAACTCTCTATTTTCGATGAGCTTCGCTTTTCTACATGCGCTTGGCCCGATTTTAGGCGGCCTGTTGTATGGCTCATTTCAAGGGATAGCGCCCATTTTACTCTTTGATCTGGCTACCTATTTTGTCGGGGTCGCGCTGCTCATCCGACTGTTCCTGTCCACGCCGCACGCGTCTGTGCTAGCAGCGGAACCCGCACCCTCAACGAGCTTTCTAGAAGACCTCCAAGCAGGCTTTGAGCTGGTACGGGTCCGTGCAGATTTCCGGTGGCTGATGCTGCGCTGCGTTATGGCGAGCTCTGCGCTTGGCATCGTCATGCCGCTCCTGCTGCCAATGACCACGGAGGTCCTGCATCTGCCCGCCTCACAATACGGACTGCTGCTAGGGTCCTTCGGATTAGGTGGTGCCGTGGGTAGCCTGGTGCTGCCGGGCGTATGTCGCAAGCTCAAGGTGGAAGCCCTGCTACGGCTGCTCGTTCTGGGAGAAGCTTTTAGTCTCGTAGCATGGGCCGCTCTGGCCATCCCCCTGCTCTCCTTCCCTCTCGCGTTTGTGTACGGCGCGTTCCTGTTTGCGCGAATCACGAGCCAGCTCAACTTTGTTTCACGCAAACTCCCCCCCGAGTTCAATGCCCGTGCCAACAGTCTGCTGGACCTTGCCATGGTACTCCCCAGCGTCCTCGGTGCCGGCATTGTCGCCCTCGCAGGCGAACAACTGGACACCGCAGAGCTTCTGCAATGGACCGCCGTCAGTTTCTCTGCGGCAGTCTGGCTCTCGTGCTTTCTTGAATTTCAGCAGGCCCAAAAACGCGGTTGCCCACCTACGCGCTGAACTCGCCCTCTTGCAACGGCGTCTCAAGAACCGGCGACGCGGTGGCACGCAAAGACGCAACCTCCACCCGCAACGCCTGTAGAGCCGTCTCCAACTCCGAAACGCGTCGCTCCAACTCAGCGACAGGCGACCCAACCACCGGCCGATACGCTAGCTCCATCTCACCCGAGTGCGCCGCCTGAACCGGTTCCCCAGTCAGAAGCTGCGTCCAGCGAGCCTCCTTCTGGCCTGGCTGACGCGCAAGTTTTTGCACGAGCCCCCCCACAGGATGTTGCACAAGCCCTGCTAGTAACGCCTCAAACTCGGCAGCCTCCGGCATTCGATAAAGCCGTTGCGCATTACCTCGCAGTCCAGCCGCTGTTTGCGGACCGCGCACCAAAAGTTCGCAAAGCACGGCACGCGCAGGTGATTCTACAGGAAAGACTTGCTCCAGTTTGTGTTTGAACTTTGGAACCCGCGAATCTGCTCCCAAAAACTGCACCGCAAGCCGACGCTCACGCAACTCATCCATCGCAGCAACCACCTCAGCCTCGTCCAAAGCCAGCACCGGCTCTCGGTTGTTACGCTGATTACAGGCATTAGTTAAAGCATTGAGTGTCAGTGGATACAGATCCGGCGTGGCGAACTCTTTCTCCATCAGACACCCCAGCACGCGGGCCGCCAGCGGCGAAATCGTCACAGGCAAACCGCCCTCCACCAAAACGGGTTCGGTAGATTCGGGCACTGCGGATTCGGAGGTGTGGTGTTCCATCCCCATAACAAACCGGATGCCGCGACAGTGCGCAACGCCTTGCACGCTCATTAAGGCAAAACGTGCGTCTCTCGAAGGATGGAACGAATCGCACGCTTTTCAGCGAGAGGTAGATACCCAAACTCGGCAGGCGCACCATCCTCTCGCAAAGCGATTGAAAGTCCCTTCAAGACGCGCTGTTTCATCTCGGGCGGCAATGCGGCAAAACCACGCGTGTAAATCATGTAGCTGCATCGATACCGGAATAATTTCGCCTTCAAATCCAAGTCTCGCAGCGAAGCTCCACTGGAACCGACCAGCCGGCGGTCAAAGAACGCGCGCTGTAAGACGGGGTCCGGCTTGAGTCCTCCCTCTGGCAACGCGGCTTCGTTTGCGAAAAGAAGATACCGCACGAGACGCCATGCTATTTCGTCCAAGGCAGCCTGGTCCTCGGCTCGCACGGTGCCGCCGCCAGCAGCGAGCGCGTCCCGCGTGCGGTACACGCTCAGGGTGATTAGATTGTGAAATCCGATCTGATGTTCAAGCAGAAGGTGCGCGAACAAGTCGCTCGTCTGCACTGGATATCGCTCCCACGCGAAACGCGTCCCGGGCGGGTTCAGAATACGCTTGTAAGAACCTCCTTCGGAATCACCTAAAATATTTCCCAGATGCTCCCCATGTTCGTGCGCGCCAGTGACATGCCAGCCCCCTAGCCGCTCACTCAAGGGGATCGTGTGTCCGGCGAGTTCCCGACGAAAGCCATCCAAACTCGCCCCCGAGCCCGCCGTCGCGATAACCGACTCAGCAACGAATCCAGGCACGCCCCAACTCGTGCGCCCGGCATGACAGTTCATGCACCGCTCAGAACGCGCCGCCTCAGGTCGACCGTCGGCACTCGGCCGGAACAGGTAGAAAACAGGGCCTAAAACGGGGTCAATCGCAGAAACCTCAAATCGGCCGCCGGGCACGTACCCGACGTAAACTTCTTCGTTAAAGTAAAGAGCCCTCGGATTCGAGGGAAGGATCAGTCCGCTTTGCAGACTTGTGGCGGAGTACACTAACAGTTGGGAGCTCTCGGAAATGCCGAAGACCTTGAGAAGGCTACGCAACTGTGTTTTTTCATCGCGACCCTCCAGCACCGCCTGCCCGGCACGCATCTTGCCAAGCCACTGCGAAAAGGCATCCACCGGCTGCTGGGTCCAGTAAGAGTGAGGTGTCTCAGAAAAGCGGTGGACGGGAATCTCTCCAAGAGCGCATTGAGCGAGAAAGAGGCTGGCGAGTAGCGCGTGGGGAAGGCGCATGGAGGGAGCGAGGCGAGGGAAACAAAACGGGCCACCCTGGCGGCAAGGCCGGGGCAGCCCGTGAAAGCGGAAAGCCAGAAAAGAAAGAAGGCCTACTTTTCGGTTTGCTCCTTCGCGAGTACCCAGCCGCTAATACCTGCGGAGAGATGCTTTACGTTGGTGTAACCGAGTTTCGTCGCCGCATTGGCTGCGCGCGTATAAGCGTTGCAGGAAGGACCGCCGCAATAGGCGACGACCAAGGCGTCTTTTTCTTTGGGGAGCACGCTCGCGAGGTCGCCCTGCACTTCGGCGAAATTCAAAGCCGTGGGGATGTGGCCCGATTTGTAAGACTCCGAACCGTTGACATCGACCACGACCACCTTCTTTTCGGCGATCGCCTTCTTGAGTTCAGCGATGCTGATATCTGGAAATTCACCGGCAAACATCACAATCGGGGCAACAGACAGAGCAAACAGAGTTGTCAGGATCTTCTTCATAGGGAACTTTTTAGGGGTTGAAATGAAACAATCTACCGACGATTTCCTGTGGGCCAACGTTACGCATCGACACCCACTGGGACCTCGTACCTCGGGGCTACTGGAAGGTTAACCACACGGACTCCCTTCTGTTAGACCGAGTCTAGGAAATTAGCACCAACTTCCTTTCACGCATGCCTCGGGTCAGGGCGAGAAAGGCTTACTGCAATTTCGCAGGCAACCCGCCCACCAGCTCCTTGAGGCGCTCAGACTGATCGCGGGGACACACCAAAAGTGCGTCCCCCGTGTTTACCACAATTAGGTTATTCACACCGAGCAAAGCGACGTGCTGCATTGTGTCGCTGGAGAATACAATGTTCCCATGCGCATCCACGCTTTGGATGGAGACGTTGCCTGCGTTGTCGTGTGCGTCTTTCGGGAAATACTTGCCGGCCGCAGGCCAGCCTCCGAGATCATCCCAAGCAAAAGCAGCATCGACCGCCAACGCGCCCGAGAGCTTTTCCATCACCGCATAATCAAAGGAAACCTTGGGCACCAACTCGAACCGCTCTTTCACAAATAATTCCGCATCCGGAGCTTGCTGAAGATCCATGCAAAACGAAAACAACTCCGGAGCAGTCTTGCGGAGAGCTTCCTGAAGCACAGGAACCGACCACACAAACATACCGGCGTTCCAGCGGAAATTGCCCTGCTCCAAATAGCGCGCAGCAGTCTCGGCAGACGGCTTTTCATGAAACCGCAACACCGGACGGACTCCCGTCCCATTCCCGGAAATCGGCTCGCCCAATTCAAGATAACCAAACCCAGGACAAGGCCAGTCGGGAGCGATAGCGACCGTGACAATCGCCAAATTGGACTCGGCCGCGTGCACCGCAGCACGCAGCGTTTTCTGGAAATCCACCGTATTGGTAATGTGATGATCGGCTGGCAAGACAACCGCCGTTGCGCCCGGATCCCGGCGTGCGATAGAACCGGCAGCGAGGGCCATGGCGGCAGCCGTGTCGCGGCGCATCGGTTCGATGATAAAATTTTCGGCGGGCAACTCAGGAAGCAATGCCCGCACCGCATCCGCCTGATCAATGCCCGTCAGCACCAAAATACGTTCCGCAGGAATAAAACCTTGGAGGCGGTCCAGTGTCGCGGAGAGGAGAGTGCGCTCAGAGAACAGAGCTAAGTGGTGCTTCGGCTTGGCCCGCCGACTGAGAGGCCAGAAACGCTCTCCGTGGCCGCCAGCAAGAATCACTGCATAATCCGGGGTCGTGGGAGAGGGCAGATCGGAAGAGCGTCGTGTAGGGA
>CAIWVL010000170.1 GCA_903916085.1 uncultured Spartobacteria bacterium
ATTTTTTCTTTTCTCCTCTTTTTTCCCTTTGCTCGCCTTGAATCCCATTGCCTCCCAGCGCTCGCTGCGTTTTCACTGCGCCATGCTGCAACTGTTGCTCGCCACCAAAAACGCCCACAAGACCGAGGAAATCCGTGCCATGCTGGAAGGGCGGTTTGTGGTTCGCGATTTGTGCTCGCACCCGGAGGTGCCATCGCCCGAGGAAACAGGTAAAACCTTTTCAGAAAATGCTGCGATCAAGGCGATTGCCGCTTCGATCATCTTCGATGGCTGGGTTCTTGCAGACGACTCAGGCCTTTGCGTCGATGCGCTTGGCGGTGCGCCTGGTGTTTTTTCCGCACGGTTCGCTGGGGCCTCGGCCACTGACGCAGACAACCGCGCTCATCTTCTCACAGAAATGGCCTCTTTTCCCGAATGGACGCAGCGGCGGGCACGTTTTCAGTGCGTTCTGGTCCTCGCAAAGAGCGGTCAGGTGCGGGGACTTTTTCAGGGAGCGGTCGAGGGCTATCTGCTCACTGAGGAACAGGGGGGAGGTGGTTTTGGCTATGATCCGCTTTTTGTTCCCGATGGTCACGAGGCTTCTTTTGGCGTTCTTCCTGCCGAAGCCAAGAATGCGATCAGCCACAGGGCGCGCGCGTTGAGTGCCTTCCAGCAGTGGCTCAAGGTAACGCCCGATCTGGATTAGCGTGCGTTGCGCTTCCAGGGTGCGCTCTCTATAAAGACCAACATGTTTACAGGATTGGTTGAAGAAACTGGGAAAGTCATCCGGCTAGAGCGTCTGCCCGGGGGCGGTGTTCGGCTTGCTCTGCGCGCACCGCACATCGGGCCTGGAGTGCGCCCGGGAGACAGCATCGCCGTGAATGGCTGCTGCCTGACCGTGTCTGTACACGAAGGGGAAACACTCCAGTTCGATCTTCTGCAAGAGACGCTTGCGAGGACAAGCTTGGGCCAAGTCTCTGCGGGTTGCCGCGTGAATTTAGAGCGGGCCCTTGCCGCAGGCGGTCGTCTCGGAGGCCACTTCGTTCAAGGGCACATTGATGGCACCTCGGAAATTTTGCGGCTCGAACCGTCTGGCGCGGATGTCCGAGTGGAGATAGCGCTACCGCCGGAGGGAGCGCGTTATCTGGTGCCCAAGGGGTCCATCGCGGTGGACGGAATTAGCCTCACGGTCGCTGAATTACTTCAGGACCGGTTCGTTTTGTGGATCATCCCGCACACGCTTGCGGCCACGAATCTGGGCGACCGGAAACCTGGGGAGCGGGTGAATCTGGAGTACGATTTGCTAGCAAAGTACGTCGAACGGATGCTCGAGCACCGGGCCTAATCGGTGGTACACGGGAGTTTTACGGATCGTTAGAACTCGGGGATCTCAGCCCGCTGTAACCTCTGTTCCCTCCTATTCCTGTATCTCAGAGTTTCCAGGGGGAGAGGAAGGCTGATGTTTGAACAGAAGTGAGTCGAGAGAGCAGAGGAGTCGGAAATCTCTAAGATTTTGTTCTCGAGGATACCGTTTTGTTCCGACTGCTTTCCCGGTGGTGGGTACAATTCCCTGAAACAGGAGACCTTCGGGCGTTGTGGATCTACCGGCTCTCTTCGGTGTGCGGCTTCTCTTGGTGGGTAAGCTGGACGCCCTCCATTCGGAGCACGTCGAATACGTGCTGGAGCACGGTGCGGTAGTGCTGCTGGACGACCAAATCCCGAGCTTCTTGCTGGAGAGCGAGAAAATCTTCGAAGTCGTCCTTTAGCTTAAACCCAAGGAGAGTGCGCAACTGGGTGTCTGCATCGGGCGGAGGCGTCCCTGAGATGAGTCCGCTGCTGGCGGCACGCTCTTCACTGTCGATAGTGAGTTCGTCGATGCGCAACTTTAACTCCGCGTTCCGTGACTCGAGTTGCTGGTTCAAGCGCGTGAGCTCTTCTAGGGAATGCTCCCCTGGAGCCACCATGGGCGCAGGGCGTTCTCCACGCCGCCCTCGGCGTGGATCTTCCTCGCGTTGGCGGAGTTGTTTTTGGGCCGCTTGCAGCTCATTCCGGAGGCCCGCCACATAGCTGTCTATTTGACGTAGGCTGTCTTGTAAGTTGAAGTGCGGCGGAGTGTTGCCGCGCCTTCCTTGATTTCCTCCCTGCTGATGGGCGTTCTGATTGGGAATGGTTTTTGAAACGTAGACGGGCCGCTGTTTTTGGTCGCGAGGCCGATCTTCCTGCTCCTCACGGTCTTCGTCTTCGTCGTCGGCATCTTCCTCATCGGCATCGGGATCCAAATCCGGGTCTCCAGAATCGGTCCGGTCTGCCCCGGGATGAGCTCTGTCGCCAAGCTGAGGATCGTCATTTTCGTCCTCGGAAGTTTCGGAGGATTCTTCATCTGCCTCGACTTCGGGCTTTGTCGGTTGCGGCGGCCTGGCCTCTGGGGTGCGTTTCTGAGTGGGTGCTTTGAGTACTTCAGCCCAAGATTCAGGTACTGGGGTCACTTCTTTGCGCAGAGCGGCCTGCCACTTCCCGCTCCAACGGGACACGCCCTTTAAGATGAGCTGCGCGAGAGCGTCTGGGATTCGGGTGAGCCGCTCGTCGGCGGCTGCCCACTTGAGAATACTAAGTTGAGCGACAGGCGCTTGGGGCGCGTGAAAGGCACCGTGCAATGCCGCGAAAACGAGCAGATCAGCTTCGGCTGGCTTAAGCTCCTGGAGTGGCAATTGCAGCACCCAAGCCTTGCCTCGGCCGATGAGTACATTGGCGAATAACGCAGCACCTTTGCCTTCAAGAAGACCTGTTTGCTTGTCGCGGATGACTTTGAGTGTCAACAGGATGAGCTTGAGCGCCGCCGTCTGGTCTACTTTGAATAATCCACGTGCCAGACTGAGTCTCACGCGCGCGGCAGGCTCCCCTTGAGTCCGAGCGAGGCCTGCCAAAAATTGCGTGCGAAAGGACGGCTTCATTTCCGGCCAGGCCGTTGTGGTCGCGTGAACACTGACGACCCACGGCAGAGACGGGGTCACGGCCACTGCGCGTGCCACTTCGGCGCGGCCACCCAGAAGGCTCTCCTTTAATAGTAGGCAGGCTTCCGTTTCTTCTTCGCTGTTCAGACGGCCTTTCCGGGCGCGTGCTGCAAGCTCCTCGAGCGAACCCTCTTCCGGCTGTGCCTCAGCTTCCGGGGAAGACGCTCCTTCGGGAGCATCAACGCCGGGTTCATTGTCTGACGCATGATCCTCAGGGTGCGCTTCCGTCGCGTCATGCCCAGGCTCGTGCACGCTGCCGTGCTCCGAGTTGCTTTCGTATTCTGCCTCTTCTGAGACCTCTTGCGTGTGACCGGCTGCGGGTTCTTCGGCAGAGTGCGCGTCCTGGACGTTTCCAGCAGAAAAAGCGGGCGCATCAGGCACCGGAGATTCCGGAGCTGCATGCGGTTCGGTGGGCGCGGTATGTGTTGGATCCGCAGGAAATGTGTTTTCCATGATGTAAGAGACTCCCGACTGAAAGCCGCGAACTTGTCAGAGGGCGAGGAAAAAGGCGAGGCGTTCCAGCCGGTTTTGGCAGGAGTGTGTCGGAAATTTTACTCGAACCTCGGCCTTAAGCCGCCCATGGTACAGGGACACATGCGCGCAATTCTTGCCCTAGAAGATGGACGGAATTTTATCGGAGAATCGTTCGGAGCCAATGGAACTTCGGTTGGAGAAGTGTGTTTTAACACCTCCATGTCGGGTTATCAGGAGGTTCTGACTGACCCGTCTTATCGGGGTCAGATCGTGGCGATGACCGTCCCTGAAATTGGGAACTACGGTGTCAACGCTTTGGATAGTGAAAGCGATCAGCCTCACGTGCGGGCATTTGTGATTGAGGAGCTGAGTCCGGTGGCCAGCAATTGGCGGTCGGAAGAAACCTTGGATGCTTACCTCAAACGTTGGAACGTCGTGGGGATTCAGGGAATCGATACACGCGCTCTCACGAGACACCTCCGCGATAAGGGTGCGATGAAGGGTTGTGTGACTACGGAAGCTGCTTCGGTGGAAGCTGCTATAGCGCTTGCGCAGAAAGCTGTAGGCGTCGTCGGACAGGATTTTGTAAAAGAGGTCACCCCTGCGCACTCCTTTGATTGGGACCCTGATTCCGAGCTTTCTCGCGAGTGGACTGTTTTGCCGCACCCCGAGTTGATTTCGACTGCCGCAGGTAACTTTAAGCCGTTGCCCCCGGTGCGTTACCGCATTGTGGCGTACGATTTTGGCATGAAGCGCAACATCTTGCGCCGACTGCGGCAGGAAGGTTTCGCAGTGCGCGTCGTTCCCGCAGGCACCCCAGCCGAGGAGGTTCTCGCGCTCCGTCCGGATGGCGTGTTTCTTTCGAATGGTCCCGGCGATCCTGCTGCGCTGACTTACGTGCACGAAAACATCCGCAAACTGTTGGGGCGTGTGCCCGTGTTCGGTATCTGTCTGGGGCATCAGATGCTTTCCTATGCCTTTGGCGGAAAAACATTTAAGCTGAAGTTCGGCCACCGTGGTGGTAACCAGCCTGTGCAGGATTTGCGCACGGGCAAGGTAACGATTACTTCCCAAAACCACGGCTTCGCAGTGGACCCAGAATCGCTGCCCGCCGATGTGGAAGTGACTCACATCAATCTCAACGACCAAACCGTGGAGGGCCTGCGCCATCGTTCTCTGCCGGTGTTTAGTGTGCAATACCACCCCGAGGCGGCTCCCGGACCGAACGATGCTGGCTACTTCTTCTCCCAGTTTGCGGAACTTATAGAGCAATCCAAATAGTTCTTTCCCCGCGCATCACAACTTCCTCCCCCGGAACCCATGATCAAACTCATCCTCACGCTGCCAGACGGCACCCTCCTGCCGCACGAACTGCTGGAATCGCGGATCACCATTGGCAGCGGGGTGGAGTGCACGTTGGTGGTGCCACACGCCTCCGTTGCTGAAACGCATGTAGAGCTTCTGTTAGACACGACAGGATATCTTGTCGCGGATTTGGTGGGAAGTGGGGCCACGCTCATTAACGGACACCAGGTGGAGATGGGCGTGCATTATCAGCTCGAAACCGGCACCAAAATTCAAATGGGTGAGGTGGAAGCCGTGTACATCGCCTCGGAACCGCTTGTGGGCGCGTCACAAGCGGCTCAGTCGCACAGTACGCATGTCTCAATGGCAGCGGGCGCCGTCCATGATTCCGGTGGGGTGCCCGGTTCCTATCCGCTTCCGCAACATCCCGCGGGCGTGTTTGTTCCACTGAAAGCGCAGCGCAGCTTGTGGGTGATGGCCTCCGTCGCTGTCACTTTTGTGGCAGTGGCTGCGGCCCTGGCTGTCGGCTACCTGAGCTCGACGGTCTCTCTCCAGCATTAGTCGAATGAATTCTGCGGCACTTCCTGAGGCATGTTGCGCTTGGGCAGATTTTGGACCGCTTACCGCCGATCCTCAACAGGCACCGTGGAGTGCGCTCGCTCCGCTCGGGCTCCGCTTGAATACCACTGGGGGGACACCTCAACAAGGCACAGAGGTGCGTGTGGGTCGCGATCTCAACTGTCTTCGGGTGTTATTTGTCTCTGTTGACAGCCACCCATGGGCGACTTTTACCGAGCGCGATGCTCCCCTTTACAAGGAGGAAGTGGTGGAAGTGTTTCTCGACACCGTGGGCGACGGGTGGGGCTATTTCGAACTCGAAGTAAACCCTAATAACGCCGTGCTTGATCTCTGCATGCGTCGAGTGCGCAGCGGTTTCCGTAAGGATTTTAGTTGGCGTTGCGAGGGGCTGGAGACCGTTGTTCGGATTTTTGAAGGAGGCTGGGCGGCGGAGTTGAGTCTCCCGTTTGCAAGCCTCACTCTCGGCGCGCCTCAAGCGGGAGAAAAATGGCGCGTCAACTTCACTCGGATCGACCGGCCCGAGGGCGCCTCCCGAGAATTAAGCGCTTGGTCGCCAACGGGTTTCGAGCAGTTCCACATGCCGGACCGTTTTGGGGTGTTGGTGTTCGTGTGAGCCCTGGGGGCGACTAACGGGACGCAGCCCTACCGTCCGATCGATCGGTGGAATGGGTTGTGAGGATGCACCATGCCGTTGGCGTGTGACTCTGGCATCGCTTGAATCAGGCCGCCACGTTAGTCGCTAAGGGTACCCGGGGCCTGTTCCTACTTGGCAGGAGCAGGCGCGCTTGGGGACGGTGTCGCAGGCGACGTCGGCGACGCTGGTGTTGGCGTTGCCGGCTCGGCGTCTTTGTCTTTCTTTTTCTTACCTTCTTTTTTCTCTTTTCCTTTCCCCTGGCCTTTGTCGGGCAATTTGATTGCTGCGATTTCTGAGTCGTCGAGGATACCGTTATTGTTGGTATCTAAAAGCTTGAGAGCAGTGTCACCTTCTGCAAATGCCTTTTTGAGGGCTTCAATCTCGCTTGGATCTAGGATTCCGTTTTCGTTGACGTCAAAACGGGCGCAACCATAGGTACCGGTTGTTTTGACATCTTTTCCAGGTTTGGCCTGAGCCGCTGTGGAGCAGATCAGACTGGCAGCGAGCATCAGGAGCGGGGGGAACTTTTTCATCAATAGGTGAGACACAAACAGGGCTATCTTGTTCAGTTGTTTGTGACCTTAAAAAGTAAAGGGGACGCTACCTGTGGTAACGTCCCCTTAAGAACTGTCAGACTTAACTTTCCGCCCTTAACGCAGGAAGGCTTCGTGCAACCCGCCGTCTACGGTGATGACTTGGCCTGTGGTTTTGCTCAAGCGCTTGGAAACGAGCAGGAAATACGCCTCCGCTTGGTCTGCCGGAGTGATCGGCGACTTTGTCAGGGTGCGGTCGGCGTAGAACTGGGCAAGCTTTGTGACCAGCGAATCCGTGGCTTCCTCTTCGGTGTAGGGGATGTTGTATTTCGCGAGCGATCCGATCACGCGATCGCGTGGGAACATCGCGCTGCCCTGAACCACTGTGGCGGGGGCGACGCCGTTGACGCGCACGAGTGGCGAAAGCTCCATCGCGAGTTCGCGCACGAGATGGTTCGCTGCCGCTTTGGAGGTGTCGTAGGCGAGGCTGCCTTTTTTGGCAACGGCCGCGTTGGCGCTCGTAGTGAGTACCAAGTTGCCACGCAGACCCTGTTCCTTCCAGGTCTTGAAGGCTTCGTCCCCAACGAGATAGCTGCCTGTTACGTTGATCTTGAAGGTCAAATCCCAACGGTCGTCGGGGATGTGCCCTGTGGTGTCACTTGGAACGAAAATGCCTGCCGTGACACAAATCGAGTCAAACCCGCCATACGCCAGTGCCACCTTGTCCAGCATCGCGCGAATGCTCGCTCGGTTGGTGATGTCCGCCGCCAATCCTAGCGCCGGGCCGCAGCCGCTGATTCCGGAGCCTGCCACGCCAATGCCCAGTCCGTGGGCGGCAGTGATTTCCGCAGCCGTTGCCGCCGCGGTTTCTTCCTTCAAATCCACGCAAACAAGATGCGCGCCTTCCTTCACAATACGATGCGCTGTTTCCTTGCCGATTCCGCTGCCTGCTCCGATCACGACGACGACCTGGCGGGCGAGTTCCTTCTCGGCGGGCATGCGCTTGAGCTTGGCTTCTTCGAGGAGCCAGTACTCGATGTCGAACGCTTCCTGTTGGGGTAGAGCGATGTACTCGTCAATGGCTTCTGCTCCCCGCATGACTTCTACGGCGCAGTTGTAAAACTCGGCGGTGACGCGAGATTCACTTTTGTCTTTACCCCAAGCGATCATGCCGAGGCCGGGGATGAGGATGACTGTAGGGTTGGCGTCGCGGATCGCGGGGGAATTGGCGTGCTTACAACGCTCGTAGTAGGCGGCGTAATCGGCGCGGTATTTGACGAGGGCTTCAGCGAGGAGCGCCTTGAGTTTAGCGACGTCGCCAGTGGCCGGATCCCAAGCTACGTAGAGAGGCTTGATCTTCGTGCGTAAGAAATGATCGGGGCAGCTTGTGCCGAGTTCGGCTAGGCGTGGAGCGTCCTTGGAGTTGACGAAGCGCAAAATGGCTTCGTCTTCTTGAACGGTCCCGATAAAGCGGTTGTGCTGACTGACTTGTCCGCGCAGCCAAGGAAGAATGGCGGAGAACACGGCGTGCCGCTGTTCTTCGGGGAGGGTGTGGTAAGCGGCGCCGCCGAAGGCCGCTGCGTGACCGCCTTTGGCCGCGTACTTTGCTTCAATAAAATGCGCGGCTTTTTCGATGAACTCGAGCGTGCGCGTGTAGCAGACTTTTTCGTCGTCGTCCCAAGAGATGAACCCGTGCTGGCCCATCATGATGGCCTTGATGGCGGGCTGCTCTTGGGAAATGTGCTGCATGGCTAGGCCGAGCTCAAAGCCGGGGCGCATCCAAGGCACATAGGCCATGGTGCCGCCGAAGATTTCGCGGGTGAGCTCCTCGCAACGCTTGGACGCGGCGATGGAGATGATCGCGTTTGGATGCATGTGGTCCACGTGCTTGCCGGGAAGGAAGCTGTGGAGGGGCGTGTCGATGGACGAGGCACGCGGATTGAGGTTAAAAGTAGTGTGGGTGTACATCCCCACCATGTCGTCTTCGGCCTTGGATTTGAGTCCTTTATCGGGGCGCGCAGCGTAACTGGCCTGAAGGTTAATGAGGGTCTGCTGGTAGAGCGAGGCGAAGTTCTCGCGCTTGCTGGTACGCAGGTCGCCGCCGGACCCTTTTACCCAGAGCACTTCCACGGGTTTGCCGGTGAGCGGGTCTGTAGCGTGGAGCTTGGAGGAGGTATTTCCTCCGCCGGTGTTGGTGATTCTCTGATCGCTTCCCAGCAAGTTGGAGCGATAGACCAAACGCTCGACTGGGTCCAGGGAAGCCGCTTTGGCGTCGTCCCAGAGAAAGTTGACATGCTCGAAATGGCTCATTGGGTATGGTATGCGTGGGGTTGTTGGAAAAGTAAGGAGAAGTTCTGGGTGGGGTGAAGGCCCCAAATACTCAGAACCTCCATCGTGCCGTAGCGGCCTCCCCGAGGGCAAGACTGTGTGCACGCAGATGAACCGCTCGCATTCCACCAGAAAACACCCACACGGGGCAGTCGAGTGGGCGTTAGGTTCACGGCCTATTGCGGCAAATCCACCGCCACAGGCGACCAAGCGCTAAACGCCCGTCCCGAACCAAGTTGACCCTCGCGGTTTTCGCCCCACGCCCAAATGGAACCGTCTTCCCGAAGGGCTAAAGTAAAAGTTTCGCCTGCAACAAGTTCTGCCCAGCCTCCCCGGGGAGGGATGGAGGCTGGAGTGATTTGAGGTAAAGTGCCGCCCGTGCCCAAAGTGCCCCCGACGTTTTCGCCCCAGGCAAAAAGGTCGCCTTGACGGGTGATCCCGTAGGAGCGCCGTCCAAAGGCCGCTACAGATTTCCAGTGCTTGGCGGACCCAGTCTGGGCGGGAGTTAGGCGGCTGACGCGTGCGCCGTCGCCTAATTGGCCTGTTTTGTTGTCCCCAAAACCCCAAAGTGTGCCGTCGGTGCGCAGAGCCAGAGCATGAAAATCTCCACCGGTGAGTGCTGCCCAGTCTGTTTCGAGACTGATTTTTGACGGGTGCGTTTTGTCTCTGTTTGGCAGGACGCCTGAGTTGGCGAAGTTACCTTCCCCCCAAATCCAAGCAGTATTGTCGGCGGTGAGTGCGAAGGTGTTGGCCTTTCGGGCCACGAGAGCGGTGACGGTCTCGGGAAGGGCGACTCGGGTTGGGGCGAGGCGTTCGAGTCGATCCCCGGTGCCTAACTGAGCGTTTTGGTTTTCTCCCCAAGCCCAAAGGGAGCCATCGGAGAGGACTGCGAAACTACAGTCTGGTCCACAGGCAATGAGAACGGCGGGCCTGGACAGCGGAACTTTGCGTGGATTGGCCGAAACAGGTCCACCGGGAAGGCCGAGTCTTCCGTTTTGATTGCTACCCCAAGTCCAGACGGAGCCGTCTTCTCGGAGGGCGAGGGAGTGCCAGTCCCCTGCGGCGGCGGAAACCCAAGTATGATCTTTCGAAAGTGGGAGTGCAACTTGGAGGGGGAAAGCGCTTGTGAGGGTGGAGCCGTCTCCAAGCTGGCCGTGTTCGTTTGCTCCCCAAGCCCAAAGCGATCCGTCAGGTTTAACGATGAGAGCGTGCCTTGAACCGGCCGCCATGCGGGTGCGGTCTGGGCGTTTGAGGGACACAAACGCGGCAACTTCGACCTTTGGCGGAGCGGGGGGTGAAGTTGGGGCAGGAGTCGGAGCCGGAGCGGGAGCTGGCTGCGTAGGCGCTGCGGGCTTTTGAACGACGGGCTCGGATTTGGCGGGAGCAGGCGTTGGAGCGGGTGGCGGAGCTGGCTGCGTAGGCGCGGCGGGCTTTTGAACGACGGGCTCGGATTTGGCGGGAGCGGGCGTTGGAGCCGGAGCCGGAGCTGGTGGCGGTTTTGGGACCGCAATTTCGGGCCGTGCGTCCCCGAGAACTGGCGGCGGAGGCGGAGGTGGCACTGGAATCGACTCCGGAGTTGGCTCAAGAATCTGCGCGGATTTTGGGAGGTTTGAAACCGCTTTGGGAGCGGCGGGTTCTGCAGGAGGCGCCGCTTCTTTTTGCAGCCCAGTCTGTGGGGTGAGCTCTGGGAGGAGGCTTGCTTCGGCATTTCTCATCCCATCCAGGCCCCCGCCGACACTCATGGTCGTCAGGAGCGTGAGGCAGAGGCGTGAAACGGGGGCGGGAGGGATGGGGGATTTCATTGTTCTGGGGGGATTTGCGGGGCGGCGACTTTGTGTTGCCGCGCCTCCGCTTGAAACCATCTGCGGGGGGGACCGCGCCTAGTGCAGGAAGCCAAGGGCCGAGGCAGCCA
>CAIWVL010000171.1 GCA_903916085.1 uncultured Spartobacteria bacterium
CGGTCGGTTTACTAACAATTAAAAACCCGAAATACTTTGACGTATAACGCACAATTCAATCTTTGCTTACTGTCATTTTTGTCAGTTCTAAGCACTTAGTTTCCCCAGCCTCACTAGTTACTTAAACTTGTAATCCATTCCTACTACTTTCCTTGCCCACCCTCATCCGCTACCATGAATGCGTGAATCGCTTCACTTATTCAGATTGCAGCCGGTGCGCCAACAGGAGCAGTTCGGAACCAGACTTTCAAAGAACGTGTACTGCTTTCGCAGTGTTTGCTACTTTCGTAGCGCCTGCCGTTTTTGCGGCGGGCTGAGCAATCTAGCTCATTTCTTCAGGTCGTCAACTGAGTTTTTAACTTTCTTTCGCTTTTTCGATCTTCGTCGTTTTTGAGGCGACTCAAACCGCATCTAGCGGAAGCTAACAAACTCAGCCGTCGTTTCCGTCGGGGTGGTAGACAGTACAGGGGAATCTGAGCTGGTCAAGCGACTCGACGCACATTTGTTTGCGATTATTCACAAACGGCTGGCTCCAAGTAGGTTATTTTTTCAGAAAAAACACGCCGCGCTCAACAGCTGGAGGGCGGGTCGCATTAACTGCCGACAAGTAATCTAACCTGTTTAGGGAAAATTAATTGTGAACGGGCCTAGTACGTGTAGCACTCAGACCGAGCTTTGCAAACCTTTGAACACAAGGGCCTGACCGCCTCCGAGGGGATGCTACTTCCCCGCCTGCGCTTCGGCATCTGCGGCCACCCACATCTGCAGGCGAGTGTCGTACACCAGCTCCACCTTCCACCGTCCAGAACGCTGGGCACCAAACATGGGGGCGATCTGCGCCTCTAACTCTACGGTGGCTCTGTTTGGCTCAGACAGAAGAACCATCGACGGATCGAACTCCCGGAAATGCACGCCGGCGAACCAGCCCAAGCTTTCCCTCAACACGCCGCGCGCCCTCCAGTAGGCTGCCGGTGCATTCTTCTCAACCTCATGCTGTTCCATCCACCCCTGGCGTAATGTAGGCAAGCAGATCCAAAACACGGCGAGAAATCCCCCCAATACACTCAAAGTCTTTGCGCTCAGATGAATTCGGCGCCGTTTCACTTCAGCCTTTGGCACAATGAGTTGAGTCACTGGTTGCCATTGATCGAGGCCCTCGCACCAAAACATCGCCTCACTATGTACGATCCCACTGTTAACCATGTGGCCGATCTGGCTCACCGTGTAAGGCCCACGCTGGGAACCATCTACATAAAGAAAGTATCGCTCTTGAGACATCTTCAATTCCCCCTACTCACTATCCCTTCCGTCCATCCTCTAGCCACCCACCGAAAGGCGCGTTGGCCAGCTTTACTTGTTCACTCAGCGACTGAGACCTGATGCCGCTTTTCCACGACGATTCCCGCTCATTGTCCTCACCAGCACAGAGTTCCTGAACAACGAAAAGGGGCATGGATCTTCTCGGGGCTAAAAATGTAACCGCTCGCTAGCTCTGCGAGCTCAGAACAAAGACCCATCCCCTTCCGTTTGCTTTTACTAACGCAAGTGAACCACTTCACCGCGCGCCATAGCGGCGTGCTGATCATCAGAACATGGCGCATTTAGAGGCACGCCCGCATCCACATGGTTTTGCTGCACAAGGTTGTGCTGCAGCATGTAGCGCTCGACTTCCTCCCCGGAGATGTCCGGCAACATGACTCCATTGATCTCAACACAAGGACTCAACTGCTGACCACTGCGCTGCTCCATCTCCCAGCGAAAGGCGGGGTTCTTGATGATGTCTTTCTCTGTGTACTCGAGGGAGTACTTGGCCATCACGGCGCGCACGCCGTTGCTCCAACCGCACATTGTCTTTAGATAGGCTGTGATTTGGGGTTTTTCCATAAAGTAAAGTTGTCTGAAGTATTTCGTGAGGACCGAGTGCGCCACAGTGACACGGCATCGAGGCCGCATCTATTGAGGACTCACTCTGAATTATACCCCACAAAGGCCACTCTCATAGCACAGACTTTTCCCAACGCGCCTCGGATTTTGTCTGACTGCGGAGAGTGTCTTACCCTCGTTCTCAATCTGTCCTTTCTGACAAACCCGGACGACATCACGCGCCAAGAACAGCAAAAAGGCCGACGCAGGATTGCTCCCACGCCGGCCTTTTTTTTCAGGACAAGCTACTTAGTTCGCCCTGTATCCAATCCAAGCGACTAGCGCTTGCGGCTTTCGCCTGGACGGTATTCTTCAGCAGCAGCAAAGGCCTGCTCCAGACCGACCATGTCTTCACCCGGACGCAGCGAGTCGAAAGCAGCGGCTTCGCGCTTGATCTCTTCTTCGTCGTAGGCGGCTGCCTTGATCGAAAGACCAATGCGGCGCTCGGTTTTGTCCACCTTGATGACGCGGGCTTCGATTTCCTGCCCGATCTTCAGATGATCCTTCACCTTGTCGACGCGGTCTTCGCTGATCTGGGAGATGTGCACAAGGCCATCAATGTCGCCGTCCAGCTCCACGAAGGCGCCGAAGCTTGCGATCTTGCTGATCTTGCCCTTGACCAAATCACCGATCTTGTAACGGGTTTCGATGGTCTTCCAGGGATCGTCTTCAAGCTGCTTGACGCCAAGGCTGATGCGCTGGCTGTTCTTGTCGATGTCGATGACCACGGCTTCGATTTCGTCGCCCTTCTTGAGGACTTCCGAAGGATGGTTGACCTTGCGTGTCCAGCTCATGTCGGACACGTGGATCATCCCGTCGATGCCTTCTTCGAGCTCCACGAACGCGCCATAGGCGGTCATGTTGCGCACCGTTCCCTTGACCTGCTTGCCAATCGGGTAGCGGTGTTCGATTTCTTCCCATGGGTTGGGTTCCAACTGACGAACGCCAAGGCTGATCTTCTGTTCGTCGCGATTGACGCCCAGCACGATGGCCTCGATTTCCTGACCCAACGTGAGCACGTCGCTCGGACGCGTAATGCGCTTGGTCCAGGACAGTTCGGAAACGTGGATGAGGCCTTCGACGCCTTCTTCGATCTCCACAAACGCGCCGTAAGGCACGAGGTTGGTGATCTTGCCCTTGACCTTGGTTCCCACTGGAAAACGGCCTTCGGTTTCTTCCCACGGATTCTTCTGGATCTGCTTGAGGCCCAGGGAAACGCGTTCCTTGTCGCGGTTGATGTCAAGGACAACAACTTCGACTTCCTGACCCACCTTGAGCAATTCGCTTGGGTGACCGAGGCGGCCCCAGCTCATGTCGGTGATGTGCAGCAAACCATCCATCCCATCGAGGTCGACGAAAGCGCCGAAGTCGGTGAGGTTCTTGATGGCTCCACGTACGATGTCACCAGGCTTGGTGGCTTCGAGGAAGCGGCTGCGCTTGTCGGCGCGTTCCTGCTCGATGAGTTCGCGGCGCGAGAGCACCACGTTTTTGCGGTCGTCGTTAATTTTGACGATCTTGAACTCGTAGGTATTGCCAACGAACTGATGCAAATCCTTCGGAGGAACGATGTCGATCTGCGATCCGGGCAAGAATGCCTCGACGCCGATGTTCACCGTCAAGCCGCCCTTGACCACAGAACGAACCTTGCCCTTGATGATGCCACTGTCGTGGAACACCTTAACGATCTTCTCCCAGTTCTGGCGATAAGCGGCGCGTTCCTTGGAAAGGATCACCATGCCTTCGTCATTCTCGAGACGGCAAAGTAGGACTTCTACTTCGTCGCCGACCTGGAGGTCTTCCATGTCTTCAAATTCGGAGAGCGGGATGACGCCTTCGCTCTTGTAACCGATGTCCACAAGCACTTCACGTGCACGGACTTCGAGGATGTGTCCCTTGACAATGCTCCCCTCTTTAAAGTCGCGCAGCTGATGCGTCGCGAGCAGTGCCTGCATTTCTGTCAACTGAGTCATTTTTTGATGACCTTTCCTATCTATTGAGATCCCGGTCTCTTGGACCGAACCAACCACGGGTTCCATTTTCTCTCCAACGGGCCACGGAAACAATCCGGTGCCTACGGCGCTGGCGAGTCTGGAAAATTACGCCTCGGGCACCTGGTAGGCAATGGCCAAAAATGAAAAAATGAAGGTAAATCGCAAACAAAGCTTGCGCCCCCACTCCACCGCGCTTAGATTGCACGTCCATTCCCGCTTGGGAGGGTATCGCGCAGCAAATTCTGCTAGCGTGTCAGTAGATTAGTGGCTGGGTAGCTCAGTTGGTAGAGCAGAGGACTGAAAATCCTCGTGTCGCCGGTTCGATTCCGGCCCCAGCCACCTCCTTTTCATTGTCAGGGATTTACGAGGCGAGAATGTGGTTAGTGTCCCTGACTCCTGACAGTTTCCCTAACACATCCTCCGATGTCTCCAATGTATCAGGAGGATTCTTGCGCTCGAATCCAACCACGAGAGCTACGGGTGACTCCTTGATGTAACCTTGCCCTGTAGCCCGGAAAAAACGAGGGGC
>CAIWVL010000172.1 GCA_903916085.1 uncultured Spartobacteria bacterium
CAGCGCAACGCTAAAATGAATGGCCTCACAATCCATGCCTTGGAGGCCAACGTATTCGACTTCCTTCACGAACGCGAAAAAGCCGAAGCCACCTATGACATGATTATCCTGGATCCGCCCTCCTTCACCAAGTCCAAGGGCAGAATTCACGATGCGCTCCGCGGCTACAAAGAAATTCATCTCCGCGCCATGAAGCTATTGAACCCCGAGGGTTTGCTAGCCACGTTCTGCTGCTCCCATCACATGACGGCGGATCTATTTCAGGGGGTCATCAACGAAGCCGCCGTCGATGCCAAACGCACCCTGCGTCACATCCGGGCGTTTAGCCAAGGCCTCGACCATCCCGTGATCTCAACGATCCCAGAGTCGGGTTACTTAAAGGGCTTTTTGTTCGAACTAGTGCCGGGGCGCTAAGGCACTCCGACACTGAGGCGCTGAATGGCATCCAAACGGGAGGAACGAGAACTCCAGGAAAAACCAAAAGACCGAGAGTGCAACCCGCCCGCCTCGCCTCTCGTTTTTGAGTGAAAAATCTGGCTTCAAAAAGTGGGCTATGAGAAGCCTTCTGGACTACTCTCTCACAAATGGTCGACCGCCCACGTTCCTCTCCCGAAAACTTCGATCTCTCTGAAGACGAAGTCTCTCCAGAACACCTTGATTCCCAAGTTCAAAAAGCTCAGGAACAACTCATTTCGCTCAAGCGACAACAAGAAGTCATCGAACGCCAAAAGCGGGAACTCGAAGAACTAAGCCGCCGACAGGAGCAGCTTCAAACGGGTCGGGCGGAGATGATTGACAAGCTCACTCGGGCGCTCGTCATCGTCGAGCGCGAGGAGTTTGAAACCCAGCGCCGCGCCCAGATGCTCAGTGGCATCAAGGAAAGCTTCGGGCTTCACTTGCAGTACTTTGAGAGCCTTGACCTTAAGGGGATCGAAGGAGCAGACCTCAGCAAGGAACTCACGCGCGCCCTCAGCGCCCTCGACGACGCGAAGGCTGAATACTCCCGCACCATCCCTCGCATCGGCTCGCACGAGGGCGATGGAGGCGAAATCGTCGGTGAACTCAGCCACAGCAGCTTTGCTCCAGACCATGGCGGCCGCGACTTCACCTACTGGTTCAAGGCTGGGTTGGCTTTCACTCTGCCCCTAGTGGTTGTGGGCATTCTGCTCTTCATCGGCCTCCTCATGGGGAGCCCTGGACACTAGACTTTGATGCCGTAGGACTTCCAACCTCTCCAATCTTCCCATGATTTTCCGCTCCAAAAACGACTCGCTCAAAACCCGAGCAAAGTCTTCCAAGCAGGAAACGCCCTTCGAAGCGCGCCGCCGTGAGCTCGCCGAACAGGAAGCCAGCCTCAAGGCAGCAACCGCTCGCCACGAGAGCTTCATCAAAAAGGCGCCCAAAATCGCTGAGGAGATCCAAAAGAAACAGCGGGAGAACTTCTTACACAACGCCTCCCGCATCGATTCTCGCGGCCAATCTCTGCCAGACGATCGGTACCTCCATGGCGACGCCGCCGTGCCTCCCCGTGCCCGGCGCCGAGATCGGCAACAGGGTAAACTGCTGTTCTTCCTACTCATCGCCGGGCTCTTCATCTCGGCGTGGTGGGCTTGGCAGACCCTCTTCCAGCCAGCCTTTTAATCCAACCCGACGCGTCTACTCAAAATCAGCGTTTGAACAAAGACGCGCTGCATTCGCTCTGGGTGGGGCCACTCCATCTTTCTCTGGAGTTCTCACCCGGTGGCGGACTGAAGTCCGTCCTTCTCCCTGCGTTACCTCCGGAGAGCCTTCAACCCGAACACCTTCAGCTGGTGCTTTCTTCCCTCAAAGATCTCCCGCTAACGCCTGCCGCCTCCTCGGCGGAATCAGACTTTCGCCTCCAAATGGAGGCCATCCCCTGCGGAAGTACCCGCACCTACGGCACCCTTGCGACAGCCCTTCACACTGCACCACGCGGAGTAGCCAGCCGTTGCGCCGCCAACCCACTGTTGCTGCGTATCCCGTGCCACCGCGTTGTCGCAAAAAACGGCCTCGGTGGCTTCCGACTCGGTAATGAGTGGAAGTCCTGCCTGCTTCGCTTGGAAGCCGACATCGCACGGATGCACGCAATTTAACGTTTTTCGCAGCCAGGCAACGAGGCATCCTCAGGGAATGTCTCGTATCCGGTTATTGTCCGAGGAAGTCGCCAGCCAGGTTGCCGCAGGCGAAGTGGTAGAACGGCCCGCCGCCGTGGTCAAAGAGCTCGTAGAAAACTCCATCGACGCGCACTCCACCCGGATCGAGGTCCTCACTCGGCGTGGAGGTATTTCACTCATCCGCGTAAGCGACAACGGTATAGGCATGGATCGGGACGACGCCCTGCTCTGTCTTGAACGTCACGCCACAAGCAAAATTCGATCTGGTCATGACCTTGCAGCCATCCACACCCTCGGCTTTCGAGGCGAAGCCGTACCCAGTATCGCCTCGGTATCGCGGTTCCGTCTTTCCACCCGTGAGCACGACGCCATCGCAGGCACGGAGATCCTCGTCAATGGCGGTAAAATCGAGGCGGTTCGAGACGGGGGCGATGCGCCCGGCACGCAGATTGAGGTGCGCTCTCTATTTTATAACCTGCCAGCGCGCAGAAAGTTCCTGCGTACCGAGGCCACAGAAGCCAGTCATGTAGAGCATCAACTTCATCTGCTGGCAATCGGCCACCCGCAAATCAGTTTCGTCCATCTCCAAGACGAGCGGGTCGCGTTTCAACTCGCCCCTGCCGCCTCCTTGTTAGAGCGGATTCGCGACCTTTGCGGCGCCGAACTCGCCGCAGAACTGCTCGAGATCCCCAAGACGGAATCTCCAGGAATCCGTATCTCGGGCTACATTGGGAGGGTTGGAGTCAGCCGCTCCTCGCGCCAGCAGCAGTTGTGTTTTCTGAATGGTCGAGCGGTCGAAAACATCACCCTCTCTCAGGGCCTCCGCGAAGGCTACCACACCGCTCTCATGAAGGGACAGCATCCCGTGACCTTCATGTTCATTGAAATGGATCCAGCTGCCGTGGATGTGAACGTACACCCAGCCAAACGCGAAGTGCGCTTCCGCGCCCCATCTGAGCTGCGTGACGCAGTCACAACCGCAGTACGTGCTGCCCTCGAAGCGGATCGCTCCCGCTGGAGCGCTACCTTCCGAGCCGAACCGCTCCCAACAGTCGCTCCTGCCGCGCAACAGCCTGCACTGCTGCCCGAACCCGCCCGCCCCACCCTGCGCATCCCAACGTCGCAAGCATCGCAACCGCCCCAAGCGCAGCCGCCCGCCCCCAGCCCGACGCGTTCAACAGCCTCTCCAACTCCCACCGCACCCGCCTCCACAGCGGACGCATCGCCCCTCCCACGACTCCCAGTCGTTCCCCCACAGCCCGAACCCGAACCACACCCCGCCCCAGTTCCCGAGACGTTCCGCTTCCTAGGCGTTCTAGGAAAACTCTACGTCCTCATGGAAAATGCATCCGGACTCGTTCTGGTAGATCAACACGCGGCTCACGAACGGATCTTATTCGAAGAAATGCAGCGCCGCATGGAAACCCAAGGCGTTCCCTCCCAACGCCTGCTGCTCCCGCTCACCCTCCGACTCGGCCCCAAAGATACCGACTGGGTCGAACGCAACATGGAACTCCTTGAACGCGCGGGTATTTCGCTCGAAGGATTTGGCTCGGGCACCTTCAAAGTGGATGCTCTCCCCACCTTCCTCAAAGCTGAGGACCCAGTGCAAATGCTCCAAGAAATCGTTGACGAGCTACGCGAAACCAACGCCCAAGGTGCCCGCCTACGTCTCGGTCAGGACATGATCGCAAAGACGGTTTGTCGTCATGCCGTCAAAGCGAACGACACTTTGCGTGAACCCGAACTCGTAAAGCTAGTAGAGGACCTACTGGCCTGTGATCTGCCTTACTGCTGCCCCCATGGGCGACCGACGATGATCCAGATCAGTTATCTGGAATTAGAAAAGAAGTTCGGCAGAAAAGCCTAATTCTACGGTGTGAGAAGTGGCATCGCCCACCCACTCCTCCATGCCACCGGCATGCCTTCAAGTGTAGACCATCACACTTCCTCGTATCGCCGAACGCACTCGACCGCGATCAACGCGCAGGCACAAGCGCCGCCACAGTTTTGAGCGCCTCCCTCAAGCCTCTGGCAGTCAAAGGCTTACTCAAAAGCAAATCCACCCCGGGTGGTGTTCCGCCTTTGACTCGCATTTCATCGCCGAAACCAGTGAGCAAAATAATCGGAACACGCACCCCCAAAGCCCGCACTTCAGCAGCCAACTGCGCGCCTGTCATTCGAGGCATAGATTGATCGGAAATGATCACGTCCCAATGTCCCGCAGCCAACTCCCGAAGCACTTCCACTCCATCAGCAAGCGGTAATGCGAAGTGACCGTCGGCTTGAAGCATTTCTGAAATGATGTGCCTAATGATCTCCTGATCATCTACTACTAAAACACGCAGAGGCAATACCGCCACCTCGCGGGGGACTTGCACCTCTTGCCCAGGCCCTCGAGAGGCTGGGAGCGCTAACGTAAAAACAGCGCCTTGCCCCTTTCTACTCTCAATCCCAACCGAGCCACCATACCGCTGCACAAACCCATAAACCGCAGCCAACCCCAAACCCGTGCCCTGCTCTCCCTTCGTTGTAAAAAACGGCTCCAAACAGCGGCTACTTTCCTCCTCGGTCATCCCCACCCCAGTGTCCTGCACACGCACATGGATCTGTCCATCCTCGCAGCTCGTCACAAACCGTAGCGTGCCGCCAGTCGGCATGGCGTCCACTGCGTTAAAAATTAGGTTAGTAAGCACTTCCCGAAACTCAGGCGGATGGCCCAGAAAAGTCGGCACCGGTGCCAACTCTGTTTCCACATGAATTTGTACACCCTCGGCGCGGCACTCCTCCCGCCAACGGGGCGCGGTCAACACGAGAGCCTGTTGGATGGCGAGATTCACATCCACGGGCACCCGCAGTTCGTCTTGGTCGGCAGGACGATAGAAATCACGCAACCGCGCCACGACATGAGAGGCGTCATCGGCGGCTGTCATGAGGAGACGAAATTGCTCCCGCTCGCGGGCTGGAACATCCGATTCAAAGTAGGCTCGCAGGAGTTCGCCGTGCCCCAAAATAAGGGTGAGCGCGTTGTTGAAGTCGTGCGCGATGCCGCTGGCCATCATCCCGAGGGCCCGTAGACGTTCCTGCTTCACAAGCTGCTCTTGAGTGGCCTGGAGCCGTTCCAGCGTGTGTTCCAACTCCGCCGTCCGCTCGGCCACTTGTCTCTCAAGCGCGTCGTTCTGGCGTTGCAACTCCAAATGCAAAAACCGCGTTTCAAGCAGGTTGCGGATCCGTACAAGAACCTCGTCTGGATCCAGGGGTTTGGTCAAAAAATCGTGCGCACCTTTACCTAGAGCACGTTGGCGCGTCTCGGGGGTGACATCGGCTGTGAGTACTAGGATGGGAAGATACTGGCAGGCGGGCAAAGCCGCCTTGATTTGAGAAATTAAGCTAAACCCATCGACATAAGGCATGTGTAGATCGAGAAGCACGATGTCGGGCTGTTCACTCAGGAAAAGGGAGAGCGCCCGGCGCGGATCAGTCGTGCTGAACACCGGACCAGATTTAGATAACTCCAACAATCGTTCCAAAAGTCGCACGTTAGATGCCTCATCGTCGACGATGAGAAAACGCGCTCTGCCAAGCACCCCTTCAAGCATGGCGCACCTCACAGCAATCGCGAAGCCAACCCGCATTAAAAAATCACTAAAACATCTTCACACCAGGCACGCCATTGCCTCCCTTCGCCTCTTGCCGTTCCTGCCTTGCCCTGCTTTCCTTGCCTCTTCTATGGACGGGCCGCGCATCGAACAAGCTACCATCGAGGATCTCCCACACCTCACAGAGCTCCTCACCGAACTCTTCACTCTCGAGGGAGATTTCGTGCCAGACTCTACCCGCCAAATGCGGGGCCTGCGCATGCTCCTCGAACAGCCCAGCCGCGGCAGAATTTTTGTGCTTAAGCAAAACGGCATGATACTCGGGATGCTTAACCTGCTGTTCACGATCTCCACAGCCGAGGGCGGTTCTGTGATTATTCTCGAGGATCTCATCATCAGGGCGGATTACCGCGGCCACGGCTTGGGGAGTCGCCTGCTAGATTACGCACTAGATTACGCCCGCAAGAAAGATTTCAAACGTATCACCCTTCTGACAGACAGGCTCAATGCTGAGGCACAGCGTTTCTACAAACGCCACGGCTTCTTTGAATCAGCCATGCTTCCTATGCGCTACGTCCTCTCCGCCGATGCAGGTACTCACGCCCCAGAGCGCCCCAGAGTCTGATGAGCTTCGTTGACCTCGGTTTTGCTCGCGTGGACATCGACCGCGAAAAGCGTTGCGGCTTTCCCGAGGTCATCTTCGGTGCCGGCAAAACACCGGACCAAGTGGCCGCGATCGCGGAAGTCGTCCTTGCCCATCACGACGTGCTTCTTGTAAGCCGCGTTGAAAAAGCCCATTACGACGCGCTTCAAGCCGTCTTTCCGGAGGCCATTTGGCATCCGATCGCCCGCTGTGCCAGCGTTGTGCGCAAGCCCCTCCCGTTGCTCGGCGGCACAGTGGGCGTGCTCTGCGCAGGCACCTCCGACCTGCCCGTGGCAGAGGAGGCTGCCGTCACACTGCAAGTCTTCGGTAACCGGATCCTGCGCATTGCCGATGTGGGGGTCGCCGGCATCCACCGACTTCTAGCCGTACGCGATCAAATGGAATCCTGCTCGGTGCTGATTGTTGTTGCAGGTATGGAAGGCGCTCTGCCTAGCGCGGTAGCGGGACTCACTAGCAAACCAGTGATAGCCGTACCGACAAGCGTGGGGTATGGTGCAAGCTTCGGCGGTCTCGCGGCCCTGCTAGGCATGCTCAATAGCTGCGGAAGCGGCGTGACGGTCGTCAACATAGACAATGGCTTCGGTGCGGCTTATGCCGCGGCACAAATCAATCGACTCCTCCCCTCCGCCGAAGCAGCTCCACACCTTTTAGCTTAGTTTTTCAATGACATCAGATTTTCAACATTTCGGCCTGCATGAGGCAGTCGTGCACGGCGTTCAATCGATGGGCTATTCAGAGCCCACCCCCATTCAAGAACAGGCCATTCCAGTCATCCTCACCGGACAAGACCTCATGGGCTCTGCACAAACCGGCACTGGCAAAACGGCCGCTTTCGCCCTCCCGCTCCTCTCGCTCCTAGGTAAACACGGCAAAATGCGCTGCCTCATCCTTGAGCCCACCCGCGAACTGGCCGCTCAAGTCGAAATCGCCTGTAAAGACTACTCCCGCTTTTTCGACGTCGAAGTCGGCATGATCCATGGCGGCGTTGGCCATGGCCCTCAGCGCCAAATGTTACAACGCGGTGTGGACGTCCTGGTCGCCACTCCCGGCCGTCTGCTAGACTTCATGGAAGAAGGCGACGTTAATCTCGCCAACATCGAATTTCTGGTCCTGGACGAAGTCGATCGCATGCTCGACATGGGTTTCCTCCCTCAAGTCCGTCGCATCGTTGAACGCTGCCCCAAAGCACGCCAAACGCTGTTCTTCTCCGCCACGTTACCTCCCGAAATCGAGAGCCTCACAAAGTGGGTGCTCAAAGACCCTCAAGTTATTTCCATCGGTGAACGGCGTTCTCCAGCAGAAACCGTCACCCATGCGGTCTACCCTGTCGCCAAGGATCAGAAGTTCGACCTTCTTCTGGCACTTCTCGAAAAGACCCAGTACCACAGCGTCATTGTGTTCACCGCCACCAAGATGATGGCAGACCGTGTTGCCGCCCGCCTGCACGAACTCAACCACCCTGTCGCATGTATGCATGCAGACCGCAGCCAGAGCGAACGTATGGACGCTTTGGCCGGTTTTAAATCGGGTAAATTTGAAGTGCTCGTCGCCACTGACGTAGCAGCACGCGGCCTCGACATCGCGAGTGTCTCACACGTCATAAACTACGACGTACCGGGACATCCCGAAGACTACGTCCACCGCATCGGCCGCACCGGTCGCGCTCAGCAAGAGGGCGATGCCTTCACACTCTTCACCGCCGAAGAATTGGATGCCATCCGAGCCATTGAACGCTACATCTCCACTCCGATTCCACGCCAAAAGTTGGAGGGCTTCAATTACCTCTACACCGCTTTATTCAATGAAAGCGCCATTCCGCCCGGCGGCAACGCCAAGGGTGGACGCACGCTCAAAGGATACTCCTTCGGAGCGAAGAAAAAGCGCTAACAGCCGTAAACTCCTCGGATTCACCGGAACAAATTCAGCTGAATTTCGTTCTGCCGCCCATAGACAAATCCCCAGAGTCACCCGAAGGGTTGCCTCTCTGGGGATTTAGCATTGTTGGTCCAATCAGAGGCCAACGCCTCCCCACTGGACCGAAATTCGCCCCGATTTGTTGCCGCCACTCCTGCCGGGGTGCGTCTGCGTTTTCGGTGGTTGGGTGGTGTCCGGTGGTGTCGTTTGCGCTCAACCACCGGCGACCCGCTTTGGCCCCTTTGGCCTCAGGAAGGCGCACATTCGGATTTGCGTGTGTTTATTCACACTTGAACGCAACGGCTAGCGGGCGCTTCAACTCAACCCGTAGTTCCTCTCCCCACAATGGCGATTCCCCGACGCCCGCGCCTCCAGCTTGGTGCCGTATAAATCCCTAATTCAAATTCGAGCTTCTGCGGAACTTCTCGGAGAGCTCGTGCAGAGCGGCCGCCTGTGTCGCCAATTCGGCACCCATCAGCGATTGCCCCTCAACAAGAGTCGCATTCTTCTGCGTGTTTTCATCTAACAACCGCATCGAGGCACTGATGTCCTCCACACCCAAAAGCTGTTGGCGACTGGCCTCCGAAATTTCTACCACAACCTCGCGCACCTTCTGCACGCTCTGGTTGATCTCAAGCAGTGAAGCGTCTGCCTTCGCAACGAGGGCCCGTCCCTGATCCACGTCTCTCGCCAACTCCTGGATGACTTTCGCAATGTCGCCACTCGCCATACTGCTGCGCTTTGCAAGCTCACGCACCTCGAGAGCAACGACCGCAAAACCGCGTCCCTGTTCGCCCGCTCGCGCAGCCTCAATGGTCGCGTTCAGCGCCAGTAAGTTCGTTTGGGAGGCAATCGTGTTAATAAGCCCCACGATCTGCCCAATTTTTTCACTCGAAGATTCGATCGCTCGCATCGCGACTGACACTTCATTCACCGACTCTACTCCCATGCGCACTTTGGCCTCCGCCTCGTCCGCGAAAGAGTTCACAGAACGAGCATGCTCCTCAGTTTGCTGCACAGAAACCTCAATGGTCTTAAGCTCCTGGGCAGTCTTTTCCACGGACCGAGCCTGAGTTTCGGTGGAGCTAAACAGCCCCTCATTGTTCCGGCTCAGCTGTGTAGCGGTCTCACTCACCCGCGAGGAACTCACGATGACTGCATTCAACGCTTCTCCAAGTCGGGCGAGGCTCTCCTCACTCACAGCCTGAGCTTTGGCCACCTTGACATCCATGTCCAAAGAGGCACGAATCGAGAGCAGAAGAAACACATCCTCAAAAATCACCCAAGCAGCGTGCTCCAATGCCCGCCCAACCGCCGCATCGCTCAGCCCAAACATCGATTGCGGAAAGAACGCACCACGAAAAAGATGGTCCACTGCCGCCACCGCAGTAGCCGTCACAATCACGTTCCAATCCTTATAGAAAGCGAGCACCGCGAGAATCGCAAAATATTGAAAGTGCGCTTCAATTCTCCCCTGCATCAAATGAATAAGCAATCCAATCAACAACATTTCCGCAACCGCAACCGTGTACCGAGTCAGCACCGCCCCCGCGTGATACCGAATTAAGTACAAAGGAAAAGCTGAAAAAATTCCTCCCAACAAAACAGCAGCATACAGATGAAAATGAACAGAAGAAACCGTTCCAGCCCATGCTTTCGGCGACACAAAAAGCGCAGCTAAAATACACAAAATCCACTGTAAAATAATTACTACAGCAAACCGAGAATTATTTACTTTGTAATTCTCAGCACTCATTCCCTCTAAAATCTTTTGCTGCGAAGATTGTGAATCCATATAAATAAAACCTTACATCTTTGATGTGAAACAAACAACCACTAAATGATTCAACTCAAAAAATCGATCTCTAGCACCGAAGGCTCCCCCCCGAACCATCCCACCCGGACTAGATTTAGACATCTTTAGATATTAGTCAGCCAGAATTTTACACCCGAACACCGGTCGAGCACGCAAAGAAGTCTTTCCTTTCACAATAAATTCTATCATCGCATCAACTCCAGCATTTTCCCCCTCGTGCCCTCTGGCCCAAGTCAACCCGCCTCCGTACACCAGCGCCCCCTCCTTGTCATACAACACCGCAGTGCCCGACGCCTCCACTCCAAACTGAGCCGCAATCCGTCCCGTAGTGTCCTCCATCCAATGCACTTCTTGAGACGCTCGCACCCGACGCGCAAGCTTGGAATCCTTCCAGTCAACAGGCTTTGCCTCTGGCTCGTACATTAGCACAAGAATCCGCGCCCTTCCTTGAGCAGCGCGCGCGACCTTTAGTAACTCCGAAAAACTCGCCTCCGAGCAGGGACAAAGCGGATGTAGAAATACGAGCAGGGTCGGCAGTCCGGCGGCGTGGGTTTCCAACCCGGGAACAGAAGGCAGCACCGGCGGCAGCCTCGGGAGCGGCGCAGGAGTCAGGGCATGTTTCCAGAGCAAAGCCGAGCCTGTACCGGCGGCTAAAATCCACACACCAAACGCCCAGAAAAGACGGGTTTGAGAGCCAATTTTCAATTGCATTGAAGCTAAGTCGCTAATCTTGCGCCTCTGCTTGTCTAGCCGATCAGTCCCGCCCTGACGAGTTTGCTCGTGCACCAAATTTTGCTCCATAGTCACCATTCAGTCACTCAAACCACCTCGCCGGACGTCGGCGTTTTTCGCCGCCCCGTTGGAGCGAGACGGTTTGGACTGAAATCCCGCTTTTCGCTATTTCCGCCAACGGGTCCCACCGTTTATCCTGCTCTACTTTATGCAAACGTTCAAAATTGCTGTGTTGGCCGGCGACGGCATCGGGCCTGAAGTCATGGAACAAGCCATTCGCGTGCTGGATGCGGTTCAGGCTAAGTTCGGGTTTCAACTTCAACTCACAGAAGCGCGGGTCGGCGGGGCAGCCATTGATACGGACGGCCATGCGCTTCCCAAGCATACCGTCGAAATCTGCGAAGCTTCTGACGCCATCCTCTTTGGCTCGGTTGGCGGCCCCAAATGGGAGACACTCCCCCCCAACGAACAACCAGAACGCGCGGCGCTGCTCCCGTTGCGCAAGCATTTTCAACTTTTCGCTAACCTGCGCCCTGCTTTGTGTTACCCGAACCTCACCCATGCATCTCCTGTAAAAGAGGAGCTTATTGTAGGCGGGTTCAACGTGTTGTGCGTGCGCGAACTCACCGGTGGCCTCTATTTTGGTCAACCCAAAGGCACGCACACTGAAAACGGCGACACGGTAGCCATCGATACAATGGTCTACAAAAAGAGTGAGATCGAACGCATCGCGCACGTCGCCTTCCAAGCCGCCCGCGAACGATCCAAGCGTCTCACCTCCATCGACAAAGCAAATGTGCTCGAAAACGGAGTGCTCTGGCGCAAAACCGTCACCGAAATCGCCAAACAATACCCAGACGTGCAGGTGAACCACCTCTATGTGGACAACGCCGCCATGCAGCTTATCCGCAACCCACGGGGCTTCGATGTCGTCCTCGCAGAGAACCTCTTCGGCGACATCCTCTCAGACGAAATGGCCATGATCACAGGCTCCCTCGGCATGCTGCCAAGCGCCTCCCTCGGCACCAAAGAGTTGCCCTGCGGTCGTTTCGGCTTATTCGAGCCAAGCGGCGGCACCGCCCCTGACATCGCCGGAAAAGGCATCGCCAACCCGATTGCCCAAATCCTCTCCGCAGCAATGCTCCTGCGGTATTCCCTCGGTCAATCTACAGCCGCAGATGCTATTGAGTCGGCAGTGCGTACCGCCATAAACCAAGGTTTCCGCACCGGCGACATTTGGAGCGATGGGACAAAGCGCGTCGGCACCCGAGAAATGGGCGACGCCATTCTAGCGGCTCTGTAGTTGGAAAAAACTGAACGTCCCAGGGAAGATCCGACGCCTCAGGCTCTGCTCTCTTCCCTGTGATTCTTTGAGTACCCATTTACGGGCACAAAAAAGGGCAACCCCTCGTCAGGGTTGCCCTTTTCAATTGAAAATTTCGAGCTAGCTCAACGCAACGAGGGCGCGGTTGACGGCGCTCTTGTGACGATTAGCTGTGTTGCGGTGCACGTTGCCCGTCTTGACGGCCTTGTCCAAGGTGGAAACGAAGTGGGCTGCCGCTGCTGCTGCCACATCCTTCTTGCCAGTGTGAAGGGCTTCGCGAACCGCCTTAAGCTGATTCTTAACAGAGGTGAGCGTCCGGCGATTGATCAGCGTACGGCGCTCGGTCTGGCGAGCGCGTTTAGCAGCAGAGGGTGTATTGGCCATGGTGGTCGGTAGATGAAAAGAGGGTGATGTTAGGTAGCGAAGGGTGTCTGTGTCAATTCACAAAACGCCCTCGCTTCAGCATTAGGCAGGCTGTTGTTGAGTCAAACAATGAAACGCTCCCAAACCCCAGATGAGTTCGCGGCAATCAATGGGAACGACCGTGCGTTCTGGAAACGCCTTGCTCAAAACCGCGATCGCCTCGGCATCGTTGGGGTCTTCAAACACCGGAAGCAAAATCACCTTATTGGCGATGTAAAAGTTCGCATAGCTGGCCGGTAACCGGAGGCCCTCCCGCTCGATACGGCCTGGCATGGGGAGTTTCAAAACCTCCAAGGGCGTCCCATCCTCCAGACGCATTTCCTGCAAAGCCCTCAGGTTTTCTGCCAACAGCTCGTGGTTAACATCTGAGACATCAGGCTCCACCACCGTCACCACAGTGGTCCGGCTGACAAACCGGGTGATGTCATCGACGTGGCCGTCGGTGTCATCCCCCTCAATACCATCGCCCAGCCAAAGAATGTGAGTCACCCCTAAGTAATCACGCAGGCGCTGCTCAATCTGCGCCTGGTTTAGACTCGGATTCCGGTTCGGGTTAAGTAAACAAGCCCGCGTCGTAAGCAAAGTACCAGAGCCGTTTACCTCAATCGAACCGCCTTCCAAGATCATTCCGGGCGCGTAAACGGGCACATCAAGAAGCTCGGCCACCTGAGTGGGCACGGTATCATCCAGATCATGGGGGGGATACTTCCCGCCCCAAGCATTGTAATCCCAGTCCACAATCACCGTGCTCGGCAACTCAGCACGCTTGAGAAAAATTGGACCATGATCTCTGCACCACGGCTCATAAGTCGGATGGCGAAAGAACTTAACGTGCCCAAAGCGCGCCCCGTTCAAACTCAGATGCTTGAGCACTAGAGCCTCGTGTGCCTCATCCCACACGTTGATGCAGACCGGCTCGGAGTCGGCAAGCGCATCCACCATGCGCGCAAAAGCAGGCATGACCTTGTCGTAAGCGTCGGGAAAGGAAATTCCCTCAGGACGCGGCCACGAAAGCCACGTCGCCGCATGAGGTGCCCATTCGGCGGGCATCCGGTACCCCAACGAGGCGGGAACTGGCGATTGAGCGCCGCGTTTCTCAAACATGACGATCTCCTAAATAACGCTGCTCCATTCCCTGATATGCGTCGACTCGCCGATCCCTCAGGAACGGCCAGTGAGTGCGCTGCGTATCCAGCATCTCCAAGTCGAGTTCTTCCACGATAATCTCCTCCTCCCCAGTAGATCCCCTCCTCAATATCTGACCCGAAGGATCCGAAATAAAGCTGCGTCCCCAGAACTCAATGCCATCCCCGCCGTCCGGGGCCTCATGCCCCACCCGATTCGGCGTCGCCACGTAACAGCCATTCGCGATCGCGTGCCCCCGCTGCACCGTTTCCCAAGCCCCGTGCTGGCGCTCTCCGTACTGCGCTTTCTCTGAAGGATGCCACCCGATTGCCGTCGGGTAGAACAAAATCTGCGCTCCATGCAAAGCCGTAAGCCGAGCTGCCTCCGGATACCACTGGTCCCAGCACACACACACTCCGATCCTCCCAAAACGGGTATCCCACGCTTTGAACCCAAGATCCCCAGGCGTGAAGTAGAACTTCTCGTAAAATAACGGGTCGTCCGGAATGTGCATCTTGCGGTATTTACCCAAAAACCGGCCATCCGCGTCGATAACCACCGCTGTGTTATGATAAAGACCGGCTGCCCGCTTTTCAAAAAGGGAAGCAATAATGACCACCCCAAGTTCTGCTGCCAGAGCACAGAAAATTTCGGTAGATGGCCCGGGAATCTCCTCAGCTAGAGCAAAATACTTATGATCTTCCACCTGACAGAAGTAAACCGAGGTAAACAGCTCTTGTAAGCAAATGATCTGTGCGCCTTGGGCTGCGGCCTCGCGCGTACGCTCCACAGCTTTGCGCACATTCGCCTGCACATCTGCACCACAGCGCATCTGCACCAGGCCGACTTTCACGGACTTGGGATGGGTCATAGAAAAAGAATGGCGCACGCGGCAATCCGCAGTCGCGCCGAAAAAAGTGACAATTAGGCGTCAGCGAACCGCCGCTATTTTACGGGGACAGAAACGATGGCAACGCTCTCCACGCCAATACGCTCAGAAGGCACGCTGCGTTCCCGGCCGTTGGAAACAACCGGCGTATCCCCGATTTTTTGCAAAACATCGTCCCCCTTGGTGAGCTTGCCAAAGGCTGTATATTGCCCGTCCAAATTTGAAGCAGTATCCAGGCAGATAAAGAACTGGGACCCAGCGGAGTTCGGATCCGCACTACGGGCCATCGAAATAACGCCCGCCTCGTGCTTGCGCGCATTGAACTCAGCATTGATTTTGTAACCTGGGCCACCTGTTCCAAACATCGCTTCCTTGGAAGGATCCTTCGTGTTCGGATCGCCTCCTTGAATCATGAACCCCTTAATAATGCGGTGAAACGCGGTGCCGTTGTAAAAGCCTTCCCGCGCGAGTTTTTTGAAGTTTTCCACGGTCTTGGGCGCTACGTCGCCCCAAAATTCTACCGTCATTTCGCCCTTGGTCGTTTTGATCACAGCCACCTCTTTAGTCGCGGGAGGCGCAGGCTGTGTCGGCGCAGCAGGCGTCTCACCGGTGGAAGCCGGAGTCTGGGCATTCATCGGCAGCAGGCCTCCCAAAAGGCAGCCCCCAAACAGAAGGAGAAAGGACTTTGTCATAGGGAAACTAGTTTCCACAGCCACCTCCCCGCACGCAATGATTCCCCTCGTCCATTTTTTTGCGTACACCTAGGCAAATGGAAAACATCCGTATCATCCTCAAAACATCCCGTGGTGCAATTGAAGCAACGATCTTCGCTTCTGAAGTTCCCATCACCGCAGCCAACTTCCTGAACCTTGCCCAACGGGGCTTCTACAACGGAGTCACCTTCCACCGCGTCATCAAAGATTTCATGATCCAAGGTGGCGACCCCACTGGCACTGGCTTCGGCGGGCCCAACTACCGGTTTCCCGACGAAATCCGCAAGACCCTCAAGCACAACAAGCCAGGTATCCTCTCCATGGCCAACTCCGGCCCGAACAGCAACGGAAGCCAATTCTTCATAACGCACTGTCCAACCCCTCACTTGGACGGCAAACACGCCGTCTTCGGTGAAGTCACCACCGGCATCGATGTCGTCAACTCGGTGAAGCAAGGCGATACCATCGAATCCATCGAAATCGTAGATTCTCCCGTGGAACTCTTTGAATCCGAAAAGAGTCTCATCGCCGCCTGGAACAAGTCTCTCGAATAAAGGTGCCTCACCACAGGGCCTCATTTCCTCACTGAGCCGACGTAAGCAACAGGCAGATAGGCTCTTCGCCTAACCTCACCCGACGGCCTCCTGCCTGTGCTTCTCTTCCTCCCCTCCCGAGAAACCTATTCCGCTCAGACTCAACTCAGTCCCTCCCATGAACACACCCTTCACTCGCCGCGCCTGGATCGCCTCCACTGCCGCCGCCATGATCTGCCTCACCTCAATCGTCCACGCCGTCGAAGACTCCCGCATTTTTGAACTCCGAGTCTACACCACCGCCGAAGGTAAACTCCCCGATCTTCTCGCCCGGTTCCGCGATCACACCTGCCAACTATTTGAAAAACACGGCATGGAAAACATCGGCTACTGGGTGCCGATTGAAAAAAGCGAGGGAGCTGAAAATACTCTAATCTACATCATTGCCCATAAGAGCAGAGCCGCAGCGACTGACTCTTGGGAAGCTTTCCGCAAAGACCCCGAGTGGCAGGCCGTCGCCAAGGCAAGCGAGGCAAACGGAAAGATCTTAGCGCAGAAGCCTCAGGCCACTTTCCTCACAGCCACTGACTACTCCGTGGCTATCCACCCCAGCGTGAGCTCTGTAGAGAGCGTGTTTGAACTGCGCACGTACACCACCCCAGAAGGTAAGCTAGACGCGCTCCACAGCCGCTTCCGCGACCATACAGTCGGCTTGTTCTCGCGCCACGGCATGAAACACACCGGTTACTGGACCCCCACGGATCCAGACGCAGGTGCAGGCACCAAACTAATCTACATCCTCAACCATCCAAGCAAAGAAGCTGGGCTTAAAGGATTTGAAGCGTTCCGGGCGGATCCAGAATGGATTAGCGCCAAAGCAGAGAGCGAAAAAAGTGGCCCCCTCACCGTCCAGCCAGACGGTGTAAAGTCCGTGTACTTGAAGGCCACAGATTTTTCGCCCATCCGTTAGCCGCGGCGCACACAAGTGCATTCAAAACGCCGCTTGCTAGACCCGAGAGGTTCAAAGCGAACCGGTGGTTGAGCTCAAGCGATTCCACCGGAACACACGCAAACAAAAGCCGCGCACCCAGACGGAGTCCAAGCAACGGACCAAGGCCCGTACAGATCCTAGTGGAGGAGGAGCTCTTCCACATGCCCAAAATAGCCATCCCGAGGCGCGTTCTAAACGCACTCTGGAAACAATCGGACTAAACGGAGCCCGCAGAGGTGACGTCGCATGAGGTGAAAAAAAACGTTTTTTTTCCGGCCTTCCCCCTCCCACCTCCGTAGCGATGGATAACCATGAGCGCTCAACATCTCGAAGTCCTTGATACCACGCTTCAAAAGACTCACCAGTGGATAGACGCCATTTCGGAGGCGGCACACACAGACCGCCACACGGCCTACCAAGCCTTGCGGGCTGTTTTACAAACCCTCCGAGATCGCCTCCCCGCCGCTGAAGCTGCCCATCTCTCGGCCCAGTTGCCTCTGCTTGTACGGGGCATTTTCTACGAAGGCTACCGCCCCACAGAAGTCCCCGTGACGCTTTCCCGAGAAGAGTTCCTTGCGCACGTAAAGCAAAAAATGGTCTCCACCCGCACGCTGGACCCCCTGGCCCTCACAAGGCAGGTGTTGGCGACGATCGACCACTTGCTGGGCGAGGGCGAATTGGAGAAGGTGGAAGACGTCTTGCCCGGAGAAATACGAACCCTCTTTCCCCAGCGCAGCACACGCTCAGTTCGATGAATGAACCCCACCCCAAAACCAACTTGGTAAATACCCAAAATCAATCACTCCTGCAACAGCAGAAAACACAGCCACAGTTGATAAAAA
>CAIWVL010000173.1 GCA_903916085.1 uncultured Spartobacteria bacterium
AGGCCACCCAGACGGACGTTTTTCAGTGAAAAAAAGACGTCACAAACCTTGCCTGAGATTGACCGTGAGGGGGGTAAAGTGGCAAGAAGTGGGGCGCAGTGGGTCAAAGTGGGGCAAAATCCCATAGACTCGCGGGCGCTCAAAAACACCTCTCTCCACCTAAGCTTCTCCCGTAATGACACCTTCGCAGAATCCCGCTCCAATTTTTTTGGACGAATTCTGCCATGCTCTAGATCCCAAAAACCGGGTCACCATTCCCGCCCGTTGGAGGGCCACTGAGGCTGACGAATTTGTGGTGATTGCGGACCGTTCAAATGACTTTTTGAAGGTCCTTCCTGAGGAGCAGTTTCGGGCGGTGGGCGCGAGAGTGGCTGCGGATCCGAGAATCACGCCGAAGGAACGCACGGATTTTTTGAGAAAGCTTTCCTCCAGCGCGAAGCGGATGGTGGCTGACAAGCAGGGGCGCGTGTTGGTGCCTGAGGAACTCAGCAAAACAGTGGGGTTGCAGGGAGACGTTGTTTTGGTGGGAGCCTACGAGAGTTTTGAAATTTGGAATCCCACGGCGTGGGCTGCCAAGAAACAGGCTGACGAAAACAGCTTTGAGCGGGTTGCGGACCTCATCGGCTTATGATCGCGCTTCAAACAACGATGAACGCGCTCGAACCCACGGGAGACGCGGGGCGCGAGTATCATGCCCCGGTATTGCCGCAAGAGGTGCTACAGGCGTTCGCGCCGGTGGCGGGGAAGTGCATTGTAGATTGTACTTTGGGTGGTGGGGGGCACACGGAGCTCCTTTTAGGGGCGGGAGCGCGTGTGATTGGGATTGATCAGGATCCTGAAGCGATTGCGCATGCGAGCGCTCGGCTGGCTCAGCGCGTCGCGTCAGGCGGGAAGTTTGAGGCGATTCATTCGAGTTTCGGTGATGTGCCGGAAGTTCTTGCCCGCATGGGACTCGTCGGCGTGGATGGTTTTCTTTTGGATCTCGGAGTGTCCTCGCATCAGTTGGATACGCCAGAACGCGGATTTTCATTTCAGAAGCAGGGGCCATTAGACATGCGTATGAACCCTGGAGCGCTTGTGACGGCGGCGGATCTGGTGAACACGGCCAGTGCGGAACAGTTGGAGCGTATGTTTCGCGAGTATGGCGAGGAACCTCAGGCCCGGCGAATTGCACAAAAGCTGGTCAAAGAACGGTTAGTGCGTCCCTTCAAGAGAACGCTCGAGCTTGCAGACGCTGTGGAGGCCGTCTCTCCGCGTCGCGGACGCACGCATCCAGCCACGCGCGTGTTCCAGGCATTGCGAATCGCCGTGAATCGTGAGTTGGATGTTTTGGAGCAAACTCTCGAAAGTCTGGGGCACCTTCTTTTGGCTGGGGGCCGTTTGGCGGTAATCACCTTTCATTCTTTGGAAGACCGCATTGTGAAGCAGTCTTTTCAGCGGCGCGCCACGCCTACTTTAGATCGACCTGAATGGCCTGCACCCCGAGCGAATCCGGAGTGCATTTTCCGCAAGGTCACGTCTAAGCCGCTCATTGCGACAGAAGTTGAGCAGAGAGCGAATGCGCGTTCCCGGAGTGCGAAGCTGCGGGTTGTGGAGCGGTTGCCCGGTGGGCCCCATGCCCTCGGTGCTGCACGCCATGCGTCCACGGCTCGCTGAGTCCCCTTTTTTTAGCCTTACCCCACCTACCACCCTTTCACCCCGTTATGTCCGTCAATCGCCGCCGCAATGCCAACCTGTTGCCAGTCGCCAAGATTTTCTTGGTGGGAATGTTGCTGCTTACGGTGGGCGGCGGGGCCCTGTTCTATGTGAACGCGAAGAACGAGGTGCACCGTAATGGACAGCGCAAAAAGGATTTAGAGCGGGAGTTAGTTTCTCTGGAAACCAAGGACGAGGTGATTTCCTCCCGGATCGCAAAGCTGTCCTCCTTTGAGGCATTGCGCAAACGCCAGTCTCAGGACCGCGAAGTTTTTGCGAAGCTGGTGCCTGTGCCCGACAATCTGGTGGTGCGCATGCAGGACAGCACCCCCGTCAATCGTGACGATCAGGTACGCACAGTTTCAAACCTTCATCCTGCCCGATAAATGGCTGTTTCTTCCAGAAAACGAGCGGTTTGGTTGGGTGCCTGCGTGGCACTCGGGTTCACCGTGTTTTCATTGCGTCTGGTGGTGCTTCAGGTTGCGAGAGCGGATCATTACCGAGCTTTGGCGGTGGAAAAGCATTCCACGCAGCAGACTATTTACGCCAGGCGCGGTTCTGTGACTGACGTGAATGGAGTGCCGTTGGCGGCCAATGAACCGGTGAAGACGGTGGTTGTGGACGCCAGCCTTGTACGTCGTATGGACGTGATGGCTGAGTTGTTGTCTCGGCATTTGCAGATGCCGCTCGCTGAGGTGAAGGAGCGCTTGGCACGTCAGACGAAGGGTGCAGACGGTAAGATGCAGCCATCGCGTTACATTGTGATTAAGCGGGAGGTGCCCGAGCAGATTGCTGAGACCCTGCGTGAAGAGGTCGCCAAGCTGAATTTGCGTGGTCTTCTTTTTGAACAGGATTCCGTGCGGGTTTACCCGAATGGGAGTATGCTCTGTCATGTGGTGGGATTTGTGAGTCGCCAAGATACAGGCGTCAAAGGGGTGGAAGGCGTGGAGCGTTCCATGGACGACTATCTCAAGGGGCATGATGGGGTGCGCTTCACGGAGCGCGACCGGACGGGTAAAGAAATGCCCGCATTTCGGCACTTGGAACGCCCGGCGCGAGATGGTGCCACCGTCAAATTGACGGTAGACATGGTGTTGCAGGACATCGTCGAGAGTGAGATGGACGCTGCGATTAAGCAGTTTCGTCCTAAAATGGCGACCTGCATTCTGATGCGTCCGGGGACGGGAGAGATCTTGGCGATCGTGAATCGGCCGAATTACAATTTGAACCAGCGGGAAGGGGTGCCGGATGAGGCGCGTAAGAACCGTGCGATCATGGACATGATTGAGCCTGGCTCGACCTTCAAGGTGGTCACGACTGCGGCTGCGTTGGACGCCAAGCTCGTGCGACCGGATACGAGCATTTTCTGTGAGAATGGCCACTTCACGTACGGCGGCACGACTTTGCATGACAGCCACAGCGGGTACGGCGATTTGACGGTGAACGACATCATCGTCAAGTCCAGTAACATTGGCGTGGCCAAGCTCGGTCTTAAGTTGGGCGACCAGCTTCTCTACGAGTACATTCGCAAATTTGGGTTTGGCGAGCGCACGGGGGTGCAGCTGCCCGGAGAGATTGGGGGGATCATCCATCCGCCGCACAGTTGGAGTAAGATTTCTATCACCCACATTCCGATGGGACATGAGGTGGGGGCGACTCCGCTTCAGGTGATCAGCGCTCTGTGCACCATCGCAAATCGCGGTAAGCTGATGACGCCCCAGATCATTTCCTCAATCACTTCGGCTACGGGCGAGGGGATCGCCAGTTATCCGCCTGTGGAAGTGCGTCAGGTGATTCCGCCAGAAGTCGCTGAGCATTTGGTGAACGCCCTCAAGGAAGTCGTCAGTAAAAAAGGCACCGCCGCGCTCGCCCATGTGCCCGGGTTTTCTGTCGCTGGAAAAACGGGCACGGCTCAAAAAACCTCACCCACGGGCGGTTATGAGCACGGACATTACGTGGTATCTTTCGCGGGCTTTTTCCCGGCGGATAAACCGGAGTTGTGCGGTCTTGTCCTGATGGACGACCCGGTTCCGGGCAATACGCCCAACTACGGTGGGTACATTGCCGCCCCGGTTTTTTCGCGGATCGGCCAGCGTGCAGCGCGGTATTTAAATCTGACGCCAAACCCTGAATTACTGAAGGTGGCGGGGACCTTGGCGCAAAATGAGGACGGGAGGAGACGATGAATCTGGGAGAGTTGCTTTCAAAAATAACAACGGAGTCGGTGCATGGTTCGACGGCCGTGGAGTGTACAGGCATTTGCGTGGACTCGCGAAAGGTTGTGGCTGGGTCGATTTTTGTTGCTTTGCCTGGCACCAAGGCGCACGGGGGCGACTTTGTTTTGGAGGCGCTGGGAAAAGGCGCAGTGGCGGTGGTTTCACAAACTGAAGTGCCACGTGGGGGAGGCGTGGGCGTTCTCGTGTCAGATGCACGTCGCGCACTTGCGGAGTTGGCGGTTGCTTATTTTGACAGGCCCGCCGAGGCGCTCAGGATTGCGGGCATTACTGGCACAAACGGGAAGACAACGACGGCCTTCCTGATTCAGCACATTTGCGACACTGCCATGCTGCGGTGTGGGATGCTGGGGACGGTTCATTACCAGATTGGGGACAAAATTTTACCCGCTGCACGCACCACACCTGACGCGTTGGAAGTGCAGGCAATGCTTGCCCAAATGCGGGACGCTGGGTGCAAGAGCGCGGTGCTGGAAGTGAGCTCGCATGCGATCGTACAGCAGCGCGTGCGAGGGGTGGACTTTGACGCAGCGGTGTTCACTAACTTGACTCAAGATCATCTGGATTATCATGGCTCCATGGACGCCTATTTCGAGGCAAAGGCTGGTTTCATGACGGGCTTGGATCAGCAGCGCTTTAAGGTCGGGACAGCGATCGTAAATGTCGACGATCGGTTTGGCGCACAGCTGTACGACCGGTTGCAGCAAGGGGGGATCAAAACGATCCCGTTTGGACTCGGTGCCCGCGCCGAGTTTCGTGCTAGTAACTGCCGTACGGATCTCCATGGCAGCAGCTTCCAGCTCGACGCGACTGGCCGCTCCTGGCTCGTTCGTCTTCCACTGATTGGGATGTTCAACATCTCTAATGCTCTCGCCGCCATCGCCGCCACCCACGCGATGGGCGTGGACGTGCGGACGGCTGTACTTGCCCTCGCGCAAGCCCCGGCCGTGCCCGGTCGCATGCAGGCCATTCCTGGTAAACGTTCTTTCCGCGTTTTTGTGGATTACGCGCATACCGAGGATGCCTTGCGTAACGCCCTGCGCACGCTTCGAGACCTGCAACCTAATCGGATCATCACCGTGTTTGGGTGCGGTGGCGACCGTGATAACACAAAGCGCCCGCTGATGGGGGCAGCCGCCGAGGCGGGTTCAGATTGGTGCATTATTACCTCAGATAATCCCCGGAGTGAGTCACCTTCCCTGATTGCTCAAAACATCGTATCCGGGATGCGCCGCAACAACTTTGAGGTGGAGCTGGATCGCAAAAAGGCGATCGCGCTGGCGATCGAACTCGCTGGTCCTAGGGATATTGTGCTGATTGCGGGGAAGGGTCACGAAATCACCCAAGAAACGGCAGGTCGCATGGAGCCCTTCGATGACGTCGCGATAGCGACTTCCGCCGTAGAAAACAGGCAGTCTGACTTTGGCCGCTAACCATGGACTCGACCAGCCTTACTCAGATTGCAACGTGGTCCGGAGCAAAGCTCACGGGCGACGGAAGTGCGCGTGCAAGCCGCGTCGTGACAAACTCGCGGGAAGTGAGGGCGGGGGACCTGTTTGTGGCGCTGCGTGGCGATCGGTTTGATGGACATGCCTTCATTGGCGAAGTGATTGCGCGCGGGGCAGCCGGAGTGATAGCTGAGGCTGGGCACGGGGAACGCCCGATGGGCGCAACGGTCCTTGAGGTTGGAGACACCCTGGCGGCTCTGCAACGTCTGGCCGCAGCCTACCGGCGCACGCTTTCCGCTCAAATGGTTGGGGTAACCGGTTCAAGTGGAAAGACGAGCACCAAGGATTTTACCTTCGCTGTGTTGTCGGCGAAGATGAGGGGGTGGTGTACCCAAGGTAACCTCAACAACCACATCGGAGTGCCATTGACGCTCCTGAATGGCTCGGCGGCACATGAGATGGCGGTCGTGGAAATGGGAATGAATCACGAGGGGGAAATCGCGCCCTTGGCGTCGATGACGCGGCCGGAGGTTGGGATCATCACTAATGTGGGAGTGGCGCACATCGAGTTTTTGGGCAGTCGTGATGCCATCGCACGGGAGAAGGGAGCGCTTGCGTCGGCAGTGGGTCCGGAGGGGACGGTAGTGCTTTCGGCTGAAGACCAATTCACGACGCTGATTCAGGAGATGACGCTGGCCCAGGTGCTTACGGCTGGGATCGAGTGCGGGGATGTTCAGGCGGTGGATGTCCAACCGATCGAGGGAGGCAGTCGGTTTGGTGTGGCGTACGAGGGAGGCCGAGCTGAGTTCGAGCTTGCCGTTCCCGGTCTCCACATGGTGCGCAACGCTACGATGGCGATTGCAGCAGGGATCGTGCTTGGGGTGCCCCTGGTGGCCGCCGCCGAAGGCCTGCGCGGGTTGAAACTCACCAAAGGCCGGATGGAGGCCCGCACCGTGCGTGGCATCCACTTTTTAGACGACACTTACAACGCTAATCCTGATTCGGTGCGTGCTGCTTTGTTGACACTGGGGCACTGGCCGGCCTCGGGTCGCCGCGTGGCGGTGCTCGGACGCATGGCGGAGTTGGGAAGTTTTGCCGAAGAAGGGCACCGTGAGGTGGGCCAGGCGGCCGTGTTGGGCATAGATCGGCTTGTGACTGTGGGCGCAGAGGCTGACTGGATCTCGGACGAAGCCAGCCGACAGGGCCTTGACGAAGTGCAACATTTTGAGGAACCGGTAGCGGCTGCTGCGGCGCTCAGGGCGTTTTTGGCACCGGGCGATGTGGTTCTGGTGAAGGGGAGCCGCTCGGCCCGTATGGAGCGGATTATTGAGGAGTTTGAGCGGCCATGATGTACTATCTGTACAAGCTGAGCGAGAGTAGGTATGAATGGTTGCACGGATTTAACGTGTTTCAATACATCACGTTCCGTGCGGTGGCGGCTGCTCTGACTGCTTTTCTGCTTTGCATTCTTTTGGGGCATTGGGTCATTCGTCGGCTCATTTCCCTGAAGATCGGCCAACCTGTGCGCAGCGCCGAAGAGGTCAACAAGCTGTTTGAGCTGCACGGTAAAAAGGCGGGCACACCCACCATGGGCGGCGTGCTCATTCATGGCGCGGTGATCGGCTCAACGCTGCTCTGGGCCCGACCGGACAATGCGGCGGTTTGGCTGCTGGTTTTTACAATTGTGGCGTGTGGTGCCCTCGGTTTTTGGGATGACTGGTTAAAGGTAGCCAAGAAAAACTCGGGTGGTATTAGCGAACGTACGAAGCTCATCGGACAGTTCTCCGTGGCGGCCGTGGTCGCCGCTTTCTTTCTTCTCAACCCAGCTACGGATCTTCAGGCGCGAGCTCTGTATGTGCCTTTTTACAAGGCTCCTGTGATTGAAAACTTAGGCTGGTGGACGGTCGTTTTCTTTGCGCTGGTGATCGTGGGGACTTCGAACGCCGTTAATTTTACCGATGGGCTAGACGGTCTGGCCGCTGGGTGCACCGCCACAAGCGCTCTGGCGTATGGGGTGGTTGCTTATGCTGCTGGGAATGTGAAAATCGCCCAGTACCTTCAGATCCCGTACTATCCGTTTGCCGGGGAGCTTTCCATCGTGTGCCTTGCGTTGGCGGGGGCTTCGATGGGGTTTCTCTGGTTTAACGCGCATCCTGCGCGCGTGTTTATGGGGGACACGGGCTCTCTCGCGATTGGGGGACTGCTTGGGGTGGTGGCGATTTGTTGCAAGCAAGAGTTGTTGCTTGTGTTGATTGGCGGCGTATTTGTGATCGAAGCGACCTCGGTGGTCATTCAGCGCACCGTGTTCAAACTCACTCGGCGCTTCTACGGTGAAGGTCGCCGAGTCTTCCGGATGGCGCCGATTCATCATCATTTCGAACTCCAAGGCTGGCCTGAAAATGTCGTTATCGTCCGGTTCTGGATTTTGAGCATCCTGTTCGCGCTTTTGGGGCTCGCCACTTTGAAACTCCGATGAACCCGACAAACCCATTTTTTAAGCGGGTGGCCGTTCTGGGCGCGGGTGCGAGTGGTGTGGCGGCTGCCCGCCTGTTTGCCGCTGAGGGCGCATCTGTGACCGTTTTGGACACGGCGTCACCGGAGTCTCTTGTCGATCGTGCCCTGGAACTCGCCGACTTAGGCATCGCTCTGGAAACTGGCGCGACAGCGCTTCAAGTGCCTGAGGGCACCACGCTAGCCGTGTTGAGTCCCGGTATCGACCAGGCGTCTGAGCAAGTGCGCGCTTTTATAGACGCAGGAATCCCCCTGACGGGTGAGCTTGAGGCAGCATTTGCGCGTTGCCTGTGTCCGGTCGTTGCCATCACCGGCACTAACGGCAAGACCACCACAACGCAGTTAATCGAGGCCATGTTCAACGCTGCCGAAGTCAGCACGCGCGCCTGCGGTAACATCGGGCCCGCATTCTCCGCACACGTCGGAGAAAGCAAGACGCTCGCCGCGCTCACGGTGGAGGTCTCGTCGTTTCAGCTCGAAACCATCGCCAAATTTCGTCCCAAAATCGCCGTCTGGCTCAATTTTGCTCCCGACCACCTCGATCGCTATCCTTCGATGCGGGAGTATTACGAAGCCAAGGTCCGCATTTTTGAAAATCAGACCGAAGAGGATTGGGCTGTTGTCAATGTACGCGACACCTTGCCTGCTTTGCGGGCGCAAACCTTAACCTTTAGCGCTTACGTCGACTCGGGAGACTTCGCGCTTCTCGACGGGGTCATTACTTTCCGTGGTGAACCCATTTTGCGCATGGCAGATACCCATTTACGTGGACTGCACAATGCGGAAAATCTGATGGCTGCCTTGGCCACTGGACGCGCTTGGGGACTGGCCTGGAAGGCGATGCTTCCCGCGCTGTGCGCGTACCGTGCCCTTCCACATCGCTGTGAGCTTGTGGGATGCGTGGACGGGGTGGATTACGTCAACGACTCCAAGGCCACCAACCTCGATGCGGTTGAAAAAGCGCTGGCCTCCGAATCTCGCTCCGTGGTGTTGATCGCAGGCGGCAAGGACAAGGGGTTCGAGTTTGGGGCAATCACCGCGCTTGTGACTGGGCGGTGCCGCCGGGCCGTTCTCATCGGTGAGATGGCCGCACGCATTCAGAGTGAGTGGGGCGATGCCTTGCCGTGTGAGCGGGCGACAGATCTAGCTGAAGCGGTGGAGCTCGCCCGAAAAGCCGCTCAACCGGGCGATGTTGTCTTGTTCAGCCCCGGTACTTCCTCCTTTGACATGTTCAAAAACTACGCCGATCGCGGAAACCAATTCCGTGCTCTCGTTCAAAACCTTTCCTAACGCCCTCCTTTTTTTAGATCAGACCACCTCAGCTCCGCCGCCCCATGAAGAAACCAAAATTGCCGAGCCTCCAATCCCTGGTGCCCCAGCCCAAAGTGCGTAAGCCCATGACCAAGCTGGAAGCCGCCGCACATCGTCTCACCCCCTCCGCGTATGATGATTATGAGGAGGAGCCGACGACCAAGCTTTCGACTGCATTTGTCGTCGTTCTCATGCTGCACTTGGTTGCGGTCGGCGGCGTTTACGCCTTCCACAGCATCAAGGCCAAGCGCCGTGAGGCGGACGGCACAACGGCGGCAGCCAAGGCCTCACCTGCGCCCATTGTCGCAGCCTCCATACCCGCCGTGCAGCCACCGGTCCCCGCGCCGATGGTCGCTCCCGTAGCGCCTGCTCCGGCACCCGTGGCCGTTGCGGTTCCGACCGTAACAGCGCCAGCTCGTGTTGCTGCTGCACCCGCTTCGCCTGAACGCATTACGGCGCACCAAGCTGCACCCTCGGGGCCGTCGGCGGTCATTGCGCAGCCCCGTCCGCAGGCACCAACTCCGGTGTCAGCGTCGCCCGCGCCCGTGACAACAGTGGCTGCTAAGGCGCAGCCCGCGTCCGTCATGCCTGTGAAAGCCGTGGCCGCCGTGCCCGCTGCCCAGGCGGTGAACATCTCCCCCGCAGCGTCTCCCTCGGGCACCGACACTGCGCCCAAAACGTACACGGTGTTGAAGGGGGATAATCCCGTGGCCATCGCCAAACGCTTTGGAGTGAACTACGAGGAGATGCTCAAACTTAACGGAGTGGAGGATCCCCGGAAATTGCAAATTGGCCAGACGCTGAAACTGCCTGCCAAAAAGCACACGAACTAGTCGCTTCGTAACTGGCAACTGGGATTTACACGCTTATGAATCGCCGAAGTGTGCTTCTGCTTGTGTTGGCAGTGGGCGGCCTGTTGGCGCTGGGAATCGTCATGCTTGCGAGCACGGGCGAATTTGCTCAGGACGCTCATGGGCGGCCGAATTTCTTTGTGTATCACCAGTTGACTTGGCTGGTCATCGGTATCTTGGCTGGCTGGGGGACCTCCCTGATCGACTACCATTTCTGGGTGCAAAAGCGGATTTGGCTTTATCTGATTTCTCTAGTTTTGCTCGTTTGCTGCTTTTTTCCTCACATCGGTGCAAAAATTAATGGGTCCCGACGCTGGATCCACATTGCTTTCCTGACGTTCCAGCCCTCGGAGTTGGCCAAATTCGCAGCCGTGTCAGTGCTAGCGTGGTGGTATTCTCAGGAGGATCGAGTGGAAGGCGAGTTCATCCGAGGATTCGTGGTGCCGCTGGCTACGGTTGGCTTTTTGGCGGTTTGGATTCTTGTGGAAGTCGACGTGGGCTCCACCTCGCTGATTGGCGCTACATCAATTATTATGGCGTTTGTTGCGGGCGTTCGCTGGCCGTATGTCCTTGGAACTTGCACACTTGGCGTCGGCTTTATCGGAGCAGCCATCGCCTTGCTACCGGAGCGGACACAGCGGTTCATGGCATTCCTTCATCCTGAGAATCCTCAGTTTGCGGGCGATGCGTACCAGGCCCAACAGGGCCTGATTGCTTTGGGTAGTGGCGGACTTACGGGTCTGGGCTTGGGGAATGGACGCCAAAAGCTTCTTTATTTACCATTCGCCCACACTGACTTCATCTTTCCTGTCATCGGGGAGGAACTCGGCTTGGTGGGAACTTTGGGGATCGTCCTTGCGTACCTTGTGTTCATTCTGGCTGGGGTGTCTATTGCCGCCAAGGCGCGTGACAGGGCTGGGCTCCTCATGGGCATCGGGATCGTGATGCTCATCGCCTTGCAGGCTGCGGTGAACCTCGGAGTTACCACTGAACTACTTCCAAATAAAGGGCTTCCGTTGCCATTTATCTCGTATGGCGGTTCTAATCTCGCATTCTGTCTCGCATCTGTAGGTGTCCTGATCAACATCTATCGTCAGGGAGTGACGGAGCAGGAGGAACATCAGATGGAGCAGATGGAATTAGCCCTACAGGTGCAGAACAAGGTGGTCCGGCTATGATGCGTTTTGCCATCGCTGCGGGCGGAACGGGTGGCCACCTGTTCCCCGGTCTTGCTGTGGCCGAAGTGCTCCACTCTTTGGGGCATGAGGTCATGGTTCTCACCTCCGAAAAGCATATTGACGCCGTCGCAACCGAGGGGCGCGCCGAGTTTCGCATCGAGCGGCTGCCAGGTGTGGGGCTGCCTCGGGGGATCTCTCTCGCTACGTTCCGGTTCATGGGCCGCTTTGCGAAGGGTGTTGTGCACTGTCGCAGCCTGTTCGCCGACTTTCAACCTGCCGCTGTTCTTGGCATGGGCGGGTTCACTTCAACCGCGCCGATCATTGCAGGACGCTTGAGGGGCGTGCCCGTTTTTGTACATGAATCTAACGCAATTCCCGGTAAGGCCAACCGTCTCAACGCTAGGCTCGCAGGCGGCCTCTTAATCGGGTTCAAGGAGTGCGCGGCTCGCATTCCAAAGGTGGCCTGCACACTCACGGGCACGCCCGTGCGCAAGGCCCTACGCGACGGACACGTTTCCAAGGCCGAGGCCCGGGCGCGCTTTGGACTCCAGCCAGAGCGCCCGACAATCCTCGTCATGGGCGGAAGCCAGGGCGCAACAGGCATTAACATGGCCATGATGGAAGCGGCTGTGCAAATGCGCGATAACGTCGCTCAATACATTCACGTCACGGGTGCCGCCGACGAACCGACAGTTCGCGCCTTCTATGCCAAGGCAGGGATCAGCGCTTGGACCGGCGCGTTTTTACATTCTATGCAGGACGCCTATTGCGCCGCCGACCTCGCCGTCGTCCGCTCGGGAGCGGCCTCGCTCACGGAACTCGCTTATTTCGGGTTGCCGTCGATCCTGATCCCGTATCCTTATGCCGCCGAGGATCATCAGACTTTGAACGCTCGCATTTTTAGTGATGCTGGAGCCGGCGTGCTCTTGCCGGAACGCGATGCCACTGCGGAGCGCCTTTGTGGCGCGATCTCCGGCATCTTAAACGAGACCGCTCAACGCAATAAAATGTCAGCCGTGTGCACGCAGCTTTCCACAAATGACGCGGCAGAGCGCGTCGCCCAAGTTTTGATCGCGGCCGCAAAAGGGAGGCGTCCATGAGCGAGAATCCTTCCGAACATGCCGAACGTTCCGAACAAATCACGAGTGCGCCCTGGAACGATCCGGCGGTGCTTGCGGGGTGGCTGGAATCCGGTTGCCGTAGGATTCATCTTATCGGCGTTGCAGGCTCCGGCATGAGCGGGATTGCCTCACTTTTGCTCGCCTTGGGTCATCGGGTGAGCGGTTCCGATAAAGCCACAAATCTTGAAGTAGACCGGTTGCGTTCCGTGGGGCTTGATTTTCACACCCCAGCGCATCCCGAGTCGGTCGTGGACGCTGAACTCGTGGTTTTCTCTTCAGCCATCCGGTCGGAACACCCCGACTTTTCATCTGCAATGTACCTGCGTAAGCGCATGGTGCGCAGGGCAGAAGCACTTGCGGCCCTGCTTTCGGCTCGACGCGGTATTCTTGTCGGCGGGATGCATGGCAAGACCACGACTTCGGCGATGGCCGCACATGTCTTGAGAGCAGGTGGGCTGCGTCCCTCCCATTACGTGGGCGCGGAAATTCCGGTGCTTGGGGTGAATGCGCACTGGGACGCTGCGGGCGAATGGTTCGTCGCAGAAGGAGACGAAAGTGACGGAACGCTAGCGCTTTATCGCCCCGAGCACGCACTGGTTCTGAACGTGGAAGAAGAGCATCTCGACTTTTATGCTGATCTCGCCGCGATCGACGTTGTCTTTTGCAAATTACTCCAAAACACACGTGGCACCGTTTTCTACTGCGCGGATGATGTCCATGCGGTGCGGTTATGTGGGGAGCATCCGGGCTCGATTTCCTTTGGGGAACGCGCCACGGCACGCTACCGGTTTGACGACTTGCATTTGAAGGCCTTCCAGACTCACTTTCGAGTGCTTCGCGATGGCGTGCCTCTTGGGGCCGTGACGCTCAACATTCCCGGTCGCCACAACGCGAGTAACGCTGTGGGCGTCGTTGCTCTGGCCAGCGAACTGGGCGTGCCCTTCGCCACGATCGCAAGCGCTCTCGAAAGCTTTCGCGGAGCGCGCCGCCGCTTTGAGATCAAGTACCGCTCCTCGCAGTACATGGTTGTCGATGACTACGGCCATCACCCAACCGAGGTGCGTGCGACGCTCGCGGCAGTCCGCAACGCCGGTCTGGGCCGCGTATTTGTCATGTTCCAACCGCACCGGTATAGCCGGACGGCAGCTTTGAAGGAGGAATTTGGGCGCGCATTTTCCGATGCGGTGGAGGTCTGGATTACCGCGATTTACGGTGCCAACGAGACGCCGATGGCAGGGGTGACTGGGGCGCTGCTGGTGGAGGAAATGGAGAAGGAAGGGCATGCAGGCGGCCACTACCAGCCCGAGCGTGCCCAGATGTTGCTCGAAGTCGGTCGCGCTCTGCAACCAGGCGACTGCGTGGTGACGCTTGGAGCGGGTAACATTCACGAGCAGGCAACCCATTTGTCGAGGGATCTTGCGGTGCTGGAAGCGCTTCAACAACTCATGGGAGCGGGCGTGGCGCGCTTGTACGAGCCGCTTTCCAAGCACACGACCTTGCGCATTGGCGGGCCCGCTCAGTACTGGTTGGAGCCGGAGACCGAAGAGGGCTTCGCTCGCGTTGTTCGCCACTGCACTGAGCAGGGCTTGCCGCTTTTCCTCATCGGACGGGGTAGTAATTTGCTGGTGCGCGATGGCGGGATTCGAGGAGTAGTGGTGTACCTGGGCCGAGGGGAGTTCCGGCATTTGGAGGTGCGCGAAAATCGGATCACGGCAGGAGTGGGTGTGCGCCAGAAGGAGTTGGCTCATGCCGCGCGCGATGCTGGGATTGGCGGGTTTGAATGGTTTGAAGGTATCCCCGGCAACGTGGGCGGGGCCCTGCGCATGAACGCCGGAGCGATGGGGGCCGAGACCTTCGCCCAAGTGGTGAGTCTGCGCTATGTGGATGGCGACGGCGAGTTCCATACGCGCACCCCGGCGGACCTTGATGTTCATTACCGGAGCGTTCCTTTCTTGAAAAATCACTACGCGGTTTCTGCGACATTTTCAGGAAGTCCCTCCTCTCAAGAAGAAATTGAGTCGAGAATCGAGGCTTCCATTCAGAAGCGGCGCACTTCACAGCCTCGGGAATCTAGCGCGGGCTGTATTTTTAAGAACCCGGAGCAAGTGCCTGCCGGGCGGCTTATTGAAGAGCTTGGCCTGAAGGGGACGCGCGTTGGTGGGGCTAAGGTGTCGGAGGTACACGGCAATTTTTTAGTGAACGAACGCAATGCGAGTGCCTCGGAAATGTTGGCGCTCATTGAACAAGTGAAGGCTGCCGCGTTGGACGGGCGCGGCATCGTGCTCGAGACCGAGGTGCAAATCGTGGGCGAAGAGAAAGGACTTTATGCTTAGCAACGAAGCTGCTGTGCGATGGGTGCGGGGAAAACGCATTGCGGTGCTCATGGGCGGCCCGGGTTCGGAACGGCCGGTGTCTCTTGCTTCAGGAGCCGGGGTGGCTGCGGCCCTGCGTGGCCTCGGGGCGGAAGTCTTTGAGGTGAACGTAAACGGACCAGATTTTGAGCTGCCCTCGGATGTGGCTCTGGCCTTCAACGTTATTCACGGCACCTTCGGAGAGGACGGCCAGCTTCAGCGTATGCTTGAGGCGCGCGACGTGTGGTACACGGGGGAGGGGATTGCGGGGAGCGAACTCGCCATCGACAAGATCGCGACCAAACGGCGCTTGCAGCAACACGGTGTGCCCACGGCCGCTTTTGAGGTGCTTGAGGGGGCAGCCCTTCCTACGCTTGAGCTTCCCTATGTGCTGAAGGCCCCCAGGGAGGGCTCGAGTCATGGCGTGTACATCGTACGCGAGCAGGCCGAAGTCGCCGCGCGTCTCAACGATGTGCGCGCCTACACGCAGGAAGTCTTGGTTGAGGCGTACGTCGAAGGCCGTGAACTCACTGTGGGCATTCTCGGAGACCAGGCGTTGCCCGTTGTCGAGATTCGCCCCAAACAGGGATTCTACGACTTTAAAAACAAATACCCGTTTTTGAACCCGCAGGCAGCGGGGGCGGATCATTGGTGTCCCGCACCCCTGGAACCTTCCGTGGCATTGCGCGTGCAAGAAATTGCTCTAGCAGCGCACCGGGCTCTTGGTCTGGAGGTGTATTCCCGGGTAGATATTCTGTTAGGCGAAAAAACGGGTCCCGTAGTGCTTGAGATAAACACGATACCGGGTATGACGCAGGTCAGCCTGTTGCCGGAGGCGGCAGCAGCTGCGGGAATTTCCTACGCTCAGCTTTGTGCGGAAGTGATAAACCGTTCGTTGCAAAGACAATCAGCGAGATGAGCTTTTTTTCTAACTCCAATTCTACAGCTAACCGCCGCATCAAGCGCTCCGGGGCCCGCCGCCCGCAGAGCAGCGTGCTGGAGGTCACTGCGCGCCCAGATCGCGAGCAGCGCCGCCAGACTCGCAAGAAGATGGGTAACATCCTCAAGGTAGTCCTTCTCGTGGCTAGCTTGGGAGGTGTCGCGTTCGGAGGTAAGGCTCTCGTCAATCGCCTTATTTGGGAAAACCCAACCTACGCTTTGGATGACATTCGCGTCACCACCGATGGGTTGCTCACGCGCGCTCAAGTCCTTGAACTCATGGAGATTCAGGACGGACGCAACATTTTTACCGTTGACCTTGCCAAGGCGCGAAAGGCTTTGGATTTGCTCCCACAAGTGGAACATGTTGAGGTGCGGCGGGTGCTGCCGAGTCGCATTGATGTGCGTATTTCTGAGCGCCAACCCGTGGCTTGGGTGGCGCCCACCGCCGACACCGAACTCGGCGTCGATGGCCGCGCTTTCCTCGTCGATACCCGAGGCTACGTCATGCGTACCCGTAAGGTGCTCCCCGAGCATCTCGCTCTCCCAGTCCTCGTAGGCGTCGTCATGGAAGACGTGGCGCCCGGCCAGAAACTACCCACGGCAGAGGCCCTGTCGGCCATCGAGTTGATCCGGCTCACGGCTGAGGATATCCGCTGGCAGCCACGCGTCGTGGACGTGAGCAAAGGGTATTGCTTGCTCGTGACCGACCAACGTCGTGCCCGCGTGACTTTTGGTTTCGACAACCTGGAGGGGCAATTATCCCGGTTGCGGCAGATTATTGATTACGTTGAGCCCATGCAACGTGAGTTTCAGTCGGTGAATCTGATGCTGGAACGCACGGTGCCCATCGTCCTTGCACCCACGCCTCCGCCGCCTCCGGTGGTGCCAGAGCCGAAAGGTGGTAAAGCGAAGCCGCCCCAAGGTAAAGTAGCCTCGGTGCCCGCTGCGTCCGCCCCTGCGGCAGTGCCCGCACTCCGGAGCGCACCTTCCGCCCCGGTTACCGCACGCAAAGAACCCGAGCCCGCCCCGCGCGTGGCTCAGCCGGAGCCTCCGTCTCCTTTCAAAATGGCGCGTCTCACCACCACTTCGACGCCCCTACCAGCTCCTGCTGAGCGTCCGATTGCGGAGAAGCCGAAACGCCGTGTAGCCACGCGAGACGACGACGCCGACTCAGAGCCTGTACGCCCGCCCAAGGCCGTGCGTGCGACGGACGCCACGCCTAAGGTTTCGGAAGCCGCGCCCAAGATTGAGCGGAGTGTGGAACGGGACCGTTTTGAGCCCAAGGCTGACAAACCCAAGGCTGCTCCTCAAACGAAACCGCCACTCAAACAGCCGGAGAACCCCTCGCAGGTTGACCCGGGAAGTTTGCCCCCAAACGAATCGCTGCGGAAACTTTTCACCCCCCATGGCTAAAGAGCAGATTGTAGTTGGATTAGAAATTGGCACCTCGAAGGTAGCGGTGGTGGTGGGCGATGCGCGTCCAAACCAGCCGATTCACATTATGGGTGTCGGTCTGACTCCCTCGCGCGGCGTGCGCAAGGGGGAGATCGTCGATTTAGCGACCGCGTTGCGCTGTGTGCGCGAGGCTATTGCGGATGCTGAAGCCTCCAGTGATGTGGACATTCGCTCCGTCTACCTGGGGGTGTCTGGAGGGCACATTAAGTCTCTGCAAAGCCGTGGTTCTGTGCTCATTCCTGAGACGCAGGGCGAGGTTTACGCCTCCCACATCCAGCAGGTGCAGGAGTCTGCCCGGAAGGTGCAACTTCCCATTGATCACTGCTTCTTGCACTCCATTATTCAACATTACTACGTGGACGGTCAGGACGAGGTACTCAATCCCGAGGGGCTTCAGGGCAGCCGCCTGGAGGCAGATTTTCAAATCGTCCACGGTTCTTCTAAGCGCATCGCTAATTCGATTCGGTGTGTCAAAGAGCTCGATGTGGAAGTCACGTTGCCCGTGTTTAACGCTGTGGCGGCGGCCCAGGTGGTGCTCAACGCTGACCAAAAAAACGCCGGTGCGGTGATGATCGACATGGGGGGGGGGACCACAGATTTCATTGCCTACAGCCAAGGATCGGTGACGGTTTGCGGTAGTCTTGCCGTGGGCGGCGACCACATCAGTAGCGACATTTCTTTGGGACTGAGGTTGCCGTTAGCGCGAGCCGAGTGGCTTAAGGTTCAGGAAGGTGCCGTGTTGCTCTCGGGAGAGGCCGCTGCGGGGCGCGTTGTGCTGAAGCCGGAGGCTGGTTTTGCGGGGTGCGTTGTGGAGCGCAAGATGCTTAATACCATCATGGCCTGCCGGGTGCGGGAGACTTTCGAACTCGTAAAGCGCGAATTGGACGCGGTAAAGGCGTTGCGTTATCTTGGTGGGGGCGTGCTTTTGACCGGCGGCTGTAGCTTGATTGAGGGGATTGACGAGCTTGCTGGAGAGGTGTTTGGGGTGCCGGTTCGACTCACGCATGCCCACGCGATGTCAGGCCCGGCGTCTGCTTACGAGAATCCCCAGTTATCGGCGGCGATTGGCCTTATTAAGTACGCGCAAGTCATGCAGCCCGTTGAATCTAAGAAATCGTTTGGTACCTTGATCCGTTGGCCGTGGACTCGCTAGCTCCAAGCCTTTTACCCCACTCTGAAAATGATTGAGCTTACTAGAACCCACGAGGGCCATTCCGAGTGGAAGGTCAAAGTCCTTGGTATCGGTGGTGCCGGAACTCACGCCGTCGACCGGTTGACCCGGGATGGCTTGGCGAATGTCGAGTTGCTCGCAGCCAATACAGACGCGCGCGCTCTTTCCAGTGCCGCAACGCCCGCGCGCATCGTTCTCGGCCAGAGCTTGACTCGCGGCCTTGGAGCCGGAGGCGACCCTGAACTGGGCCGGGCCGCCGCTCTCGAAAGTATCACTCAAGTCGCAGAACGCCTCGCAGGCGCTTCTCTCGTTGTCCTTCTCGCGGGCCTTGGTGGCGGTACGGGCTCGGGTGCCACGCCCTGCATTGCAAAGGCTGCCCGCGAACAGGGGGCCCACGTGGCCGTCTTCGCAACGCTTCCTTTTACTTTTGAAGGCCGTCGCCGACGCGAACAGGCGCTCGAAGCGTTGGATGCTCTGCGTGCCCACGCCGACCTCGTCATCTGTTTTGAAAATGACCGGATGCCAGCCGTCGCCGACCCTTCCTCCGGCATCGAAGACGCCTTTGAAGCAGTCGATTCTCTCCTAGCTCAAGCCGTTCGCGCGATGACCGCGATGACACGTCGTCGGAATGTTATGCACAGCGGTCTGGACGAAATCGCCTCCACGGTCGCCGAGCCCAGATCCACGGCCCTCTTTGGCTATGGCGCGGCTGATGGTGAAGAACGCGCCCGTGCCGCAGTGGCTCGCGCTTTCGCCAACCCACTGCTCGACGCCAGCGGTGCCCTGCAATCCGTTTCGCGTCTATGGGTGTACGTGGCCGGAGGCCCCGACATGCGCTGGTCCGAGGTGCAGGCGCTCATGCGTGAAGTCACCGAGCGTATTTCTCCGGATGTGCGCCTGTTTTTTGGAGCGGCGGTGGACCCACTCTTGAGCGGCGCAGTGTCGGTAACTTTGTTGGCGGGGATCCCCGGCGAGCCAGCCAGCGGTGTAGCCCTGAGCGCTGCGCCTTCAAGCGCAACACTCGCGTCTGCTCCCAACCCAACGCCTTTTCCTGCACCGGTACAGTTGCCGACGCAGGTCCATGTGCAACTGGAGGAGCTTGAGCCTGAGGTGCATGTGGCCCCCCCCTACGAGGAGTCTTTTTCGCATCGGGAAATTTCTCATGTGGTTCACATTCCTGAGGCGGTTCCTTTACACGAAGTGGCTTCGGAGTGGAGAGATGTGCCACCTCAAATCACGCTCTCTGCGGATTTATTGGCACCCGAACCCGAGAAAGTTCAGGAGCGCTATAACGCGCCTGATCCTGAACCTGAGCCAGCCGCATTCGAGGTGCCTGTCGCTTCTGAGGCGTCTCCGTTCCACGAGCCTGTTCCGCCCCCGGCAACGGCGCGTTCCACGCCCACTCCACCCTTTGAGTTGTCTAAAGAGCGCAGGCGTGAAGCCGCGTTGCAGGCAGCCGCCCCTCAAACTGAAATTCCAGCGCCTCCTCCGGAGCCTGATCCTGTGGGACTGGATCCTTCCATGGAGCCGTCCAGCAGTCGGTTCAACATCCGTGAGCGCATGGCTGCTCTGGCAGCCGCCAATGCCGCCAATGCCGTTCATACGCCATCTGAAGTAGTGCCACCCCCAGTTTCTCATCAGGAACCTCCGGTTTTCGCGCCAGAGCCAGTTCCCGTTGTAACGGAACCTGCGCCAGTTTCAGTAAGCGAGCCCGTCGCTGTGCCGCCACGCGAAAATTCGCTCAAGCGTTCCAAAGAAGGCGCTCAGGAGCAGATGCGTTTTGAGGCGCCCAACCGCGGTGGTCGTTTTGAAAAAACCGACCCCACCATTGTGGATGGACAGGATCTCGACGTACCGACTTTCCTGCGCCAGCGGCTGCC